>JAUXXW010000225.1 GCA_030684775.1 Pseudomonadota bacterium
GCGATAGCAACCGTTGCTATCGCGGGCGAGCCCGCTCCTACGTCATGGCATCCAATTTGTGTTGCACCACAACATAAGCCGCCTCGATTTCATCATGAAACGAGGCCGGTATCCTTGCCCAATCCACGATCTGCACCTGTATCGGCAGATCGCTCTCCTCGAACGCTTCCGTCAACGCCCACCAGCGCGCCGTCTCGCGCTTCAAGTCATCCGGGTTGCGCACCACCAGATCGAGGTCGCTGGCATCGTAACTGTCGCCGTTGACCCGGCTGCCATAAGCCCAGACTTCAGCTTGGGGCAGGTGTTCGCGCAATATCCGCCGCACCATTTCCAGATAACGCGGTGGCAGGCGCAGTGTGGCGAGATCACGTTCCGGCATGGTCCGCCCCGAAGTGCGCGTCCAGCACTTCCGCGAGGTGAGCGATGTCCGCCATGAATTCCGGTAGGAGTGTCAGGGTCTCCTTAGCGAAACCCTCGCCATAGTCGTGGGCGGTGTTGTTGCGATTGGCGCGATAAGCGAACCAGCGCTCCACCTCCTCCAGCGTCATCAACCCATGCTGCGCCGCCAGGCGCAACACCTCGCGCACCACCAGGCTGTTGAGCTTCTGGCCGCCGTAGCCGTATTCCTTCAATGCCTTGCGCAGCAACTTGAACGCGGTTTCCTGCGCCAGTTCATAGCCCTTCACCACCGCGTTGCGAAATACCTCCTGATCCACGCTGTCACCCTCGGCCTTGTGGTAGAGCCGAAGCGACATCTCCAGGGTTTCGATACAGCGTTTCAGGTGATTGGTGTTCAGATAAAGCATGTTGTGGGTAGCCGGTTCATCAACATCCGTAGCCCGGTAGGATGGGTTGAGCGCATAGGGTCAATTACACATCGAATACTTGGAGCGGCAGGACTGATCACAACTGTTGCTGTATGAACCGCCATAACTACAGGAGTTGAAACAGGCGTTTTTGCCCCGGCAAAACTCGCGCTTGTCTTGTTCTCCACGATTTTCGGCATCCCGGTTGGCCTGGCGGATGGAACGCTGCGTTTCCGCTTCCGACTGTTCCACCGCGCGGCGGGTGGCGTAATTGGATCGCTCCACCGCTTCCACATCCTTCATGCCGGCCAGTCGATCCGCCGCCTTCAGGGCGATGGCGTGATCCTCGAATTGTTCCATAATCTCCAGATACAGCCGAGCCTCTTGCAAAACTCTCCGCCGCAAAATGCCCGACCGGAAAACTCGCCTATTCCGAGGCGATTTTTTGATGCTACTGGGCCAGCTTCGGCGGAATTCTTATCCTGACGGTCTGTTATTCATGGTCTTGTGCAAGGGTTTCCCTGCATCGGCAGATGCATGGTGTTTTGAAACGGGATGGAGGAGGCGGTCATTGTCGCAATCGCATCAACTGATCGGCGGACAAGGCCAGGATGCCAAACATCAGGTGGCCCATCACCTTGAGGGCGCCTTTGACCCGGAGATTGTTGCCGCCGAATTCATCCTTGAGCCTGGCGTTGCTGCGTTCGGCGACGGTGCGCTCGTTGTAACGAACCGCGTCGGCAGGCTCGAATGCTTCTTTCTCGCCACCACGCGGATTGTGGTCAATCAAGGGGACATGGCCGAGGCTACGGCAGTGCTCATGCAACTCTTTGCTGCAATAGGCCGCATCCATCACGTCGTAGAGGCTGGTCACTCGCTTGTCGCTGATCAGCGACAAGGGAATCGCCGCGCGGCTATCGTGCATCGAGGCAGAAGACAGCAGCGCCGAGATGGGCACGCCACAGTCGGCGGTATCGAGGTGCAGTTTGTAGCCGTTCCAACTGATTTTGTAGCCCTGGGCATTGCACTTCGTGCCGCGATCGCAGTCCGTTGGAATGTCGGCCATCATTTGCGCCAGGGTCTGCTGGCGTTGGCGATGAATGGGCGACTCCTTGGCTGGAGCGCGTTTCTCACCACGTCGCGGGCGTCCCCGCCGCTTCGCCGGTGCCGGCGTGACGGGCGCCACAGTCTTGGTTTGGGTGGAGAGCAGATCGGATGGGGCCAAAGCCTCGGGCGTCTCGGTCGCAGCCCGTTTCGGGCGCTCGCGCGCCTCGATGGCCGTGCCATCCCGGCTGATGTGGCCAATCAATTCGTCGCCAAGGTGCGCCTCGATGAGCGCCTCATGGACGCGTTCCGCCAGCTTTCCTTCGGCGAACTCATCAAAGGCGCGCGAGAAGGTCGATTCGGAGGGCAACTTCTTGCACATCGGGAAGCCACAGATGCGCCGCAGGGCGCGGTCTATGGTCAGGCGCTCGATCAGTGCCGCCGTGGTTGCCAGTCCCAGCACGGCCTTGGCGACAAAGGCGTTCGCCAGCCAAGCGCGTTCATGCGGATGGCGGCCCACACCGCACCACCCGATACCGATGAATTCTTCGATACGCACCCATTCCAGGATATGAATGACTTTCTCCAGCTTCGGCGTCAACGGACCCACATCGTTTCTCAGTTCGGGGATCAGTTCGTGTTGAATCACGTTCCACCGTTGCATGATCAGTTCGCGTGAAATAGTATCCATTTGGCGGGCGTTCGATGACTTTTAGAGAACTTCATCTTGCCAGAAATGGCGCGCCCGCACCTCGTATTTCGCCCCGAAATGCGAAAAATCAGACACGGAATCGGGGTTTTGCAAGTACCTCACTGGGAAACGGGTTCTGATTCTGGAAGGCTCAGACGATGTGGATGCCTTCTGGATTTTTCTGGCGCGCAAATTCCCTGATTGGGAATTGAGTTGGGCATTGGCCCACGCGGGCAATAAGAAGCTGGTGCAAGGCATCCTGAAGGCGGAGCCGGATTGGTTAGGGTTGGTTGATCGTGACGAGTGGACTTCTGACGAACTGACACAACGCCAGAGGGATACCCCCAATCTGTTGGTGCTTCCCCGGTTTTGTTTGGAGAGTTATCTGATCGACCCAGCCGAATTGTGGGCGGCATTCCCAGAAAAACAGCGGTTGAAGGTGCCCGGCGGGGAAGAAACGCTGCGCAATGCCTTGTTGCTGGAGAAGGCACGCTGGGTGCGACATGCCGCGTTGTGGCATGTGATCAATCCGCTTTGGGGCAAGCTGCGCGCGCTGGGTTTCAAGGATGGGGTTCTGGACAGCAATCGAATACCGGATGATGGCAGGCTCCTGGAGGCGCTGAAGTCCTGGCATGACTTTCTCGATGCGCAGAAGGTTTTCGCCGAATTCCAGACACGGCTTGCCGAAGTACAGGCACTCGACGAGCAAACATTGTTTGCTCGCTGGCTGTATGCCAAGAACTTCTATCCACAGGTCGTGCATCGTGAACTGGATAAGTTGCTCGGGCAGAAGCCGGCCAGGGGGCGCCGCCTGGCGCTGTTCAAGACCCGTTCGGTGCCGGATGACCTGATTTTCGTATGGCAACACATGGGGTTGATGCAGTGATGCAGTCCCAGGTTATCCAAGGCTTGAACCGCCTGTTCAATACCGAAGGTGCACGGGTGGTGTTGTGGCACGACGCCGCGCACGAGTTCGAGGCCGATCTGGCGGGCCTGGAACTGGAGGGCGTCGAGTTGTTGCGCCTGGACCAGATGGGCGCCCTGGAAGCCAAGATATGCATCGAAGCCGGGCAAGGAACCGGCCGTTATCTGGTCTACGCCCCGTTCGAAGAACCCGAACCGGAGAAGGATTGGCTGCTGGACATTCGCCTCTACGGGCGTTCCTTCCGCGCCGACACGGCTTCCATCCTGCTCGATGAACTGGGCCTGGCGAATCAGGCGATGCGCGCCCATCTGTCCGCGCGGTTGAAGTTCCTGCGCGCCAAGGAGCGGGTGGAACGTTTACGCAAGTGGGTGGCGCCCCAGGACACGGAAGCAGACCTGGATTTGAAAATGCTGGCGGTGGTGGCGCGGGCGGAGCAACCGGACGCTTTCGCGATTCTTACCCGGCTGTTCGTGGCCCTGGCTTCCGACGAAGGCGCCGATCTGTTCAATTCAGTGAAGGTCTGGCAGGACATCGAGGCGCTGGAACTGGATGCGGCGTTCTGGGAGTTGATGGCGCGGACTTTCGGCTACGTGCAACCGCATCCGGGCTTGATGGATCTGCTGTTCCGCCTGCTGGTGACCGATTTGTCCCTGGCCTTGCGCGGGGAGTTGCCGGAGGCGTTGCGGCATTTCGTCCTGCCCCTGCGCGGCCTGGCGGTGAACGCCTCGGTTTTCCTCGGTCAGTGGCGCAACCATCTGGCGGCTTCCTCTTCTTATGACGCCCTGGCGCGGCGGGCGGCCGCTGAATTGAAAGTCGGCGACCATCTCGGTGGCTTCACGCCGGAAGCGTTGGCGGATGCGATGACCTTCGAGGAGGTGGAAAAGGCCATCCTGCGCGAATGGCGCGACCGCGTGCTGAAGCAGGGCGCCGACATCCGCCTGGCCGAGCTGCGCGAGGCGATGCGGCGCCGTCGCGATGGCCATTGGGCGAGCACGGCCCGCCAGGCGGCGGGGGCGAATGCTTTCCGCGCGGGCTATGACGCCATCGAGGCGGCGGCGGAACTGGCGGTGCTCAAGGGCGAGTTTCCCGGCGGTTTTCAGTTTCCGTCGGCGGTGGACGCCGCGAACGCTTATCTGACCAGGCTGTATCGCTTTGACCAGCTTTACCGGCACTTCCATGAGGCGGCCGATGTAGTGGAACTGGCCAACTGGGATGTGTTGAAGGCGCTGCGTGGCGACATCGAGGCGACCTACAACGGCTGGTTCATGCCCTTGCTGGCCACGGCCTGGGGCGGCTTCATCGAAGGGGATGCCGGCTTGTTGGCCAATTGGCGGGTGTATGGCCTGGATAACCAATACCGCTTCTACGAGCGGCATGTTCGGCCGGTGCTGGAGAGCGCGCCGCGCGCCCGGGTGTTCGTGCTGATCAGCGATGCTTTCCGCTATGAGGCGGCGGCAGAGTTGGTGGACGAGTTGAATGGCAAGTACCGCTTCAAGGCTTCTTTGGGGGCCGTGCTGGGTGTACTACCGAGCTACACCGCGTTGGGCATGGCGGCGCTGCTGCCGCATGAGCAACTGAGCTACAAGCCAGGTGGCGAGGTGCTGGTCGATGGCAAGCCCTGCGCGGGCCTGGAACAGCGCGGCAAGCTTCTGGCCGAGTATGCGGGGGTGGCGGTGAAGGCCGAGGAACTGCTGGCCATGAACAAGGACGCGGGGCGCGAGTTCGTGAAGCCGTGGCGGGTGGTCTACGTCTATCACAACGTGGTGGACGCGGTGGGAGACTCGGCCTCGACCGAGTCGCAGACGTTCGCGGCGGTACGCACGGCGATCCGCGAATTGGGCGCGCTGGTGCGCTTCATCGTCAACAGCCTGAACGGCACCACGGTTCTGGTTACCGCCGACCATGGTTTTCTCTATCAGGATTCCATGCTGGAGGCGTTCGACAAGAGCGCTCTGGAGGAGAAACCCGTCGGCGCGGTGATCGCCAAGAAGCGCTACCTGATTGGCTCGTCATTGCAGGGCGACGAGCGCACCAAGGCCTGGCGCGGGGATACCGCCGTCACGGCGCGGATGAATCCGGGCATGGAATTCTGGGTGCCGAAGGGCGCCAACCGCTTCCACTTCACCGGCGGCGCGCGCTTCAGCCACGGCGGGGCGATGCCCCAGGAAGTGCTGGTGCCGGTGGTGACGGTGAAAGAACTGGAAGGCAAGGCGGCGGAAGCGACGGCGACGCGCAAGGTGGATGTGTCGCTGCTGGGCTCGTCACGCAAGATCGTGAACAACATGCAGCGCTTCGAGTTCATCCAGAACGACGCGGTTTCCGACCGTGTGCAGGCGCGCACGCTGCTGGTTTCCATCCGCGAAGGCGGTGAGCCGATCAGCAACGAAGTGGCGCTCACCTTCGCCAGCGATTCCGACCGCATGGAAGATCGCAAGCAGACCGCCCGGCTGATGCTGAAAGCGGGCCATTACGACAAGAGCCGGCACTACGCCCTGGTGTTGATCGACGCGGAGAGCAGGGCGGAGGTGGACCGCATCGCTTTCACCATCGACCTGGCTTTTTCCAATGATTTCTGATGGCTTTCAGGAAGTACGCCCCAACCCATCGATTGGGCTGCGGAATGCACCGCCATGTAGCGCCGGCTTCCAGCCGGCTCGTAAGTCTGATTTGAAGAACGAAACCGGCTGGAAGCCGGCGCTACATGGGCGGCGGTGGTTCTGCCAACCGCATCGCGGCCGCTGGCCGATCCCTTCACTTACACGAAAACGAGTAGCGCCATGACCGACAACCTGAATGCCAGCCTGGATGATCTGCTGAACCAGCACTTCGCCGGCAAGGTGGTGCGCAAAGACCTCACCAAGATGATCAAGGAGGGCGCGAACGTCCCGGTCTATGTGCTGGAGTATTTGCTGGGCATGTATTGCGCCTCGAACGACGCCGAGGTGATTCGCGAGGGCATGGAGAACGTCAAGCGCATTCTGGCCGAGAACTATGTGCGCCCGGACGAGGGCGAGAAGGTCAAATCCAAGATCAAGGAGTTGGGCAGCTACAAGGTCATCGACAAGGTCATCGACAAGGTGACGGTGAAGCTCAACGAGAAGCGGGATGTGTATGAGGCGCTGCTGTCCAACCTGGGGGTGAAAGGGGTGGAGATTTCCAGTACCACGGTGAAGCAGTACGAGAAGCTGCTGGCGGGCGGCATCTGGTGCATCGTCTCAATGAACTACTTCTACGAGGAAAACCAGAAGGGTTCGCCCTTCGGCATTACCGAACTCAAGCCCATCCAGCTCCCCAACATGGATATGGAGCAGTTGTTCGAGGGGCGCCGCGCGTTTACCGAAGATCAGTGGCTGGATGTGCTGACTCGCTCGACCGGCATGGAGCCCACCGTGCTGGAGCAGCGGGTGAAGTGGCACCTGTTGGCACGCATGATTCCGCTGGTGGAGAACAACTACAACCTGTGCGAACTGGGGCCGCGCGGCACTGGCAAGAGCCATATCTACAAGGAAATCAGCCCGAACAGCCTGCTGGTTTCCGGCGGCCAGACCACGGTGGCCAACCTGTTTTACAACATGAGCACCCGCAAGGTGGGCCTGGTCGGCCTGTGGGATGTGGTGGCCTTCGACGAGGTGGCGGGGATTTCCTTCAAGGACTCCGATGGCGTGCAGATCATGAAGGACTACATGGCGTCCGGCTCTTTCTCGCGCGGTAGGGATTCGATTAATGCCAGCGCGTCCATGGTGTTCGTGGGCAACATCAACCAGAGCGTGGAAACCCTGGTGAAAACCAGCCATCTATTGGCCCCATTCCCGGATGTAATGATCGATTCGGCCTTTTTCGACCGCTTCCACGCCTATATCCCCGGTTGGGAAGTGCCGAAGATGCGGCCGGAGTTCTTCACCAACCAGTACGGCCTGATCGTTGATTACCTGGCGGAAAGCCTGCGCGAAATGCGCAAGTACAGCTTCGCCGATGCCATCGACAAGTATTTCAAGCTGGGCAACAACCTGAACCAGCGCGACACCATCGCGGTGCGGCGCACGGTATCGGGCCTGTTGAAGTTGCTTTATCCCCACGGCCAATATGACAAAACAGCGATCACCAAGGAAGCGGTGCAACGCTGCCTGGAATACGCTCTGGAAGTGCGCCGTCGGGTGAAGGAACAGCTCAAGAAGATCGGCGGCATGGAGTTCTATGACGTTCACTTCAGCTACATCGACAACGAGACCCGTGAGGAACACTTCGTCAGCGTGCCGGAACAGGGCGGCGGCGGGCTGATTCCCGAGGGCCAGATGAAGCCCGGCACGTTGCACACCATCACCAACGGCCCGTCCGGCATGTTGGGCCTCTACCGACTGGAAACTCAGGTGATTGGCGGCAACGGCAAGTTGACGCTCTCAGGGGTGGGTAGCGGCATGGCCGGCAAGGAGCCGGTCAAGGTGGCCTTCGACTACTTCAAGGCGAATGTGTCTCGGGTGAGCGCCTCGGCCAAACCCGGCGACCACGACTTCCACCTGCACATTGTTGAACTGCACAACACCGGTGCCTCCGAGGCCATGACCCTGCCCAGCTTCGTGACCTTCTGCTCGGCCTTGCTGGGCAAGCCGGTGCAAAGCCAGATCGTCGTGCTAGGCGACATGAGCCTGGGCGGCAGCATCATCCCGGTCGAGAACCTGGCTCAATCGCTGCAAGTGGCCTTTGATTCCGGAGCGAAGCGCATCCTGATTCCGATGAGCAGCGTCGGCGACATTCCCTCCGTGCCCGGCGAACTGTTCGCGAAGTTCCAGACCAGTTTCTACTCGGGCCCGGTGGATGCGGTGTTCAAGGCGTTGGGGGTGGATTGAAGGGTTGGTGAGAGCGGTCATTGGTGTACAGCCGGTATCAGGTCAGGACCAACATCCGTTGCGGCCGATGACCCGGCATCCACCTTGAATTCTTGAATGACGGCTTGACCCATACAGGAGACCGTCAAGACCGTGTAGGTCGAACGGTTCTTCCGGGTCGGGAGCATTCGATGACGACTGGCCGCTGTCCGGCAATGAATTCGAAACCTTGGCAAGATCAACCACTGCGTAATCATGCCCAGGAAGTCTCATCCCAGCTTCCTCGCCAAATCCTCGGCCTTCAAGTGTGTATAGCGCTTGAGCATGGCCAGGGTCTTGTGGCCGGTGATGCTGGCGACCTCCATGCTGTCGAACACGCCGCGCTCGAACAGGCGGGAGGTGGCTTCGTGTGTCGCGGCCGACCTGAAACCGGTGCAAACGTGACGACGTGAAACTGGATGTTTTTCAGAGGTTTTCTTCATTTTGGAGAATCTGAACGGGTGTTTTCT
>JAUXXW010000227.1 GCA_030684775.1 Pseudomonadota bacterium
AAAACCGCCGGGTGGTGTTCAACATCAAGGGCAACGATTACCGCCTGATCGTCGCCGTGGCCTACCGCTTCGGCGCCCTTTACATCAAGTTCATCGGCACCCATGCGGAATACGACAGCATTGATGCCGAAACCGTGGAAATGGAGTTTTGAATATGGACCTGCACCCCCTACGCACCGAGGACGACTACCGTGCCGCCATGCGGGAAGTCTCCGCCTTCTTCGACAACGAACCGGAACCAAACACGCCCGAAGGTGACCGTTTCGACATCCTGCTCACTCTCGCGGAAGCCTACGAGGCCAAGCACTTCCCCGCGGATCTGCCCGACCCGGTGGAAGCCATCAAATTCCGTATGGAACAAGGCGGCCTCACCCCCAAAGACCTGGAACCCATGATCGGGCGGATGAACCGGGTGTATGAAATCCTCAACCGCAAACGGCCGCTGACGCTGGCGATGATCCGCAAGTTGCACGAGGGGTTGGGGATACCGGCGGAGAGTTTGATCAAAGTAACGGCCGATCTTCACGCACCATGAAACGCAAGGTTGCTGAGCCAGGAGAAACCTGGAGCGAACACAAATTCCACTTACTGTTTCTTAAGCAGTTTTTTCTGAATCCAAGCCGTCTGTACCCGCCCATCGGCTGCAAGGTAGCCAATGCCACAGTAATCCGCCCAAGCGATGTCATCGTCTTCGTGCCGCATCATGCCGAAATCCATGCAGGCTCGACGCTCCCCGCGCCACCACCAGACCAGCGTGTAACCGGACTCCGCCAGCAGCTCCAGTAAGGGTTGTTGGCGCGCGAATAGCGCGCTTTGCCCATGAACCCAGCCGGCCAGGCCGAACAAGGGCTCGCCACGGTACAGAACCAGACCACGACGTAAATCCAGTTGCAAATTCCATTCCTGGAACAGGGAAGGCAGGGGTAACAACACCGGCTTATGTTCGTCTCGCCGGTCGGGATGACCACAAGAGCCGACCAGGGGGCGCCAGGGAATGGGCAATTCCAGAAAGATGCGGTTGTTTCGGTTTGTAACGAATCCTTGATCCCACTCCGCCAGTAACTCAGGCCAGTCCGACAGTGGAGTGTTCCAGTCCTCATCCGGATCGACACGGCCGGTTCCAACCATTTCCTCTCTTACCCGTCGTTTCCGCAAGGCCGTCAGCATCGCGGGAAAATCGCTTCGGCGAATCAGAAAAGGCCAGCATTGCCACCAAATATCAGCACGATACCCATTTCCCAACGCCCATTGCCCCGGCGCGAAATGGCTATGCCAAGTATGTTCGGCGGCCAGGCGCAGCCAAGGCCCATCACCCCAATCTGGAGGCAGCTCAGGGATATGAGCGATGACATCGGAAGGCTGCAAATCGTGGCTGTCGGACGCCACCCATTTGCACATCTCTTTCAGGTCAGGAAGCGGCCACGGAGGAAGGCTGGGTATACGCCAGAACGTTTGCTTATCCTCGTCCCGGGCGATAGGCCTCATGAGTTGCAGCCAGCGGGATGGATCGTACAGATGCACACCGACTTGGTCAGGAGTGTCGTATTGGCGATTTCCCTCATCTCGGTATTTCGTATGCATGGCATAGTTGTCGGCAAGAAAACCAAGCAAGGTATGCCAGCTGATCCATTGGTACTTCTTGCCGATGCGCTCGGTACGGCCATCCCCACTGATATGGCCGTAATCACGAGTGAAGTGCCCGGTATCGAAGCCATCAAACTGCTCGGCCGTCCAACCGAGTTGACGGCAGTTCCAGGCCACGAAACGCGCCGCCAGCGCCAAGTCGAAAATTTTCGGGTTGGCATGGTGGGAGATGTGGTTTTCAGCTTGAAGGAAGGGCCGGGCCGGCTCCGGGGAGGCAGGAAGTGGCAGGGATGAATAATCAAACGTGCCTGGATGGTTGCCTCCCATGATGTAGCGATAGAAATCGTGATCTATGGTGGAAAACACGATTCTCCCGAACCCGTTCGAGCGATCGAGTGCTTCGAGCCGCACCTTGGTCGGCACCTCATCGAGCGGCAACGCGCTCCGGTACGGTGGCCGCACCACGGCCAGGTCGATCTCAGGCAACCAGCCGCGCTCATAAGCCCGCTCGACGATGCGGCGGGCGTAATGGCGCAGCGTGACGTGACACCAGCGCGCATTGCCATCCAGGAACTGACTCTCATAAACCCTCCGGGCAGCCAGTGAAGCGCTATTCCTATCCGCGCCGTCAAGCACCACACCCCACACCGCCAGCAATACCCCTTCCAGGACATAGGGGTCGTTCACTTCCAGAAAATCCGGAAGGAATTCATCCAGTATCAGCGGACAGGCCACGAGCAGTCGGGTCAGCCCCTGCATGGCAGCTTGCCTCAACGCGTTCTGCGAACTCGCGCCCATCCAGGCCAGTAAACGCGCGGTAGGCAAGGCGATGTCTGGTTGGACACCATGCAGGCTGGCATCCCGCGCCCACACCACCAGTTGTCTCAGGTTGGATTGCTCGCTGATCCACAACGGCACGAGATGGATGGACCAAAGAGCATCCCGAGCTCCAGGGTTTTCCTGGCCCATCAACTTGGGATGAATGACCTGTTCCATCGCAAAAGGATGGCCGGGAATGAGCGAGAAACGGATGAGTTCGTCCAAATCGGTTTCCAGGCCATCGTGGCGGGCATGTTTCCGCCATAGTGCGAACAATTCCTTGCGGTCGGCGCCGAAATCTTCCGGCTTCGCACGCCAGTGCAGACTGTCGTTGAACGCAACATCCAGTTCCCAATCTGGCCAATCGCTCTCCTGTTTCGGGAGTAGCGTAGGCAGCTCCAGACCGATTTGCGATGGAACCGCCAGGCACATGGCTTCCAACAAGCCCGATCTGCGGTAGCGCAAGGGATGATCCACCTGCTCGGCCGTGGCCAGCGGGTACAACATCCCATCAGGTCCGAAAGCCGCGATCAAAGCAGCACGCCGCGCTTCCCGACTGTCCAGGCCTTTGAACAACCGACTCAGTAACTGGTCCGCCAAAAAAGTATCGGACAGTCGTTCGAAGCCGAACTCGATCACCTCCTCGTCTTCCACGCCCACACGATCCATCAACGCACCAGCGGAACACAGGAAGTCGATGACCCGATCCACTCGCGTCGTCTCCTGTGCAATGGCATCGGCCTGGGCTCGCGGTAGGGAAAACACACCATCGTCCAACATGGCGCGGGCGATTTTCTTCATGGTGCGGTGCATGGCCTGGGGGCGGGAGGCATCGTCCAGGCCAAGCTTGTCGCGAGCGTCTTCCTCCAACCGATCCATCCAGGCTCGCCAGACATCCAGCCATGAAGGCAACCAATGTCGGAGAGGACGCCCCTTCATGCTTTTCGCCAGCAATTGCACGTACAAGGGATTGGCGAACTCTCCCAGCGGCGGGGCCACGGGCGCCTTGACGCCGTAGTGCTCGAAGTAACAAAGCAAGGCATCCGGCTCGATCTCCGAGAAACCAGGATGCTCCCATTCCACCCAGGGCGATTCACCGTTTTCCGGCATGGGGGGCAACGTCTGTTCGAGGTAATCGCTGCGAACGGAGATCGCCAGTGCCAGATGCGGTCGGCGCAAGACTTCCCGCACCATGCCCGACAACTCGTTGCGCCAGCGGTGACGAATCGGCGTTTCGTTGAGCGCGTCAATGACCAGCAACGCGCGCTGATTTCGGTTGGCGGCTTCGTTTTCCAGCTTGTCCAGAAGTTGATCGTGCGTCCCCTGCCAGCCGACACGTGCACAAATGGCTTCCCACAGTCCGCCCGTCGCATTCAGCGTTTGCCCTAACACACCCAAGGCGATACCCCCTGCCGAAACGGTCCGCTCGATTTCATGCACCAGGGTATGGGTCTTGCCCTGGCCGGCAGGTCCAGTGAGCAACAAAATGCGCTGCTGCGCCAGCGGCGCATGCCGTTCCAGCAGCATTTCCGCTTTCTCCGTCTTCTCCACAATTTGCCGCAACCTGTATTTTCGATCACGCCAAGCTTCGCCTTTCCTCGCCTTTTCATCAGCTTTTTCATGAGCTTCACGCTCAGTCCTGGACTGGTTACGAATGCGTTCCAGCGTGCTGCGCATGAAGTCGAAGTCCGGGGTGGTCTGCCATAGCGGGGCGTTGCGCAGGGCCTCGGCGATTCGTGCCAGATCGATGCAAATCTCGTTGAAAACATCTTCCCGGTCGATTTCCTTCCAGACCTCCGCCAGTGTCTTGTCCAGATCAGCAATGGAGACTTGCCGAGCCAACAGCCAATCGAACACCGATCCGATACCAGTCTCCACATGAGCATTGCCGGTGTAGCGCGGCCCGGCATTGTCCATGACCAGCAAAGCCTGTTGCTTAAACCATGCCTCGAATGGCGGCGAAGCGCCGGGTTGGTGCTGGCTCAACAACGTGCGTAGATGCGCTTTCAGCTTGGCCGAAAAATCGTTCCGGTTCTCGTAATGGTCAACTGAACCAATCCACTGCCCGTCCTCCTGGAAGGGTGGCTGACGGAAAAATGCTTCCAGATTTTGCCGTTGTTCGGCATCTGAACAAGGAGTGGGCTCATCTTTCCTCCGGTAAATCAGCATCGCCGGCCGAGAAGCTCCGCGTCGCCTGGCTTCCCAGGCACGATGGAATTCGTATTCGCTACCCGACAAGTAAGGGCTGCCATTGAGCTTCCTGAACTCCTTGGTCGGCAATGGCGTACCCAGGCGGCAATGGAAGATGCCGATGAATACCTCGCACTGCTCCGGCGGCAACAAGTGCGTGTTCACAGAAGCCTGGGGAGATGACAACAATTCGAGTGGAATGCCCTCCCCTTGGTCCCAAGCGACCACCTTGATATGAATGAAACTGTTCACCAGGGGATCGGCGTTCAGATGCGCCGCAATTTCGTGAACTGCCTCCCGTTCAGCTACGCAGTCACCCGGCGACGATAGAAAAATGCGGAATAGATTCATCTGAATGCCACCCTGTTTCATCTGTTACGACAGACCAGATTTCCCCCTATAGCTTGTGGTAGTTGTTGCGAACGTGTGGTCACGCCAGCCGTTCACGCCAATACTCCGGCCACCTATGCAGGTTCATCACCGCGACGATCCAGATACGTTCCTCCTCCACCGCATAAAGCACGCCATAGGGGAAGCGGTGTACCAAGGCGCGACGAATCTCCCCCTCCAACACCTGCCAGGCCCAGGGGAAGGCCTGAATACGTTGAATCGCGGCGTGGACCTCGGCGGAGAAATCCAATCCAAGCCCCGGCGCGCACTCTTCGTAATACGCGATGGCTTCGAGGAATTCCGCTTCCGCCTCCGGGTGGAAGGCGTAGTTCATTTCGCGTAAAGCTGGCGTATCCGCTCGAACACCGCTTCACCCGGTACCGCTGCCACCCGCCCCGAACGCAACTCATCCAGGCGACGCCGGGCTTCGGCGGTCCACGCCGCGTCCACATCGGACTCTGTAGGATTGAGGCTGGAGAGGAGAGTCTCGGCCATGCGAGCGCGCTCTTCCACCGGTAGGGCTACCGCTTCGGCGATCAATTCACTGGTTTTCATTTCACCTCCTGCAAGCCTTGGGCGAATCGAGTCTAGCAGCCCGATTCGCCCGGCAGTAACGCCATCCAGGTCACACCGCCTCCCCCTCGATCACATGCTCGAACACGATCCTGCCATCCACCGCGTCAACCCGGATGACATCCTTGGGCGCGAAGTGGCCAGAGAGGATTTCTTTCGCCAGCGGGTTTTCGATCTGCTGCTGGATGGCGCGTTTGAGGGGGCGGGCGCCGTAGAGCGGGTCGAAGCCTTCGCGGGCCAGTTCCATGAGGGCGGCGTCGGAGACTTCCAGTTTCATGTCCATCTGGGCGACACGCTGTTCCAGGTACCGGAGCTGGATGCGGGCGATGTTGGCGATGTGCTCTTCACCGAGGGCGTGGAACACCACGACTTCGTCGATGCGGTTGATGAACTCGGGACGGAAGTAGCTCTTCACCTCGGCCATCACCGCCAGCTTGATCACCTGGTAGTCGTCGCCGGCCATGGTCTGGATCATCTGGCTGCCGAGGTTGCTGGTCATGACGATGACGGTGTTCTTGAAGTCGACGGTGCGGCCCTGGCCGTCGGTCATGCGGCCATCATCCAACACTTGCAGCAGGACGTTGAACACGTCCGGATGCGCCTTTTCCACTTCGTCGAGCAGGATCACGCTGTACGGCTTCCTCCGCACGGCTTCGGTCAGGTAGCCGCCTTCCTCGTAGCCGACATAGCCGGGGGGCGCGCCGATCAGGCGGGCGACGGAATGCTTCTCCATGAACTCGCTCATGTCGATGCGGATCAGGTGGTCCTGGGAGTCGAACAGGAAATCGGCCAGGGCCTTGCACAACTCGGTCTTGCCCACGCCGGTGGGGCCGAGGAAGAGGAAGGAGCCGTAGGGGCGGTTGGGGTCGCTCAAGCCGGCACGAGAGCGGCGAATGGCGTCCGAGACCAGACGCACGCCTTCGTCCTGGCCGACCACGCGCTGGTGGATGCGGCCTTCCATCGCCAGCAGCTTGTCGCGCTCGCCCTGTACCAGTTTGGAAACGGGAATGCCGGTGGCGCGGCTGACCACTTCGGCGATTTCCTCGGCGCCGACCTCGGTGCGCAGCAGTTTGAATTCGTGCTTGGTTTCGCCGTTTTCAGACAGCTTCAGCCGCGCTTCCAGGGCGGGCAGCTTGCCGTATTGAATTTCGGCGACCTTGTCGAATTGGCCCTTGCGTTGCAGGTCGGCCATTTCCGCGCGCAGGTGATCGATTTCTTCCTTGACCGCCGCGCCGCCCTGGACCACGGCCTTCTCGGCCTTCCAGACTTCATTCAGGTCGGCGTATTCCTTGTCCAGCTTGCGGATTTCGTCCTCGATCAGCGCCAGCCGCTTCTTCGAGGCTTCGTCTTTCTCGCGCTTCACCGCCTCGCGTTCGATCTTGAGCTGGATCGTGCGGCGGTCGAGTTTGTCCATCACCTCCGGCTTGGAGTCGATTTCCATCTTGATCCGGCTGCCGGCCTCGTCCATCAGGTCGATGGCCGTGTCCGGCAGAAAGCGGTCGGTGATGTAACGATGCGAGAGTTCGGCGGCGGCGACGAGGGCCGGGTCGGTGATGTCGACGCCGTGGTGCAGTTCGTACTTCTCTTTCAGGCCGCGCAGGATGGCGATGGTGGCTTCGACGCTGGGTTCGTCCACCAGCACTTTCTGGAAGCGGCGTTCCAGGGCGGCGTCCTTCTCGATGTATTTGCGGTATTCGTCCAGCGTGGTGGCGCCGATACAGTGCAGTTCGCCGCGTGCCAGGGCGGGTTTCAGCATGTTGCCGGCGTCGATGGCGCCTTCCGCCTTGCCGGCGCCGACCATGGTGTGCAGTTCGTCGATGAACAGAATGATGCGGCCTTCATCCTGTCCGACCTCCTTCAACACGGCTTTCAGTCGCTCCTCGAACTCGCCGCGATACTTGGCGCCGGCCAGCAGGCCGGCCATGTCCAGCACCAGCACCCGCTTGCCTTTCAGGGTCTCCGGCACTTCGCCATTGATGATGCGCTGCGCCAGGCCTTCGACGATGGCGGTCTTGCCCACACCCGGCTCGCCGATCAGCACCGGGTTGTTCTTGGTGCGGCGTTGCAGCACCTGGATGGCGCGGCGGATCTCGTCATCGCGGCCGATCACGGGGTCGAGCTTGCCCTGGCGGGCGCGGTCGGTCAGGTCGACGGTGTACTTGGCGAGCGCCTGGCGCTGGCCTTCGGCTTCCTGGTTATCGACGCCTTCGCCGCCGCGCACTTCCTGAATCGCGGCTTCAATCGCCTTGCGGCTGGCGCCGTTTTCTTTCAACAGGCGGCCGGCCTCGCCCTTGTCATCCACCGCCGCCAGCAGGAACAACTCGCTGGCGATGAACTGGTCACCGCGCTTGCTGGCTTCCTTGTCGGTCAGGTTGAACAGATTGACGAGTTCCTTCGACGGCTGGATCTCGCCGCCGGTACCCTCCACCTTGGGCAGCCGGTTCATCGCCGCCTGCAAGGCGGACACCAACGTGGGCAGGCGCACGCCGGCCTTTTGCAGGATCGGCCGGGCGGAACCGCCTTCCTGGTTGATCAGGGCGGCAAGCAGGTGTACCGGCTCGATATAAGAATTGTCGTTGCCCAACGCCAGGCTCTGCGCATCCTGGATGGCGGACTGGAACGGGGTGGTGAGTTTGTCGAAGCGCATGGCGGACTCCTAATAGGATGACTGGCTCCTAAATGGGTGATTACCCACCGGTTTCAAGTGTAGGCGGTCAATCCGCGGCGGCCCGACAAGCTTCAAAAGTGCGCGGAGAGGCTAATGGCGCCGTAATGGTCACCCTTGGCCTGGCCTTCGAATTCCTTGCTGCGAAAGACATGGGTATAGGCCACCCGCGCCTTCGGGAAGGTCAGCACCAGGCCGACCTGGAGATCTCCCACCCAGATTTTCTTGTCGACGCTCAGGCTGTCGCGGAAGGTGTTGCCGTCCAGGAAGATGTTGTTGAACACGGCGCGACCATCGACGCCGGCGTAGAGATACCAGCCCAGCACATCGGCCTCCTTGAAGAAGCCCGAACCGGGCAGGCTGGGGCGGATGCGCGGCGGTCCGAAATCCCGAGCCAGGCCCTCGCCGACGCGCAAGGTCACGCCGCCGTTCAGGTAGCTCGACACATTGCCGAGGCCGACCCCGAGGTGCGGCGTGACATCCATCGTCAGGCCGGAACGCGGGTGCGGCCAGAGATGACGCCATTTGCGTTCGTGCGTCAGGGACAGCGTCGCCTCGTCGCCGAGTTGGTTCGCCCAGCCCTGGGCATCCGGTACGCCGATCAATTTGTGGAAATTGTTCTGGATAGCCTCGCCCAGAGCCGAAGGCCCGACGATGCCCAGATCGAGTTCCCAGGTGTCCAGGATGTTGTCCGCCTCCGCCACCACCGCGAAACCGCCGTAGAGATAGCCGGCGTAGGGCCGCTCGTTGGCCACCGGCGCCGTGCTGGTGATGTCGTTGGGGGTGTAGATGTTGTGGCCGAGGACATAACCCGCGCGCAGGGTCGCGTCGGGCCGCACGAACGGCATGGCCTTGGCGAACTGGCGGATGTAGTCGGGCACATCGTTGTCGCCGGAAAGGTAGCTCAGGCGCAGGCCATTGGTGTAATGCTGGTCGGTGCCGGTGAACACGTCGTTTTCGATCAGCAGGTTGAAGGTGCCGGAGTCGGCTTCCGCCCGTCCAGGCAACAGCCCGGCCAGGCCAACCATCAGGCCCAGCCAAAGCATCGTCCTCACCAAATCATTCCAGGCATTCAAGCCGTATCCCGAGTCTGTCCGGAGTGCCATTGTTTGCGTTTCCTGTTGATGCCGCAGCCCACTCCGGCGCGTCGACGCCCGCAAGGCGCACAGTGTGCCGCCGGCGGTTCACCTGAAGCACAAGCGTATTCCCGTCAATGATCGCCACAACCCGGCCGACCGGTTTTTCGCGCGATCCTGTGCGGGGGTTTTCTTTGCCTGGGGGAGGGCGGTGGCGCCCGAACCGCTCCGATCCCCAGGAAATGCCATAGGCCACCCCGAAGAAATGCCAACACGCGGTAAGACTGCAACGCCCTATCCATACAGTGCTAACCGATGCCGCATAGGCTCAGATTTCGGTGGTGTTGCGCCGCTGCCTTGTGCCGCGCCGCAGCAGGTCGAGATAGAGCGCTTCCACCTTCTCCCGCGCCCAAGGGGTACGCCGGAGGAATTTGAGACTGGATGAGATGCTGGGGTCTTGGGTGAAACAGCGGATATCGATTTTTCGCCCCAACGCATCCCAGCCATGGAACGAAACCAGTTCGTTCAATAACTGTTCCAGCGTGACGCCGTGGAGAGGGTTTTTCGGCTGAGTTTCGTTCATGGTTCCAAAGCCTCTTCAAAGTCACGCGCTCGACGGCAAACACCCCATCGATAACAAGCAGCCCCGGAAAAGCAAAAGGCCACTTCGAAAAGTGGCCTGTGTGCTTGTGTTTTGGCTCCCCGACCTGGGCTCGAACCAGGGACACACGGATCAACAGGCGAGCGAATTATTGAGAAAGCCGGGATGGCCTAGAACAAACAACAACAATTTAATCAAAGACTTGCATGTTGCCACTTGTTCCAATTCTATCCCGGTTATCGCGTGGCAGTGTCCCACGGACAATCGAGTCTATTGCTCCAGGATGGGCAAGAGGCCACAAAAAAACCGGCCGAAGCCGGGACGAAAGGCCGCCGTTGCGGCGGTCAGGGATTCTTGTCGATCTTGTCGTGAGGGCCGCACAAACGCAGATAGGCGGTGCCATTTTCCAAGGTGAAGCTGGCTTTCCAGGCATCGTTCGAGGTGAGGTGAAAGGTATAGACCTTTACCCTCTTTCCAGGGGCCAACACGGATGGAACGGTCTTGCTGGTGAGGGTATGCAAATGCAGGCGCGCTGGCGGATTATCGACATCTACGCAGAGAAGCATCCCTATCGCTTGCTGCGCCTCGCGCCGAATGTCTGGCTTGATGCCTTGATAAGAGCGCTGAAACGCGCTGTTGTTGGCGTCTATGGTTGTTATCGTGTTGACGCCACTCATTCCTCTGCGGCAATGCGTTCAAGCATGGCAGCTACGTCTTCCGGCGTACTGGCGGTGTAACCGACAAGGCGCTTCGCCAGACTCGCATCATGCTCGGCTATGACCCAGTGCAGCCTCGCCACAGCTTCAAAAGCCTCTGCGCACAACGCAGTAAGCTGCCTTGTCGCCTCAGTCAATTCAGGATTTCCAATATCTTCAGCCATTCCTAGAATTCCAAGGCCGCTCCCATGCATCTCCTTCATCTCGTCCAGCATGTGCAAAAGCTTCTTGTTGACCAAGCCGCTAGCGTCAATCAGAGCGCTATCCTCGTCACTCAAACCCTCCACATATCGCGCGATTTCCACCACGCCGAGAACGAGCCCGGATAGCTTCGCTGATGCACGGCGTAAAGCGCCCGCGACAGTCCAAGAGGCCACGCCAGCCAGGGCGCGCATCAACCACCCAGGCCCATTCACCATGCGCGAAATAGCGCGCATGTCGTGATCGACCCTGTCCAGAGTGAAGTTCAAAGTTGCTGTGTACATGCCGCAAGTCTATGTCAATGAAACCGATTTCTCTATCAGTGACGTAGGTCGGGCGTCGCTGCGCGTGCCCAACATCGCGTCGGTTCGTTGGGCACGCTTCGCTTTGCCCAACCTACGATTATTCGAAAATAACAAAATCAACAAACATAAAATTGATATTGATGAATTTGTTGTTTGTGTTATAAAGAAGCCATCTCGGGTCGAGATCAAGGGCAAACCCGCCGAAAGGGGGGGACGCAAAGCCACGGACCTAAAGCAGCAGTAACGCCATGGTAGCCGGGCCGCATCTCGGAACGCGCGATGTTCTGGACGTCTTTTCGGACGATCCGCTCGCCGCTCCATAGCAACCTTAATCCGACCGAGTCGGACATTGGTTTCTATCTAGGAGCGACATCATGAAAACCCGCATCCAGCAGTTCCGCAACAGCCCGAAGCAACAGGGCGGCATGTCTCTCATCGCCAGCCTGATGTTCCTGGGAGTGCTTACCACCCTGGGATATTCCTCCATCACCACCGCCTTCATGCAGGAACGCATGTCCGGTGCCTGGCAGGATCGCAAGCAGGCGACCCAGGCCGCGGAAATGGCGCTGCGCGACGCCGAGGCCTATATCGCCGCCTCCGTGAACGGCCTGACCGGCTTCAACCGTGAGTGCAACAACGGCCTTTGCTACAACGGCGCGCAAGGCTATGCCGCCAATACCCCGGATAGCATGTCCAGCAATGTCTGGAGCACTTCAGGAATCTTCGAGAATGCCGATAAGACCATCCATTACGGGGAAATGACCGGTGCCGCCGGCATCAATGGCGTTCTGGAGCAGCCCCGTTATCTGATCGAAGGCTTCCGCAAGCATCACGCCGGCCAGGGCGAAAGCATCTACTACCGCATCACGGTGCGCGCGGTGGGCGCCCGCCCCGGCACGGCCGTGACCTTGCAGGAGATATACCGGGCTTGAGGAGTTGACGATGAAATCCATCTGGAAACGATTGATGACTGGCGTAGGTTGGGCAAAGCGCGGCGTGCCCAACATCACGGTGGCTGGTTGGGCACGCTACGCTTTGCCCAACCTACTGCTGCTCGCCATCCCGGTTAACGCCCTCAGCCTTTCCCCGCGTCCCCTGTTCATCAGTTCCAGCATCCCGCCGCAGGTGATGCTGGATGTCTCGAAAGACCAGCAGTTGTTCAGGAAAGCCTACAGCGACTACTCCGATCTCGATGGCGACGGGCAACTGGAGACCGGCTACAAGCACAGCATCGACTATTACGGTTATTTCGACCCCTACAAGTGCTACAGCTATTCCAGCGGCAGCCAGCGTTTCGAGCCCAATTCGACCAGCAGCGACAAGTATTGCTCAGGCCTGTGGAGCGGCAATTTCCTCAACTGGGCGACCATGACCCGCATGGATGCTGTGCGCAAACTGCTCTACGGCGGCCTGCGTTCCACCGATCAGACTTACGCGGCCGGTGGCACCAATGCCCTCACCGTGCTGGAGCGGGCCTACCTGCCCACCGATGCCCATGCCTTCGCCAAGTATTACAACGGCGCGGATATCGACCGTCTCGTTCCGTTCACTTCCCCGGCCACGCCCACGGCGATAAGCAGCGGCAGCACCCTGACGATTCCCGCCGGCACTCCCGCCGCGCTGACCTTCTCGGTATCGCCCACCACGGCCTTCGCCTATGGCGACCAGGTGGTGATCCGCGCCGGCGGCAGCCCGGCAACGAATTACATGGTCGGCGCGGTGAGTTGCGTCAACGGCACGGGCATCAACATGTTCAACAGTCTGGTTTCCAGCGCCAATTCCTGTTCTTCCGGGCAGATCAAGGTGGTGGTGGAACAGGCCCACGGTTCCGGTAGCCACAGCTCCTGGAGTATCGAAAACTGGACCCAGACCGGCATCACGATCTGCAACGCCACCCTGGGCGGCAGCACCAGCAAATCCCAGAACAACACCAATGCCCCGTTGATCCGCATCGCAAAGGGCAATTTCGCCTTATGGGCCGCCAACGAGCGTTGGCAATGCCTGTGGCGGGAAGACAGTTCCAGCCCCGGCGAAAGCACCGGCAGTCTCTCGGGTGCAACCCGCACCAACGGCAATCGCGCCGCGCATTCCGGCCTCTATGCCAACAGCCTGTCACCCAACAAGACCACCAGTTCCAGCGGCCGCATCGCCAACGGCCTGGGTTCCCACGACTATGTGGCGCGGGTGAAGTCCTGCGTGCCCGGCCTGCTCGGCACGGAGCGCTGCAAGCAATATCCCAGCGGCAACACCAAGCCCATCGGCCTGTTGCAGTATTACGGCGACGGCGGCCAACTGCACTTCGGCCTGATGACCGGCAGCCATGCCAAGAACATCTCCGGTGGGGTATTACGCAAAAACGTCGGGGCGCTCGCCGACGAGGTCAACGCCAGTACGGACGGCACTTTCATCCAGCCCGCCATGCCGCCCAACAGCCCGCGCACCAGCACTTCCCCCGCCACCCCGGCGGGCATCGTCAACACGCTTAATTACCTGCGCATCTACGGCTACAACTACGGCGACGGCACTTATCTCGGTTCGAGTGGCGACAACTGCTCCTGGCAACTCACCAACCTCTCGGAAAACAGTTGCACCAGTTGGGGCAACCCCATGTCCGAGGTGTATTACGAAACCCTGCGCTACTTTGCCGGTGCCGGCGCCACCAGCGCCTACACCTACAGCAACAGCGGCAGCAAGGACAACCTGCTGGGCCTGCCGTTGGCCACCTGGAGTGACCCGCTCGGCAGCGGCAATTACTGCGCGCCGCTCAACGTGCTCATGTTCAACGCCAGCGTTTCCAGCAACGACGAAGACCTGGGCGGCACCAGCATGAGCGGCATCGGCAGCAGCGGCACGGCAAGCGCCCTGACCGACGCGGTGGGCAGCGGTGAAGGCCTCAACGGCCGTAGTTTCTTCATGGGCAAGAGCGGCGGCAGCAACAATGAACTGTGCGACGCGAAAACCCTGACGGGACTCGGCAGCGCCGCCGGCATCTGCCCGGAAGGCCCGACCCTGCAAGGCTCCTGGCTGATGGCCGGGCTGGCCCACCAGGTCCGCACCCAGCGCATCCGTAGCGATATTTCCATTCCCGATGACGACGCCAAATCGCTGAAGGTGAATACCTATGGCGTGCAGCTCGCCACCAACGTGCCGCAAATCCGCATCGCGCTCCAGGGCGAAGCCAGCCCACGCGTGATCCTGCAACCCGCCTATCGCCTGTTCAACAGCAGCCCACAGGGCGGCGGCCAACTGGTCGACATGAAGATCGTCAGCCAGACCGCCACCAGCACCACGGCCGACGGCATGGCCTACCTCAACTGGGAAGACAGCGAGCAGGGCGGCGACTACGACCAGGACGTCTGGGGCATTATTTCCTGGCATCTCGACAGCGGCACCAACACGCTCACCGTCACCACCCGCACGATGGCCGAATCGACCGTGCAACCGCAGGGCTTCGGTTACATCGTCAGCGGCACCACCAAGGACGGCCCGCACTTCCATTCCGGCATCGAGGGTTTCAACTACAGCGATCCGAACTCGATCAGCGTCAGCCCCACGACCAAGGTGAATAGCACCGGCGGTTGCAGCAATTGCCAGCTTTCCGACGCCGCCACCACCGCCACCTATGCCCTGGGCAGCAGCGCCGCCGAATCGTTGAAAGACCCGCTCTGGTATGCCTCCAAGTGGGGTGGCTTCACGGAAACAACCGGCGCCAACAACCTGCCTGACCAAGTCGCGGAATGGGATAGCCGCACCAGCACCGGCGCCTACGGCAGCGATGGCGTACCGGACAACTATTTCCTGGTATCCAACCCGCTCGGCCTGGAACAGGCGCTCGACCGCACCTTCACCGCCATCCTGGAAAAAGCCGCCGCCAGCGCGGTGACCACCAACTCCACCTCGATCCGATCCGACAGCCGCCTCTACCAGGCGCGCTTCAACGCCAACGGCTGGAGTGGGCAACTGCTGGCCTACCGCATCGCCGCCAACGGAACGGTGAGCAGCGGCGAGGAATGGGATGGCGCCGCGCTGTTGCGCACACAAACCGGCGTCAGCGCCGATAGCCGCACACTCATCACCTACGGTTCGGCCAGCCGCGACGGTCTGCCCTTCACCTGGGCCGGCCTGGCCGGCCAGACCGCACAAACCGACGCCCTCAACCGCGATGCCGCCGGGTCCACCGACAATCGCGGCGCCGACCGCGTCGCCTGGCTGCGCGGGCATAGCCAGCATGAAGGCAAATCCTCCAACCAGTTCAGAGAGCGCGCGGCCGGCCCGTTGGGCGACATCGTCAACTCCAATCCCCTCTATGTCGGCCCGCCCGCCGCCGGCTATTCGGATGTGGATTTCACCGACTACGAAGCCTTTGCCACCACCTGGCGCAACCGGACTCCCATCGTCTGGGTGGGAGGCAACGACGGCATGCTGCATGGATTCAACGTCAAGGTGGGCAGCGCAAACGCCGGCCGCGAAGTGCTCGGCTATGTGCCCGCGCCGCTCTACGCCAACCTCAGCCAGCTCACGGCCCAGGGCTACAGCCACCGTTACTACGCCGATGGCAGCCCGATGGTGGCCGATGCCGTGGTCGGCGGCGCCTGGAAGTCCGTACTGGTGAGCGGCCTCAATGGCGGCGGCAAGGGCTACTTCGCGCTGGATGTGACCGACCCCGACACCAGCTTTATCCAGACCCGCGCCGCCGACCTGGTGCTGTGGGAATTCACCTCGGCTGACGATGCCGATCTCGGCTACAGCTACAACTGGCCGGCCAAGAACCTCACCAACGGCCAGTCGCGCCAGATCATGCGCATGAACGACGACCGCTGGGCCGCCATCGTCGGCAACGGCTACAACAGCGGCGCCGGCCGCGCCGCCCTGTTCATCCTGTTTCTCGACGGCGGCACGGATGGTAGTTGGGCGAGTGGTGGCAACAGCGGCGACGACTACGTCAAGCTCGTGGCCGAATCCGCGACCGGCGACAACGGCCTCTCCACCCCCGTACCGTTCGACCTCAATGGCGACGGCAAGGTCGACGTGATCTATGCCGGCGATCTCAAAGGCAATCTCTGGAAATTCGATGTCTCGTCGGCCACACCCGGCCTGTGGCGGGTCGCCCTGTCCGGGCAACCCCTGTTCACCGCGCGCGACGCCGCCGGCAACACCCAGCCCATCCTCGCGCCGCCGGAAATCACCGTGCACAAACTGGGGGGCGTGATGCTGCTGTTCGGAACCGGCAAATATCTGGAAGAGGCCGACACCACCAGCACCGACGCGCAAAGTTTCTATGGGCTCTGGGATCGCGCCGGCGCCGGCGGCACAGCGGGCATCCTCAGTGGCGAAGCCGTCTCCGGCCGGCAATGGCTGCTCGGCCAATCGTTCACCGAATACGCCGCCGGCAGCGTGATCGACGACCGCGCCATCAGCATCGGTGTGCGTGTGCCCACCGGCTCACCCGTGATCTGGTGCAATGCCGCCAGCCTGGCCAGTTGCGAAGCCGGAGGAACGCCGACCGCCTACCTGGGCTGGCGCATGGACCTGCCCACCTCCGGCGAACGCCTCACCGGCATCCCGCAACTCATCAACAGCGTCATCTACTTCAGCACCTTCATCCCCAGCAGCGCGGCTTGCCAACATGGCGGCGACGGCTGGCTGATGGCGCTGGACTACGCCAACGGCACGCTGCTCGCCTATCCCGCCTTCGACACCAACGGCGACGGCATCATGAATTACAGCAGCGACGCGCGCGGTGGCGGCGTCAAGACCGGCGCCGCATTGGGCGGCGCCACCTTCCTCCGGGCCGGGGGCAAAACCGGCCAGGGTGTCGCGCTGCTCAACCGCCTCACCGGCGACATCATGTCCATCGCCGACAATCTCGGCCCCGGTGGGGCGGGGCGGGTGAGCTGGCATGAGGTCGTGGAGTGATTCGATAGTGCCCGCAACGCAATCAACCAAGGAGCCATGATGAGAACCGTCCAGATCAAAGAAGCGGAAACCTCCTTTTCCGCCCTGCTCAACGCCGTGGAAGCCGGCGAAGAAGTCGCCATCACCCGCTATGGACGACTCGTGGCGCGCATGATCCCGGGCGCCCGGCGATCGGCCCTCCCGCCGCCACTTTCGCGCGGGAGCGATTCGAGGATGGCGCTCGAAGCCCCGGCGGTGATGGAGGCAGGGCTGCTCGCCCCGCTGGATTGACCCTGTAGGCGGCACTGACGCGAACCTGTAGGTTGGGCAAAGCGAAGCCCAACAGACCGTCGCCATGTTGGGCACGCTTCGCTTTGCCCAACCTACGCCAGGTTGGTGAAGTTTCCGTAGGGTGCGCCGAGCGCGGCGAAACGCATCACAGCGGCGCCGGCGTGGCCCCCGGACGCACAAGACCTCAGAAAGATTTCTGCTCAGGTATCCCGGTCCCGGTCAGAGAAGGGTTGCGGCTTTCCCCAGCGGAGATCGGTATGAAGGTCGCTCTGAGCGCGGGGTAGTTGGCGGGATTGGCCAACGCCTGTGACCATTTCAACGCGGTTTCCGGGTTCAGCGCCTTCTCGATGAGTTCCCGGGTTTTGGGGTGGGTCGGCGCCGTCAGCCATTTTCCCCAGGTTTCCGGGTTCACCGTCATCGCCAGCAGATCCCGGCTACGCGCATCCGTGGGCAACCTCATCCAGCTCATGAAACGGCCGGGGTCGGACAGGATGGTGTCGACGGCGCCATAGAAGTCCGGCTCCGTCGCCGCCCTGGCCCACTTGTTGTAAATCTCCGGATCGCTCCATTCCAGAAAGTTCTTCGCTGTGCCGGGGTCGAGCAAGGTCGACAGGGTGCGCACGTAGGACTGCGGGTCCATGCCGCGGCGCCCGAATTCAAGCCAGATGCCGGGGTCGCTGAATACCTCCAGCCATTGCAGAAAATTGCGCGGCGACTTGAAAGCCCAGCCACTACGGGTCAAATCCGTGCAGCGATCGGCCCAGCGGGTAACCGCGGGCGAAGGGGAGGCGAGCGCGAGAGGCGCGCCCGTGGCGCCTGGGTCGGCGGCCTGAACCAGGCTTGCGCAAAACAGGCCGGCGATCAGAAGCGTCGTTTTCACATGCGGCACGGAAGGGGTGAATGGGAAGGGTGACCAGCCGGAAGGCGACAAGTTGCGGCAACGAGGGCGGAAAATGCCGCCAAGTCCCGCCCTCGCGGCCCGTGCCCCGTCACACCCGGACTCAGAACCCGCCGATGTAGGCATGGCCATCCTTCTGCAATTTGATCAAACGGGTATAGCCGTCATGCACGATGGTCACCCCGGGCAGAACGTTTTCCGGTTTCCAGCCCTTGCTCTTCATCGCGCTATGGCAGATTTCGACACTGATTCCCAGGTCCAGCATGTCCTGGACGATCTTGGCGTTGGGATTGACTGCAAACGGGTCGTTGATCGCCAACTGATAGGTCTCATCGTTCAGCAGAAACACCGCCGCGTCGCCATGCAGCACCAGATGCGCCCCCACCTGGGAAGCCGCCACCCCCTGCTTGCGGAAGGCCTCGAACAAGCCACGCGCGTAATACAAACCCCGCGAAATTCCGGCGGAAAGATCAGCGTTGTGGATGTCGTAGACGACGCGATAGCGCGTGTTCTGCTCCACCATGACCAGGGGACGGGCCTCGGCCTGGACTGTGGCGCTGTCGGCATGGGCCAGGTGTGGCGCCGCAAGAGGAGTGGCCAGCAGCGTCAGCAGCAGCGTGCGTATCAGGTTTCGCATTGGGTTTTCCTTTCATTCAGGGGAGCCGCCAGCGCCACGGTGGCACTCGGGGCTTTGCATCCGTGGATCACGTTCGTGGAGAAAGCGTCATCCGCCCTCTCCGCGAACGGTAACAAACATGGGCCGGAAAGGGTGCGCCTGTCGGGGGGGCGACATTGCCGGCCCGGGTTTTAGGCTGGCCTGGATCCACCGGCGCCACTCGTTGCCGAGGGCGCCGTGAATTTCCGCTTGCCGGGGGGAGGCAAGCAAATCTGCGGAGTCACTTCAGTGCGGTAGGGCGGATGAGGCGGTGGGCCGGCGTTATCTGCCGAATGACAGGCATACGGCGGAAGGCGCGATGAAGCCGCTTTTTCGACCTGCCTCGTTCATGGCTGCGGACGGCGTACGCGGTTAACCCATGGAAAGACAAACGGCGACAGAAGTCGCCGTTCATCGCTGTATGGCTCGCGAGATCAGCGAGATTGGCGACGGGCATAGCCCAAACCGGCCAACCCCAGACCCAGCAGCGCAAGGGCACCAGGTTCCGGGACTGTGGGTGTTTCGTTGAGATGGATGTCATCAACCAGAAAATTGCCGCTGAGACCCAGACGCAGTTCGTCGATCGCACCTGCCTGTGGGCCATAGAACTCGTAACTACCGTTGAGGCTGGTGACCACTGACCAAATCAATATGCTGTTGTTATATCCGCTGATAGTGCCAAACAAGGAGTCCGCTCCACCAGACTCGGGGCTGGTAGCCCATTTCTTTGCCCACAGCCCGTCGAAAGTGAAATCGCTGTTGTCGGCGGCCGTGATGGTGCCGACTCCACCGTTGTTGTTCAGAATTGCGAACTCGCCGCTGTGCGCCCCGAACGGATAATTAATTCCGACGAGGTCGATCCAGTCGAGTGTGTAGCTGAAATTGAAACCCTGGTAAGTCGGCATATCGCCGACAGCGTTTTGGATGCTGCCGCCGGGAACATCGTCGAAGGTGAGCACCACGGCTTGGGCGTTGGCGGAAATGACTGCCGAGGCTGAAACAAAAATGAACGAACGGAAAAAACGGGGCAGGAAGGAATTGGCCATCAAGGTCTCCAGGAAATACAGGTAATACGTCCATGAAGCAAATTCCGTGCCTTTTGTTCTGGTTTGTTACAAATCAACAGGTTGCCATCACGAAACCCGGCATCTTCGTCGGTAGTGTAAATAAACCCGACAGTGCGGTAGGGCGAATGAGGCGGCGGGCCGGCGTTATCGGCCGAATGACAGGCATACGGCGGAAGGCGCGATGAAGCCGCTTTTCCGCTCTGCCTCGCTGAGCCTCCGGGGGCTGGGCTTCCGTGATGCGCCGACGTGCCGCGTGATTTGCGCCCCCCCTTTTTTAAAGGGGGGCGGGGGGATTTGTTCGAGGGTTGCGCGGGTGCGGGCGTGGCTAAATCCCCCCTGGCCCCCATGGCACTAAGTTAAGCCACCGAGGCCAGCATTGGCGCTGATCGGCCCCCTCTCCCGCGGGCGGGAGAGGGTTGGGGTGAGGGCGTTGGTAGAGGTGGCGCGCTATCCATGCCCCCTCATCCCCGGCCCTTCTCCCGCCTGCGGGAGAAGGGAGAAAATCGCGCGCCGGCCTTAACTTGGTGCCATTGCCCCCTGGCCCCCCTTTGGGAAAGAGAGGAACACCCACGAGATGTGCCTACCGCATCAAGAAAAAACGGCGCCGCCCGTTGCCGGGCGGCGCCGTGAAGTTCGCTTGCCGGCAGCGGCAACCGGACGCGCGGAATCACTTCAGTTTTTTTAACCCCAGCACTCCCAGGAGATATTTTTCATAGAGGGGTTCGGTGGTGCCTTTCTTCATCTTGCGCAGGAAATATTTCTCGAAGGCGATCTTGGCGAGGTGGACCCATTTGCCTTCCTTGAACCAGTTGACGTTGCGCGGCGGGATTTGCGGCAGGGCGACGAAGGCGGCGCCGGTGTCGCCGAAGTCGGCCAGGCAGATGGCGTTCCAGGTGGCTTTCTGGTCGGGGGTCTTGCCGTCGAGCACGGCGCGGATGTTGTGGGCGGTGGCGCGCACCATGGTTTCGATCATGTAGCCGGTTTTCGGTGCGCCGGTGGGAACCGGGGTGACTTCCACCGGGGGGATGGCGACACAGACGCCGATGCCGTAGATGTTGTTGAACTTGGGGTTGCGCTGGAATTCGTCGATGGCGATGAAGCCACGCGGGTTGGTGAGGCCTTCGATGCCGAACACGGCGTCGATGCCCTTGAAGGCGGGCAGCATCATCGAGTACTTGAAGGGCAGGACGTGTTCCTTCTTCACGCTGCCGTCCTCGTTATGCTCGGCCACATGCATCTGCCCGGCTTCCACCTTGGTGACTTTGGCGTTGCAGATCCATTTCACATGGCGATCACGCATGGCGGATTCCAGCAGGCCTTTCGAATCACCGACGCCGCCGAGACCGAGATGACCGACATAGGGTTCGGCGGTGACGAAGGTCATCGGCACCTTGTCGCGAATTTTGCGGCGCTTGAGGTCGGTATCCATGATGAAGGCGAATTCATAGGCCGGGCCGTAGCAGGAGGCACCCTGTACCGCGCCGACCACGATGGGGCCGGGATTTTCGACGAACTCGTCCCAGGCGCGGCCGGCTTCGATGGCGTGGTCGACATGGCAGACCGAGCTGGTATGGCCATTGGGGCCGAGACCTTCCACTTCGTCGAAGGCGAGCTTGGGGCCGGTGGCGATGACCAGGAAGTCGTAGCCGACGACACGGCCATCATCCAGTTCCAGTTCATTGCGCTCCGGGTGGACGCGCTTGCAGCCGCAGTTGATGAATTCGATGCCTTTTCGCTCCAGCAGCGGGGCGACTTCCAGGGTGATGTCGTCGCGGCTGCGCCAGTTGACCGCGACCCAGGGGTTGGACGGAGTGAACTGGAAGAAGGGGTGGTTGGAGACGACGATGACCTGGTCTTCCGCGCGGGCCTCTTCGCGCATTTCATAGGCCATGGACATGCCGCCGATACCGGCGCCGAGAATGACGATGCGAGCCATTGAATGGTTACTCCTGTTGATGATGTAGGTTGGGCAAAGCGTAGCGTGCCCAACAAGCGGGGGCGTCGGGCACGCCTGCGGCTTTGCCCAACCTACGCGCTACGCGCTGGTTTATGGGCTTACCAGACGAATACGCGGGCCATCGCTTCCAGCCCTTCGTCGACGATCTTTTCCAGGTCTTCCGGGCAGTCTTCGCGCTCCAGCGCGAAAGTGGTGTAGGCGGACAGGCTTTTCAGAGCACAGGCGATCTTCGCCACTTCATCGGCCGCCTCGGGGCTCATCGCCACGCCGGGTTGCAGGTGCCAGTTCTTTTTGTCAGTCATGTCTCCATCCTTGTGATTGGGTAAGAGACTCACCTACCGCAAGAGCCGTGCCACATATTTCCAGACGGTTTTACTCGGGTTATCGCCGGGTAAATGACTGACTCCAAGAGATGTCATGACACAAACGACATGTCTCGACTACGATGTGTCATGACAAAACCTGGAGATGTCATGCTGCCCGTCGACCTGCACAGCCTCATCGAAACCAACGAGCGCGCTTTCGTGGTGATCGACCACGATTACCGCATCGTCGCCGCCAATGCGGCTTATTGCCGTCAGTACGGCATGGCGCGCGAGGAGGTATTGCAGCGGCGTTGCCATGAGGTTTCCCATCATTCACCGCAGCCCTGCCACGAAAACGGCGAGTTGTGCCCGCATCTCGCCCTGTTTGCCGGCGGCGAGGCGAGCGAGGTGCTGCACACCCATTACGACGGCGAGGGCCATGCCGCCCGCGCGCGCATCAAGGGCCATGCCATACACGCCCCGGACGGCCGCCTCTACCTGGGCGAAGTGGTCTATCCACTGGAGGCGGAACTGCCGCTGGGCTGTGAAGAAATGCGCATGGTCGGCCACTCTCCGGCCTTCCTGGCCTGCATCGACAATCTGGCGCGCACGGCGGAATCCGAGGCTTCCGTGCTGCTGTATGGCGAGAGCGGCGTCGGCAAGGAGCTGGCGGCGCGCTTTCTCCATGAACGTTCGTCGCGCGCCGGCAAACAATTCATCGCGATCAACTGCGCGGCGGTGCCGGAGGCGATGTTCGAAAACGAGTTGTTCGGCCACGAACGCGGCGCCTTCACCGGCAGCGCCGCGCTCAAGAAAGGGCTGTATGAACTGGCCGACGGCGGCACCCTGTTTCTCGATGAAATCGCCGAGATTCCGCTGTCCCAGCAGGCCAAGCTGCTGCGTGTGCTGGAAACCGGCGAATTCCGCCGCGTCGGCGGCACCGTCACCCTGCGCGCCGATGTGCGCTTGGTTTCCGCCACCAACCGCAGCCTGCTCGATTGGGTGGATCAAGGCCGCTTCCGCGAGGATCTCTACTACCGCATCGCCGGCATCGACGTTTCCCTGCCCGCCCTGCGCGAGCGGCGCGAGGACATTCCCGCCCTGGCCGAAGTGCTGCTCGCCCGCCTGTCCGGCCATGGCCACACGCATTGCCATCTCGACAAGGCCGCCATCCAGAAACTGAAGAACTACGCCTTCCCCGGCAACGTGCGGGAGTTGCGCAACCTCTTGCAACGCGCGCTGCTGCACTGCCGCGACGGGGTGATCGGCGCGGAGGACATCGTGTTCCAGCAGGACCTGCCCAACATCATGCCCGCCGCCTTGCCTCGCGCGCCGCGCGCGAAGCGCTCCGACCCCAGCCTGAAAGCGGCCGAGAAGGAATACATCCGCGACCTTCTCGCCCGCCACGCCGGCCACCGCGGAACCGTGGCGGACCTGCTCGGCGTCAGCGAGCGCACGCTGTACCGCAAGCTCGCGCGCTATGGGTTGAAGTGAGAAAGGTGGCGCGGCGCGCTTGTGACATCCACGAAGCGCCGTCGTCAACGCCCCGAACGATTCAAGATTGCCGTTGGATGGCCGATATGCCCGGAGTACTGATGGCGGCGCTATCGCGGCCACATCGTTTCTTTTAAATGGTCATTGCATTGTCGACGCGGTAGCGAAACCCGCCGCCGAGACGATGGATCGTTATTTGTTCGTAGAGCGCGCCTCCCATGACCCTCAAGCCATCTGATGTGCCCGTTGTCGCCCCGGTCCGGTTGCCCGCGATGAACGGGCCGCGCTGGTCGGTCTATGTCTTCGCGGTGGCGATTACCGTGGCGATGCTGTTGGCGCGGATGACCTTGGCACCGTCCTTCGGTGAGCGGCCGCTGTTGATTCTGCTCATGCTGCCCATCGTGCTTAGCGCCCTGCTCGGGGGCGTCGGGCCGGGGTTGCTCGCGACCTTCATCGCCGCTTGCGCGTCGGCCTGGTTCATCCCCCCGGCCGCTGTTCTCGGGATCGACGCCCTGCATGACCTGTTTCAGTGGGGCATCCTCATCGTCAACGGCGTGATCGTCAGCGTGCTGGCCGAATGGTTGCATCGCGCCCGCCGTCAGGTGGAGGCGTCCCGGCGCGCGCAGGCGGAACACTTGCGCACCCTGCAACTGCTCGATGCCATCGCCGAGGGTTCCACAGACTGCATCTTCGCCAAGGATGGCGAGGATCGCTTCATCCTGTTCAACCGGGCTTCGGAGCTGCTCAGCGGCAAGGCGGCGTCGGCGGTGCTGGGCAAGGACGAAAGCGCGATCTTCCCCGCCGAACTCGCCGCACGACTCCAGGCCGACAACCGCGCGGTGATGGCGGAAAACCGCAGCCTGACCTTTCAGGAGAATCTCGTCACGGCACAGGGCACGCGCGCCTATCTGACCAGCAAAAGCCCCTTGCGCGACGCCGATGGCAAGGTCATCGGCCTGTTCGGCATCGCCCGCGACATCAACGAACTCAAACAGGCAGAAGCGGCGTTGCGGGAGAGTGAAGGCCGCTTCCGCGCGCTGGTGGAGGAATCCCTGGCCGGCATCTACATCATCCAGGACGATCGCTTCCGCTATGTCAATCCGGGGTTCGCCGCCATTTTCGGCTATGACGCGCCGGAGGCCTTGATCGACCGGGTGGCGGTCGCCGACCTGGTCTGTCCGGAAGACCGCGATTGGGTGGCCGAATACATCCGCCGCCGCCTCGATGGCGAGCTTTTGGACGCGCATTACACCTTTACCGGTCTGCGCCGCGACGGCGGCCGCATCGATGTCGAGGTGCATGGCCGCGCCTTTGACCATCAGGGCCGCCGGGCGGTCATCGGCCTGATCCTGGACATCACCGCGCGCAAGTTGGCCGAAGCCGATCTCGCGCATGAGCGCGGCCTCCTCAAGACACTCTTGCAGACCTTGCCGGACATCGTCTGGCTGAAAAACCCGGAAGGCGTCTACCTGGCATGCAACGCCCGTTTCGAGCGCTACGCCGGGGCCAGGGAGGCGGATATTCTCGGCAAGACCGATTACGACTTCGTGGACCAGGAACTGGCCGACCATTTCCGCGCCAAGGATCGCGCTGCCATTGCCGCCAGCAAGCCCACCCGCAACGAAGAGGAAGTGGCCTTCGCCGACGATGGCCACCGCGAGCTGCTGGACACCATCAAGACCCCCATGTTCGATGCTGGCGGGCATCTCATCGGTGTGTTGGGCATCGCCCGCGACATCACCGCCGCCCGCCAGGCCAGTGAGACGCTGCGCAGGCAAGGCAAGCTGCTGGCCGAGTCGCAGCGCATCGCACACATCGGCAGTTGGGAGGCGGATCTGCCCATCGAGGCCATCGCCTGGACAGAGGAGACCTATCGGCTCTATGGCGTGTCGCCCGAGTCTTTCGTCCCCACCCCGGAAGCGTTTATCCAGTTGATCCATCCGGATGATCGGGTGGCGATGCGGGTGTGGATAGAGGCCTGCATAAACGGGGAACCGCCCGACGACCTCGAATTCCGGGTGGTCCATCCCGACGGCGCGGTACGCATCATCAGCGGCCGCGGTGAGCTGGTGCGCGACGCCGACGGCCGGCCGATCCGCGTACTGGGCACGGCGCAGGACATCACCAATCACAAACAGGAGCAGGGGGCGCTGCGCGAGAGCGAGGAGCGGCATCGGGCGGTGCTGACCGCCCTGGGCGAGGGGGTCTATGGCATGGATCGGGAGGGCCTCTGCACCTTCGTCAATGCCGCCGCCCTGACCATGCTGGGTTTCAGCGAAGCAGAAATGCTGGGGCAGAACCAGCACGAGCTGTTCCACCACCACCGCCCGAACGGCGAGCCCTACCCCTGCTCCGAGTGCCCGATCTTCAAGACCCTGCGCGATGGCCAGGTGCGTAGCCAGACGGAGTGGTTCATCCGCAAGGACGGCAGTCTGTTTCCCGTGGAAATGACCGCCACGCCGATGTTTTCGGAGGGCGAACAGGTCGGCGCCGTGGTGTCCTTCCAGGACATCACCCAGCGGTTGGAGGCCGAGGACCAGATACGCAAACTCTCACTGGCCGTGGAGCAGAGCCCGGAGAGCATCGTCATCACCAACCTGAACGCCGAGATCGAGTACGTCAACGAAAGCTTCCTGCGCGCCACCGGCTACCGCCGCGAGGACGTGATCGGGCAGAACCCGCGCCTGCTGCACTCCGGCAGGACGCCCAAGGAAACTTACGACGGACTATGGGAAGCCATGGCCCAGGGCCGCCCCTGGCAAGGCGAGTTCATCAATCAACGCAAGGATGGCAGTGAATATGTCGAGCTGGCCTTCATCACCCCCCTGCGCCAGGCGGATGGCCGCGTCAGCCACTTCGTCGCGGTGAAGGAGGACATCACCGAGAAGAAACGCATCGGCGCCGAGCTGGAGCAGCATCGCCACCACCTCGAAAGCCTGGTGGAACTGCGCACCTCGGAGCTGACGGTCGCCAAGACCCAGGCGGAAGCGGCCAACCAGGCCAAGAGCGCCTTCCTGGCCAACATGAGCCATGAGATCCGCACCCCCATGAATGCCATCCTCGGCCTCACCCATTTGCTGCAACGGGCGGGCGCGACCCGGGAACAGGCCGATCGACTCGGCAAGATCGACAGCGCCGCCCACCATCTGCTCTCCGTCATCAACGACATCCTCGACCTGTCCAAGATCGAGGCCGGCAAGCTGCAACTGGAGCAGAGCGATTTCGCCCTGGGCGCCGTGCTCGACCATGTCCGCTCCATGATTTCCGACGCGGCCCAGGCCAAGGGTTTGCGTGTGGAAGTGGATGGCGACAGCGTCCCCCTGTGGCTGCGCGGCGACCCCACCCGGCTGCGTCAGGCCCTGCTCAATTACGCCGGCAACGCGATCAAGTTCACCGAACACGGCACGATTTCCCTGCGCGCCAAGCTGCTGGAGGAAAGCGATGCCGGACTCAAGGTGCGCTTCGAGGTCGAGGACAGCGGCATCGGCATCGCCCCGGACGCCCTGCCCAGGTTGTTCGTCGCCTTCGAGCAGGAGGACGCCTCCACCACCCGCAGGTTTGGCGGCACCGGACTGGGCCTGGCGATCACCCGCCATCTGGCGCGGATGATGGGCGGTGACGCCGGGGTGGAGAGCGAAGCGGGCAAGGGCAGCACCTTCTGGTTCACGGTGATTCTGGCGCGCGGCCACGGGGTCATGCCGAGCGTGGCCGCCGCCGAGCCGGAAGCCGAGGCGGAACTGTGCCGGCGCCATGCCGGCACCCGGTTGTTGCTGGCGGAAGACAATCTGATCAACCGCGAAGTGGCGCTGGAACTGCTGCACGCCGTGGGCCTCGCCGTGGACACCGCCGAGGATGGCCAGGTGGCCCTGGAGAAGGCGGCGGCGGGCGACTACGCGCTGATCCTGATGGACGTGCAGATGCCTAACATGGACGGCCTGGAAGCCACGCGGGCGATCCGCGCCCTGCCGGCCTGGGGCGACAAACCGATCCTGGCGATGACCGCCAACGCCTTCGACGAAGACCGTCGCGCCTGCCTGGCGGCCGGCATGAACGACTTCGTGGCGAAGCCGGTGGACCCGGAAACCTTGTTTGCCACGTTGTTGCAATGGCTGCCGGCAAGGGAGGCCGTCCCCGCGCCGATCACGGCGGGAACAGCGTCGCCTCTGGACGCCACCCTGGCGCGCTTCACCACGCTGCCCGGCCTCGACCCGGCCAGGGGGCTGGCGCTACTGCGCGGCCAGGCGGACAAATATCTAAGCCTGCTGCGCCTGTTTGCCGAATCGCACGGTGGCGACATGGCGCGGCTGCGAGAGCACCTGGCGGCCAGCCAGTTCGACGCGGCGCGCCATCTGGCGCACAGCCTCAAGGGCGTGGCGGCGACCCTGGGAGCCCATCGCCTGGCAGATCAGATCGCGCGCCTTGAAGCAGCCTTGAGGCAGCCGGGAAGCGACTGTGATGGTTTGATCGATGACATCGAAGCGGGACTTTCCACCCTGGCCGCGGCGATTCTGGCCTTGCCGCAACGACCGGTCGAAGCGACCACCATCCCCGTCGATCCCGTCCGCCTGGTACAGGTAATGAACGAACTGGAACGCCTGCTGGCGCAAAGCGATGCCCGCGCCGGGCAACTGGCCGCGGATTCTCGTTCGCTACTGCATGCCGCGCTGGGCGGCCGTTGCGACGAACTCCTGCGGCAGATCGAGCATTTCGACTACGAAACCGCCCTGGCGACCCTGCGCGCGCGCGAATGACCCGGTAACCCCCTGTCCGCGCCGCCGTGAAACCGGTGCAAACGTGACGACATGAAACTGGAGGGACCCAGCCCCGCACTGGGGGGCAAGCCTGGGGCGGTGTTGGGAGCCCATGACAAGCCGCTGACCACTCTGGAGTGGTCAGCGGCGGCAAACGCGGGGGGGGTAATCAGGCGTCGGCCTGATCCCGCATACGGTAGCTGTGTCCCTCGATGACGACAGACTCGGCGTGATGCAGCAAGCGGTCGAGCAAGGCCGAGGTCAGGGTGCTGTCGTTGTTGAAGATCTCGGGCCACTGCTTGAAGGCCCGGTTGGTAGTGATGACGGTCGAGCCACGCTCATAGCGCTGGCTGATCACCTGGAACA
>JAUXXW010000174.1 GCA_030684775.1 Pseudomonadota bacterium
GGCGCGTTCAACTGAGGTTTCTAGGTTCATGTTTCAGACGAGGCGGCTTGCTCATCGGAAAACGTCGAGTAAGGGTTCACGAGACGCCAGGATCGTTGGAAGAGCCCCCACCGAAGATGGCGGGGGCGACGTCGATCAATCGCCCGAACGCGCGACCATCACCGGGCATTGCGCCTGTCCCAGGATGCGCTCGGAGATGCTGCCCAGGATCAGGCGCATCAGGCCGGTGCGGCCGTGGCTGCCGACGATGATGAGATCGGCGTCCTGCTTGTCGGCGGTTTCGATCACCACCTCGTCGGGCCGGCCTTCAGCCACCAGGCCGGCGCACGGGATGCCGGCCGCGTTCAATTTGGCGACCTTGCGCTCCACGCTGGCTTTCGCCTCGGCTTTGCGTTCCTCGCTGTGGCTGCGGGTGGTGGCGGAAACCACGGTGACCGGCAGACCGCACTGTCTGGCCACGGACACCGCCGTCTCGCCGGCGGCGGCACTATGTTCGGAACCATCCGTGGCGAGCAGGATGCGCTTGTGCCAGACCTCGGCGCCACGCGGCACCACCAGCACGTTGCAAGGGGCGTGGCCGGCCACGTAGGCGGTGGCGTGGCCCACCATGGAACGGGCCAGACCACGGGTGCCGCGCCGTCCCAGGACGATCAGGTCGGCCCCGATTTCGGCGGCGGTATTGACGATTTCCTGCTGCGGTTCCTGGCCGTAGACCAGGTGCAGGGTGGAGGGAACGCCCTCGGCCAGGGCAGCCTCGGCGGCCTTGTCGAGTCGGGCCTGGACTTCCTTTTCTCGCTCTTCCCGCATGTTCTGGGTACCCACGCTTTCCAGGTCCTGGGTGGTGAGCATGATGCTCATGATGTGCAGTTCGCCGTGACAGCGCTTGGTCAGGGCGATGGCTGCCTTCTGCGCGCCGACGGCGTATTCCGAGCCGTCGGTGGCGAACAGGATCTGCTTGATGTTGTTTGGGTTCATGGCGTTGTCCTTATGCGTTGCCCAGGGTGCCCTGGGCTTCTTGACTGCGTCGGTGCGCGGCCATGCCCTTGATGAGAGCGACGATGATGGTGAGGCCGCCGACCGCCAGGGCGATGACCAGGGTGACGTCGCCGAACACTTTCAGGGTGTCGATGGTGGATTCCCGCATGGGATCGATCAGGCCCAGGTGGGAAAGATAGCCCGGCACATAGAAGAAGCGGGAGAACAGCACGATGATCATGATCAGCCCCATGACGAACTTGACCAGGGAGTCTTTCACGTAGGTGGTGCCGATGGCGCCGATCTGGATGCCGAACAGGGAGCCCGCCAGGATGATCATGGCCAGGCGGATGTCCACCACGCCGTCCATGGAGTAGAGCATGGTGCCGCCCATGCCCATGACGAAGGCGATCACCAGTTCGGTGGCGGAGGCCATCAGCGCCGGCGCGCCCAACACATAGATCATCGCGGGCACGCCGATGAAACCGCCCACGGCGATGGTGGCGGCGAGCATTCCGGTGGCGATGCCCAGAGGCACGATGAACAACACGGAGACTTTTGCCTTGAGCGCATTGAAATACATCATGGTGCCGGGGATGTGGATCGACTGCACCCAGCGCGCCAGTTTCGGCACTTCATGGGGCATGTCGTCGCCGCCTTCCTTCTCGCGCTTGATCATGCGGAAGGCGTCGCGCAGCACGAAACCACCGACCACGGCGAGCACGATCACGAACACCACGGAAACGTACAAGTTGGTGCCCACGTCGCCAAAGGCGTGTTTGACGCTGGTCATCGCATGCTTGCCGATCAGCACGCCGATTTCAGCGAACACCCCCATGATCAGGCCCAGCTTGATGTCCACCTGGCCGTACTTGTGGCGCTTCATGGCGCCCACCAGGGACTTCGGGAACTTGTGGCACATGTTGGAGGCCACGGCGACGATGCCCGGTACGCCCAGGGTCATCATGGCCGGGGTGAGCACGAAGGCGCCGCCCGAGCCGATGAAGCCGGAGACCATGCCGCCGACAAAGCCCACCACGAACAAGGCGGTGGCGGTATAGAGATTGATGTCGATAAAGAGAGTGCTATCCACTTGATTGCTCCTGAAAGGTTATTTTTTCTTGGTGACGACACTGACCTTGGCGGCGCGCAGGCCCAGCATTTCCCAGAAATGGCCGGTGAACTGGCCATGGAAATAAGAAAACACGAAGGCCACGACCACCGGGATCAGAAACAGGGCTTTCTCGCCGTGCGTGGTACGGAGAGCCCAGTCCACGAAGTGGCCGGAGAAATGAAACAGCAAATAGAAGAGCACGATGCTGGCGACGCCGAAGGTCAGGGTCGGCAAGAGCGAGGGTTTTGCGGGATGGGACATGTTTGGCTCCGATGTAATGAAAGGGATCAGCCCAGTGCGTGCACAGGCATGGCGGGATGGGATGCGCACGTGGGCTTGTCGGCGCGCTCGCCGGTCACCACGACCATGGGGACGCCGGGGTTGCCGGCGCGCTGGGCCAGGAGTTGAGCGGCGTGGTCGTTGCCGTCCAGCACCAGGAAGGCCACCTGGGAATGGGTGACGATGTAGTGGCGCAGGGCGGCTTCGGGGCGGCCGCTCAATGCGACCAACTGGAAGGCGCCATCGCCCAGGGATTTACGCAGGCGCGCGGTATCGGCGCCCCACGCATGCAATACGGAGAGGCCGGCATCCAGTCGTTTGCAGGCCGACAGGGCATAGTCCAGGGTTGCTTTCGACAGGGTGGCGCCGGCCCACAGGGCGACTTGCCGGCGGGGAGGAACGGTGGGGCCGCCATGTTCGGTGTGACCGTGGAGGACGCGCGTCATCTGGCGGCGGCTCAGCATTTCACCGGCATCCGCCGTCGCCAGAGCGGCAAGGGCTTGTTTCAGGCGCTGGCCGAGTTTTTTCATGCTTCGCTCCAATAAAGGGGTAGTTCCCTTTAGCAGGCGCCGTGCCAGCCTATTTATTTCTGTAAGTCATTGAATATAAATGGTCTGTTCGTTCGGGCCGCGCGAGCGGCGTGTTGCGTAATGCAACCTTTCTCCGGTGGTCGCGGTCGCCTTCCGCTGATTGCGCGGGTTCCAGGCAGGTGTTAAAAGTCGCAACACCTATGTTGCAAAGAGAAACACATGCGGAGCATCCGCGGAAAGATCGGTCTGGCTTATGGTGCCCTCGCCCTTTTGGGCGTGGTGTTCATGGCCATCGTGTATGCCGATCTGCGCTATCTGGAGCAGCGCATCGCCGAGGGCGTGGCGGTTTCCGATTTCCGGGAACGAACGCTGGAGATGCGCCGCCATGAGAAAAACTACTTCCTCTACCGCGATCCGGCCGACCGTTTTGCCGCCCTGGAATTGGCGGATGGCATCGCCGCCGATCTGGGCGCCCGGCGCGGCCTGTTTCAGAGCCTGGTGCCGCCCGCCGAACTGACCCTGCTGGCCCGGGCTCTGGAGAGCTATCGCCGGCAGTTCGATGTGACCGGCGCATTGGATGTCCAGAAGGAAAAGTCGGTGCGCGCCGCGGGCCACGACATCTCCAATACCGCCGAGCATCTGGGCCGCCAGGAACGCGCCGCCCTGGTGGATTCGGTGCAGCAATCCACCCGGGCGATGATGGCCTTCGCCCTGGCTGTGGTGGTGCTGGGCCTGCTGGCCGGACAAGGGATCGCCCGCGTGGTGGCGCGCCCCCTGCGGGAACTGGAAGCGGAACTGCAACCCCTGGCCGAGGGGCGCTTCAACCAGTTCGTCGCGCCTTCCCGGGATCGCGAGTTCGTCTCCCTCACCCAGGCCCTGAACCGCATGCTGGAAGAACTGGACATACGCCGGCGCCAGGTGTTGCACGCGGAAAAGCTGTCTTCGATGGGCGTGCTGGCCTCGGGCGTGGCGCATGAATTGAACAATCCCCTGGGCAACATCTCTTCCGCCGCCCAGATCCTCGCGGAGGAGATGGCCGAGGCTGACCCCAACCGCGCCTGGGTCGCCCAGATCGATTCCGAGGCCGAGCGGGGCCGTCGCATCGTGCGCACCCTGCTGGATTACGCCCGGCGCCAGGACTTCCAGCCGCAGCGGGTGGCCCTGGAAGAAGTGCTGGACAAGAGCCTGCTGCTGCTGGGCAAGCGCAGACCGGCTGCGGACCGTCTGCGCCTGGAACTGCAACCCGATCTCGCGGTGTGGGTGGACGAGCAGCGCATGCAGCAAGTGTTCATCAACCTGCTGCGCAATGCGCTGGACGCGGGTGCGACCCGCCTCACGATCAGCGCCCGTCGCGCCACCTGGGGAACCAGCCGCCCCAGCACCGAAGCCAGCCTGGCGGGCGCGGTGGCGGAGATGCGCGAGGACCGCCGCGTCACTGTCATCCAGATCCAGGATGACGGCCCCGGCATTTCCGCCGAGACCTTGCCCCACGTCTTCGACCCTTTCTATACCACCCGGGGCAAGGGACATGGCGAGGCGCACGGTGTCGGCCTGGGGTTGTTCGTGGTGGAGGAAATCGTCAGCGAACACGGTGGCTGCGTGGCGGCGGAAACCCCCGCCGGCGCCGGCGCCCGCTTCACCCTCTGGCTGCCTTGCCGAATTCAGGATGAAACGCATGCATGAAACCGAGACCCCGTCCCTGCTGATCGTCGACGACGAGGCCGCCGCCCTGAAAAGCCTGGCCCACGTCTTCCGCAAGGAGGGTTATGCCGTGACCGCGCGGCAGAGCGGCCTGGCCGGCCTGAAATCCCTGGAGTCCGAGGCATTCGACGTGGTGTTGACCGACCTGATGATGGACAAGGTGGACGGCATGGCCATCCTGAAGCGGACGCGGGAACTGCATCCGGATAGCGAAACCGTGGTCATCACCGGCCACGCCACCCTTAATTCGGCGGTGGCGGCCATGAAGGAAGGCGCCTTCCACTACATCGCCAAGCCTTACCGTCTCGACGAGGTGCGCCAGGTGGTGAAGAGCGCCCTGGACATGGCCCGCCTGAAACGGGAAAACCGGGCGCTCAAGCGGCGCATCGAGGGTTACCAGGGCAGCGTCAACATCATCACCCAGGACCTGGCCATGCAGCGTCTGCTGGAAGTGGCGCGGCAGGTGGCGGCCACCGACTGTAACGTGCTGATTACCGGCGAGTCCGGCACCGGCAAGGAACTGATGGCGCGCTACGTCCATGTCCACGGCAAGCGCGGCGATGGCCCCTTCGTGGCGGTGAACTGCGGCGCCCTGCAGGAGGAACTGCTGGCCAACGAGCTGTTCGGCCACGACAAGGGCGCCTTCACCGGGGCCGACCGGGAAAAGCGCGGCCTGATCGAGGTGGCGGACGGCGGCACCCTGTTCCTGGACGAAGTGGCGGAAATGTCGCCGGCCATGCAGGTGAAGCTGCTGCGCGTGATCCAGGAGCGTGAACTGCTGCGCGTGGGCGGCAACCGGCCCATCGCCGTGGACGTGCGCATCGTCGCCGCCACCAACCGCGATCTTCAGGAAGCGGTGGCGGCGGGGCGATTTCGCGCCGATTTCTATTTCCGCCTCAACGTGGTCAACCTGGTGCTGCCGCCCCTGCGCGAGCGGCGCGACGACATCCCCCTGCTGGCTTATTACTTCTTGAAGAAACACGCCCTCACCATGGCCCGGCCGGTGGCCGACATCGAACCCGAGGCCCTGCGCCTGCTCGGTGAATACGACTACCCGGGCAATGTGCGCGAACTCTCCAACATGATGGAGCGGGGCGTGGCCCTGGCGCCGGGCGGCGCGCTGGAAGCCGCGCAACTGCCCGAGGCCGCGCGAGCCGCCCAGGCCAGGGTGCTGCCCCAGGGTGGCGGCACGTTTCCCACCCTGGAGGGCCAGGAAGCGGAACTGATTCGCCGCGCCCTGGAACACACCCGCGGCAACCGCGGCCAGGCCGCGGAAATGCTGGGAATCGACCGGGTTTCCCTGTGGCGCAAGATCAAGAAATTCGGCCTGGCCTGATAGCCCTCCCGCGCGGGAATGAGCGCGCCCGTGACATCCGCACGGTGGAAAGCCGTAGGTTGGGCGTCGCTGCGCGTGCCCAACAGACCGTCGCCATGTTGGGCACGCGCAGC
>JAUXXW010000176.1 GCA_030684775.1 Pseudomonadota bacterium
CGTGCCCAACATGGCGACGGGTTGTTGGGCACGCTGCGCTTTGCCCAACCTACGTCTACTCACGCGGCGGGTGACACCCTCTCGAAATCCCAATAACCGCCGGGCATTCAGACTCTTTTCATTCCGGCAACGGCTGTTTCCAGGTTCATCACAGGCTTTCCATGCTCAATTTCAAACACCTCCATTATTTCTTTGCCGTGGCCAAGGCCGGGGCGGTCAACCGCGCGGCGGAAAAACTTCATCTCACGCCGCAGACGCTATCCGGCCAGTTGACGCTGTTCGAGCAAAGGCTGGGGGTGTCGCTGTTCCGCCGTACCGGGCGACGGCTGGAACTGACCGATACCGGGCGGCTGGTGCTGTCTTATGCCGAGGAACTGTTCCAGGTGAGCGCGGAACTGGAGGAAGCCCTGCGCGGCCACCCCGAGGAAAAAGCCTTTCCGTTCCGGGTGGGGATTGCCGATGTAGTGCCCAAGTCCATCGCCCACCGACTGCTGGCCCCGGCGCTCTCCTTGCCGGAACCGGTGCGTCTGGTGTGCCGGGAAGACCGGCTCGACCGCCTGTTGGGGGAACTGGCCGTGCATCGTCTGGACATGGTGCTGGCCGACAGCCCGATGCCGCCAGGCATGGACGTGAAAGGGTACAGCCACCCCCTGGGCGAATGTGGCGTCAGTTTCTTCGCCACGCCCGACCTGGCCGCGCGCCTCTCCGGCACTTTCCCGGAGCAACTCGATGGCGCGCCCCTGCTCATTCCCGGCGAGGACAGCGCCCTGCGCGCGCCGCTGACACGTTGGCTGGAACGCTGCAACCTGCGCCCGCGCATCGTCGGCGAATTCGATGACAGCGCGCTGATGAAGGCCTTCGGCAAGGGCGGCGCCGGCGTTTTTCCCGCCCCCTCAGTCACGCGCCAGGAAGTGGAAAGCCAGTATGGCGTGGTGATGCTGGGAGAAACGCGGGAGATCACGGAACGCTTCTACGCCATCTCGGTGGAGCGAAAAATCGCCCATCCCGCCGTGCGCGCCGTGAGCGAAGGCGCGCGCGCGGGCATGTTCGCGGAAAAGAGCGAGTGACCGGGGTTCCTCCCGGCTTTCACCCCGGCGGAGAGGCAACCGAGTTGCGCTGGGGAAAAACGCCCCGCCTCACTTCACCGTGACGATCTCGACCGGCCGGTTGTAGATGTCCTTGCGCTTGTCGTAGAGCGGGATGGTGGTGCCGCTGATGCGGTTCTTCAACAGAGCTTCCAGGTTCACGTCGGCCACCACGATCTGCTCCATGTTGGGCGTGCCCTCGGCGGCGATGCCGTCGCGGGCGAAGGGGAAATCGGACGGTGAAAGGATGCTGGCCTGGCCATAGTGCACGCCCAGCCCTTCCACCGGCAGACTGCCCACGGTGCTGGTCATTGCCACATAGACCTGGTTTTCGATGGCGCGGGCGTGGCAGCAGTAGCGCACCCGCAGAAAACCCTGGCGGTCGTCGGTGCAGGAGGGCACGAACAGGATGTCCGCCTCCGCCTCGCTGACCATGCGCGCCAGTTCGGGGAACTCGATGTCGTAACAGATGAGGATGGCGATCTTGCCGTAGGGGGTCTGGAACAGGTTCAGCTTGTCGCCGTGGTCGGTGTCCCACTTCTCCCGCTCCCAGCGGGTGCGGTGGATCTTGTCCTGCTCGTACACGGCGCCATCCGGGGTGAACAGGTAAGCGGTGTTGTAGAGCTTGCCGTCGCGCAGGGTGGGGTGGGTGCCGCCGATCAGGAAAACCTTCCATTTCCGCGCCAGTTCCCGCATCAAATCCAGGTAGCGCGGCGTGTATTCGTGCATCTCACGCACCGCCGAGTGGATGTCGCGGGTGTCCATGAAGGACAGCAGTTGCGTGGTGAAGATTTCCGGCAGTAATACGAAATTGGGTTTGTAGTCGCCGGCCGCCTGCATGACGAAGCGAACCTGTTTCTCCAAACCTTGCCAGTCGTCGATCTGGCGCAGCAGGTATTGGACGGCGGCGATGCGGGCAATCATGACGGGGCTCCTTCGGGAATGAGGGTGGGGCGCGCCGGGTCGTAATCCGGGTTCAGCCAGACGATGAGCGAAGCGTTGCCGAGCGACTCCTTGTCCTCGGGAATGTAGCCCTCGATGACGCCGCAGTAATGGAAGCCCTCATGCAACTGGAAGCCCAGCACCGGGTCACGAAAATCGCCCCACACCACCTTCTGCGCGTACTGCTCCGGGGTCAGCGTGTCGGCGTGTTTGTGGTAACCCGGCAGGCGGCCGCAGGCGATGATGCGTTTCAGGTTCATCGCCCGGCACAACGCCTTGCGCCCCTCGTAGAGCAGGTGTCCAAGACCATGGCCGCGCAGGTCCGGGTCGACGAACACCTCGGCGCCATAAAGCGTATGCCCCTCCGGGTTGTGGTTGTCGAAGGTGCCGGAAGCGGTGATTTCCTTCCAGGTATGCGGCCCCGCCCACTCGTCCCAGGACACGATCATCGACCCCGCACAGCCCACCGGCCGCCCCTCCAGTTCCACCATGATCTGGCCCTGCGGGAAGACCTCCAACTGATTGTGGAACTTCTTCTCCGTCCAGTGCGGGATGTAGGGATAGACCCGGCGCTGCAGCGCGATCAGCGCCGGGACGTCATCGGGGTGGGTGGGGCGGAGGAGGGGAGCGGGCTTTTTCATGGCGGCGATCATATAACGGCGTCTCCACGGAGAGGCAGCGGCGAGACCCGAGTTCCCCCCTTTTCCAAAGGCTCTTTTTCCGTTAACTGGTGATGCGACAGAAAGCGCCTGAGGGAGTGGCCTCCCCCTTTTTTAAAGGGGGAATGAGGGGGATTTAGCGACGTTTGCCTGAGTGGCTGCCTCAGAAATCCCTCCTGTCCCCCCTTTGAGAAAGGGGGAAAGCGCCGTCTCAGCGTCCAACGAGAACTGAGGAAATAAAGGGCCGAATCGCTTCGGCCCATATTCTTGGTAGGCCGGCCTTGACCGCATCGGGTCGTTTTCCGGACGGACTCCAGGAGAACCGACGCAGTAGGTGCCGAGGTTGTTAACTGCCGCATCCCATGTGATTATGTCCCCATCCGCAGCTGGCCGCTGTTCCGAGCCCGAGACCTGATGCAGCAACTGATTGAGTCGTTTACACCCTCTGGTGAGGCAACAAACGCCAGCCCCGTAGCCGGGTCAAGGTTCTGCTGGTAGAAGTCATAGGCCGACTCGATCTCGGCCGCATCGTCCGCGTTTTCGCATAGCTGGTGTCGCTTGACAGCATCACCCCTCCGTCCCCGCGTCGGAAATCGTGGTCAATATCCCATCCGCCAACCAGGCCCGGTTGCGCCGCTGGCCGGTGACTTCCTGCGGGGCGCCGATGCCGACGAGGTCGTCGATTGCCCCCTGGGCGGTTCGTGAGTAATGAAGGGGCCAAGCTTGATATTCCCTGGTGCATCCAAGACCAATCTACAGATCGGCACGGGTGGTCATGCCTTATTTCCCGTCTCGATCAGTTGGATGGTTTCCATGACCCTGGCAATCCTGACACCCTGATACGCGCCTACCGATAGCAGCGGCTTATCCCCGGTGACAAGGAGATCAGCTTTCGCCGCGAGCGCGGTGGCAATCACGACGTCATCGTCCGCATCGGGAGCGATGCCTGCCAACGCTGGGGGCCGAACCAGGGCGGCCAGTTGCGCATAGCCATCGACGAGCTGTTCGATGGTCAGGAGGGAGGCGGCAATCTTTCGGGCGAATTTGCGCCGCGCGAGGATGTCGCTGAGTTCAGCCAGCATGGGCGTACTGGTGTAGAGCGCGATGCGTTTCTCGCGCGCTGCCTGTAGCAATAGGCGTGGCGAGCCTCCCCAGAGGATGGCCGATGCGACCACGTTGGTGTCGAGCACCGGCCGCATGGCACAAAGGCTCAGTTGCTGTCGCCCACGCGCCGCGCGGCGCGCATGGCGGCGATCTCGATGGCGACTTCTTCGGGCGACATGGTCGCCGGTTCATCGACTTCAGCCATGCGATCCAGTGCGGTAAATAATGCGTCGACTTGCTGTGTTTTCAGTTGCTCACGCAACCACTGTTCCAGCCGCACCGATGACAAGAGTCCGGCACGCTGTGCCTCCTGCGCGAGTTGGTCAGGCAAGGTGATCTGCACTGTTGTCATGATCATGCTCCATGCATTCAGGGTGATTGGCAGGCTAGCACAGTGCCGGGAGGGCGTCGCGAAGGCCGCATAGACAATGAAGAGGGGCAAGCTCGAATAGCACGCGTAGGGCGGAAAAGCGAAGCGCCTTCCGCCGAATGAAGTACGGTTCATCACACACCCCGCTCTCCGGCGGGTAGATCTTCAACACCCTGCCCGGCCGCAATTTGCGGCAGTCCCGCCAGGAATGCGGTTGCGCCGGTAGTCTGACACTATGGCAGTGTGCTGATGGGATGCATTCGGCGGAAGGCGCTTCGCTTTTCCGCCCTACTCGGGTTGCCATGCAGATGCATTGGATGGCTCTTGAGGCCGACTACCCGCCCTTCCCGGCGATCACTCCGGCAGCCAGGCCCGGTTACGCCGCTGGCCGGTGACTTCCCGCGGGCGCCGATGGCCCCAGGGCGGTTCGGAATTTCACCTGGAAGCGGTCCCTCACCCTGGGCGCGGTGGTGACGGGGTTGAGGGTATGAAAAGAAAAGGCCGCTTCTTTTGAGCGGCCTTTCTTGTTAGAGCCGGCTTTAACAGCGCCGGCTTCCGGGGTGGATCAATAGCGGTAATGCTCCGCCTTGTACGGCCCGGTCTTGGGCACGCCGATGTAGGCGGCTTGCTGGTCGGTCAGTTCGGTCAGTTGCGCGTTGAGTTTCTTCAATTGCAGGCGCGCGACTTTTTCGTCCAGGTGCTTGGGCAGGGTGTAGACGCCGACCGGGTAACGCTCCGGATGCAGGAACAGTTCGATCTGGGCGATGGTCTGGTTGGCGAAGCTGGAGGACATCACGTAGGACGGGTGGCCGGTGGCGCAGCCGAGGTTCACCAGGCGGCCCTGGGCCAGCAGGATGATGCGGTGGCCATCGGGGAAGATGATGTGGTCGACCTGGGGCTTGATCTCTTCCCACTCGTACTTCTCGATACCGGCGACGTCGATTTCGTTGTCGAAGTGGCCGATGTTGCAGACGATGGCCTGGTCTTTCATCTTGGCCATGTGGTCATGGGTGATGACGTGGTAGTTGCCGGTGGCGGTGACGAAGATGTCGGCCTTGTCGGCGGCGTAATCCATCGTGACCACGCGGTAGCCTTCCATCGCGGCTTGCAGGGCGCAGATCGGGTCGACTTCGGTGACCCAGACCTGGGCGGAGAGGGCGCGCAACGCCTGGCAGGAGCCTTTGCCGACGTCGCCGTAGCCGCAGACCAGGGCGACCTTGCCGGCGACCATCACGTCGGTGGCGCGCTTGATGCCGTCAACCAGGGATTCGCGGCAGCCGTAGAGGTTGTCGAACTTGGACTTGGTGACGGAATCGTTGACGTTGATACCGGGGAACTTGAGTTCGCCGCGCTCGTGCATCTGATAGAGGCGGTGCACGCCGGTGGTGGTCTCTTCGGTCACGCCCCTGATCTGCGCCAGGCGGGTGGAATACCAGGTCGGGTCCGTCGCTACCTTGGCCTTGATGGCGGCGTAGAGGATGGTTTCTTCCTCGCTGGTCGGCTTGGCGACGACGGAAAGATCGGTCTCGGCGCGGGCGCCCAGGTGCAGCAGCAGGGTGGCGTCACCACCGTCGTCGAGAATCATGTTGGAGTAACCAGCGTCCGGCCACTCGAAGATGCGGTGGGTGTAATCCCAATACTCGGTGAGCGACTCGCCCTTGACCGCGTAGACCGGGATGTTCATGGCGGCGATGGCGGCGGCGGCGTGGTCCTGGGTGGAGAAGATGTTGCAGGAAGCCCAGCGCACTTCGGCGCCGAGCGCGGTGAGGGTTTCGATCAGCACGGCGGTCTGGATGGTCATGTGCAGCGAGCCGGTGATGCGCGCGCCTTTCAGCGGCTGGCTCTTGGCGTATTCCTCGCGGATGGCCATGAGGCCGGGCATCTCGGTCTCGGCGATGCGGATTTCCTTGCGGCCCCAGGCGGCCAGGGCCATGTCGGCGACTATGTAATCGGTAAAGTTTGTAGCCACTGCGTTCATGCGAACTCCTTGAACTTGCGGCCGGGGGGGGGCGCACTCACCTGGCGCACCCGTGCCCGGCACAGGTTGAACAGGTGAGCGCAGTTTTGAACCGAGCCTGACGGACAACCGTTGCAGCGCTCCTCGGTGGGGCGGGATTATCCGGGCTCCCGCGTGGATCGCAAAGCGGGTTCAGGTGGATCGCGCCGGCCCTTGGCGAGTTGATCGAGCCAGGCCATCACGCGCTCCTGCTCGATCGCCTGGCCCTCGACCAGGTAATGCACCCAGCGTGCCTCGTCTTCCCGGCGTTCCTGCTCGGTCATTTTTCCCCATGCCATGCTGACGCACCCAAAAAAAAAGCCCGGCAAGACCGGGCTGCGCGAGAGGGAGTGTTGCCTGTCAGAAGTGGAATACGGCGCCCAGTGAATACAGATCGACGTCGTGCTTATTGAAGTTGTTTCCGCCGCCAACGTCCTGGAAGCGATCCCACTCGGCCCGCAGGCCCATCTGCTTGCTGATCCGCCAGTTCACGCCGAGGCCGTAGGCCATGTCAGTACCATCGGCGCTGGCGTTGGCCGAGGCCAGCGTGGTCGACGCAGTTGCCTCAAGGTTCCAGGCGAAAACGCCCGCCTTGGCGAAGACAGCAAACGTCTCGTTTACCGGTAGGGTGCCCACCACGGAGAGCAGGTAACCATCCCCATCCGTTTTCGAGCGATAGGGGCTTCCCGCCAGGGTGGCGTAGGTGGCATTGCTGGTGAAGGAGCCCAGATTCACATAAGCCGCCTCGACAGCGAAATTCTTGTTCACTTGGTAACCGCCGAACAGCTTCCAGCCGGTGTCCGAGTCGTCCACCGAAGCCGCGACGCCGGTCGCACCGAGCGCTTCAAGATCGGATTTAAGCTGGCTCGCGTCGGAGTCAACCTTGGATTGCCCCAGCGACACGCCGGCATACCAGCCGCTATCCGCGGCCAGCGCCACAACAGAACTGCCGGCCAGCAACAGGGTGGCGAGGCTTGAAACGATCAATTTGGTACGAAGCATTTTATTCTCCCGATGGGTTTAACAAGGGTTGCCTTACGCATTTAGCCTGATAGGCGGCCGGATATAACCAATAGAGCAATACCAGCGCGCAAATTAGCCATATTGATTTTGCTGATTGCGCAACTTGTTCGCATATTCGCCACATGAATATCGGCGGCACAATCAAAGCGCTTCGTGAGCGGCGGAAGTGGTCCCAGGAGGAACTGGGGCTGCGGGTGAGTACATCGACAACCAACATTTCACGAATCGAGGCGGGCAAATACCGGCCTGGTGAAGCGGTTCTGCAAGCGCTTGCCGCTGAATTCGGCATCAAGGTATCGGAGCTCTACGCATTGGCGGAGGGGGAGACGGCCCACTTGGCGGTTCACCTCCCTGACCAAGCCGAGGAATTGCTGCTCCAGTGCTTCCGGGCGATGAGCGAGGAACGACGCTTGCTGCTTCTGCAGGTGGGCGCCCAGTTTGCGCAGCCTGGCCAGGCTAAGTAGGGCGATCTTCCCTGTAGCGTTGGCTGATAAAGCCCCTGATGAAGCCCCTAAGCGAAGGACTAAGCCGCCAAAAGACGGCGGCCAAGTCCCTGCTTATACCCTTCGGTAATCCTTGCTGGCGGGGTATCAAAGGCTCTGTGCGCGTTGGGCGTTGATGCTGGCACAGGCGCTGGTGAGGGCACCTTCCCCCTTTACCAACGGGGGAGTGAGGGGGATTTAGCGGCGCATGCACAGCCGCCACCTGCGTAAATCCCCCCCAGCCCCCCTTTGGGAAAGGGGGGGGGGTAGGTGCGGCCACGTTCACCACGATTTCAACGCCCAACGCGCACAGAGCCATAAAAAAACGCCAGCAAGGATTACCGAAGGGTAGGGGCTTTATCAGCCGGCGCTACAGTAGGGATTCGATTTGCGGCTGCGGGCCGATTACTTCGCTTTCAAGCCACGTCGGTACCTGCGTACAACTCTTCGATGGGCAGCGCCACGCCGACGCCGGCGAATTCCACCACGTCGCCGGGTTCATAGGTGATGTAGAGCCAACCTATATCCCCTTGGCGGCGGTAGATCTCGACCTGTTGCGTGTCCTGGCTGATGAGGGCGTATTCCTGGAGAGAGGGCAGATGGCGGTAGGCGTGTAGCTTCTCGCGCCGGTCGGTCCCTTCCGTGCTGGGTGAAATGACTTCGATCACCAGCACCGGGTCGTTCACCACCTGGGATTCATTGGCAGCGCTGGCCTGTTCGGAACAAGTGGCCATTACATCCGGGTAGTAATAGGCGCGGTCGCGGGCGACGTGGAGTTTCACGTCGCTCATGAAGACCTGGCAGGGCTTGCCCGCCAGTCGCGAGAGCAGCAAGGAGGCTGTATTGAGTGAGATGCGGTTGTGCCGCAAGGTCCCACCCGACATGGCATAGGCCTCGCCGCCGACATATTCATGGCGTAGGGGCGAAGCCTCCTCGAAGGCGAGGTATTCGGCTTCGCTAAAGCTATGTTTTTCCGCGAGTTGCATGACGCGCGCCTCAGTGATTGAGCAGCGGCCTGGGGTCGAGGCCGTATTCGGATTGCGCCCGCTCGCCCTCGGCACCGAAAAAGCGCGCCTCGCCGGTTTCCAGGACGATCCACACTTCCCTGGCGCCCGCTCCCAGGTAGAGGCGGGTCTTGAAATGCAGCTCTTCCTCGGAGTTGGAGGGGGAACGTACCTCGACACAGATTTCCGGCGCGCGCGGGTAGGGGGTTTCGTAGCCGAAGCGGTCGAAAAAGGCGTCGGAAAACCAGGCGACATCGGCGACTTTTACCCCTTCTGGGGTGGCGACTGAACACTCGATGAGGGTGCGTCCTTGCGGCAGTTTCTCCAACAGGGCGGCGAGCACCGATTGCAGCCGGCCATGCCGATTACTGGCTGGACTCATGACCAGGTTCCCCCATTTGTCGAGTTCGATCTTGTACGGCAGGTCTCTGAGCGACTTGTCGGATAGCACTTCAGCCCATTGCATGTTGGCCCCCTATTACCGTTGCGCGGGAGGTGGTGTGGAACGAATCGCATCACCCTCACCTGACGTCCCGTGCCCGGCACAGGTTGAACAAGCGAGCGCGGTATTGAACCGAGCCTGACGGAATGGCCGTTGCAGCACTCCTCGGTGGGCCGGGATTATCCCGACTCCCGGCGCAATCGCAAAGTCGGCTTGCGCCAGGTTCATGCCGCTGGAAGAAACCAGATTCGAACTTTCCGGTCTCGACACCCGCCGCGAACAACTCAGCGATGCCTGATGCGGGATGCTCGTCTGCCTCGACTGAAAGAGGAGTAAAGATTCGCCGTGATTTTCCGCTATCCTCGCCACGCCCACCGTAGCCACATACCACCCGTCTTCCCGTAGGAGAAAACATCGTGCCCGAAGAAAAAACAGCAGCCCCCAAGCGAACCACGAAAAAAGCCGTAGCCGTCGTGGAAACAGCCAAGCCCAAGCAAGCCGCGGCGGCCCCCGCCAAGGCACCCGCCGCCGGCAAAACGGCCAAACCAGCCGCCGTTGCCGCCGTGGCGGAAGCAAGCAAGCCCAAAAAGGCCGCCGCCGCGCCCAAGGCCGCGAGCGCCACTCCCGCGAAAACCGCCGCCAAGGCTGTCGGCAAGGTGCCCGTCGCAGCCAAAGCCGCAACCGCCAAGCCCGCGAGCGAAGCCAAGAAGAAAGCGCCCGCCGCCAAAAAGCTCGTCGACAAACCCGCCGCGCCCTCGACGGAGGAACGCCAGCGCTGGATCGCCACCGCGGCCTACCATCGCGCCGAGAAGCGCGGATTTGCAGCGGGTTACGAGGTGCAGGACTGGTTCGACGCGGAAGCGGAAATCGACGCACTGGTCGGCAAGGCCTGATACGAACCGTGCTTATCGGGTTAACACACCCACCCACTCCGGTAGTGCCGTAGGTTGGGCAAAGCGAAGCGTGCCCAACATCGCGACGGTTCGTTGGGCACGCTTCGCTTTGCCCAACCTACGGCGCTGAAGGTGTGTCGCCGGCACGCCTTCAGGCCTTGTCAGTTCAGGTCGAGACGGCGGAGCAAAATAGCCGCCACGCCACACTTTCCCCGGAGACTAGCGCCATGAGCCTGCGCGATCTGGCCATCGCCACCACCTTGGCCGCACCCGGCATGTTGGTGTCCGATCTGGTACGGGAATGCGTCCGGGTCCAGATGCCGGGCATTCCCTTCCGTGACGCCTCGGGTCGTATTACCGGCAAGGCCTCGATCCGGCACATCCTCAAGATGACGTGCCTGCCGGATTATCTGATCCAGCACTCCCACATGCTGGGCGACGGCATCGAGCACCTGCGTCTGCCCGAGATCCATGGCCGTGAGATTCTCAGCCGGACCATCGACGATTTCATTCTGCCCGGCCTTCCCAGGGTCAATTCCAGCGCGCCGGTGAGCAAGGCCCTGGCGATCATGGAAAAGGAAGACACCACCTACATTTTCATCCTGGATGGGGACGAGTATCACGGGGCGATCAGCATCATGAGCCTGGCCCAGCATCTCCTGACCGAGGCGGCCCGGCCATGAGCATGGCGGTATTCACCCCCGATATGGGGGTGGCGCTGGGCATCCTGGTGGTGGCTTATGTGCTGATTTTTTCCGAGGTCATGCACCGCGCCTACGCGGCCCTGCTGGGGGCGGTGGTCATGGTGATGCTGGGTGGATGGTCCGGTTTCTACAGCCAGGAGGCGGCCCTGCTGGCGATCGACGGCAACACCATGTTTCTGCTCATGGCCATGATGATGCTGGTGGCCATGCTGCGCCCCACCGGCGCCTTCGAGTATCTCGGCATCCGCCTGGCCAAGCTGGCGAAGGGTAGCCCGCGTCTGCTGCTGACCTACCTGTGCGCGGCGGTCAGCGTGCTGAGCATGTTTCTGGACAACGCCACCACGGTAATCATCTTCGCCCCGCTGACCGTGCTGGTGACCCGCATCCTCAACCTGAACCCGGCCCCCTTCCTCATCGCCGAGGCCATGATGTCCAACATCGGCGGCGCCGCCACTCTGGTGGGCGACCCGCCCAACATCATGATCGGTAGCGCCGGCGGTATCGATTTCGTGCGCTTTCTCGTCCACATGGTGCCGGTCATCCTGCCGGTGTGGGTTTTCACCCTGTTCCTGTTGCTGTTCCTGTTCCGTCACGAACTGCGGACGGTGGACGTGGCGGCGGTGGTGGATCTGGATGAGAACAAGGCGATCAGCGACCGGCGCGGCCTGAAGCGCATCGTCATCGTTCTGGCGGGTGTCGTGGTGCTGTTCTTCATCCACCATACCCTGCACTGGTACCCCGCCTTCGTCAGTCTCCTCGGTCTGGCTCTGGCGCTGGCTTGGCTGCGGCCCGACCCGGAAAAGCTGATGGGCAAGGTGGAATGGTCGGTGTTGCTGTTCTTCGCCGCTTTATTCGTTCTGGTGGGCGGTGTCGAAGCTTCCGGTCTCCTGGATCTGGTCGGTGCCCAACTCGCCGCCTACGCGCGGGAACCGGGCCATCTGCTGGCCACCGCTTTGCTGCTGATGTGGGTGGCGGCCCTGCTCAGTGCCCTGGTCGACAACATCCCTTTCACCGTGACCATGATTCCCATCGTCGCCGCCCTGGAACAGCAGGGCGTGAATGTGACGCCCCTGTGGTGGGCGCTGGCTCTGGGCGTGGGTTTGGGCGGCAACGGCACGCACATCGGCGCCACCGCCAACGTCATCTGCATCGCCGAAGCGGAGCGCGCCCGCCTGCCGGAAGCCCGCATCACCCCGATCCGCTGGCTGAAAGTGGGGCTGCCGGTCATGTTCGGCAGCCTGAGCGTCGCCAGCGGGGTGTTCGCGCTGTTCTTCACGGCATTTACCTGAGCCGCGAACCCGCGCGCGGGGCATGGTCGTCAGCCACCATGAAGTGACGTAGGTTGGGCGTTGCTGCGCGTGCCCAACGAACCGTCGCGATGTTGGGCACGCTTTGCCCAACCTACGGCGCTACGGTGCTAAATCCCGCTCAGGCTGAAGTACTCCAGCAGGCTCAAGCCGGAAATGGCGGAGAGGAAACCGAGCACCGTGCGGGCGAGCGGCTGCTGGCTCAGGTTGGCGAAGACGCCGACGTTGATGGCGCGGATCTGGCTCACCATTTCATCGACCTGGCTGACCAGGCCGCCTTCACCTTCTCCCAGCAGTTGCATGCGGTAGCGCGCGAGACGGCGCAGGGCTTCCGAGCGCACGTTTTCCGCGACCCGGCGCAGGCGCCAGGCCGATCCCAGCAGCACGGCCAGAGTGAAACCCACCAGCAGATAGAGCGAGAGCGGCACCACCCAATGGTCGAACAGGCTGCTTTGCGCGAAGAACAGCAGGAACAGGATCAGGAAGGGGTAATAAACCAGGCGCTGCACCGGCTCGGTGGCGCGCGCCAGGAGTTGCACATCCATCCAGTCGTCGTACAGGCATTCCATGCAGGCGTCCGGCATGCCGAAGCGATTCAGGCTGTGCGCCGGCCAGCGGGTTTCGCCGGCGAGGGCGCGGGCCATGACGATGGCGTGGCGGGTCACGCGCAGGACATAGACCAGCAGCCACAGGAAGGCGGAGATCGACATGACCGCGAAGCCGTAATCCAGCGCGCGCATGGTGAAACCGCGCACCGGCGCGCGGGGAAAACCGTAGGCCATGAAGATCGCCACGCCCAAGGCCCAGAACATCAGGATGAGCAGCAGGTAGGGGCGGGCACTGTGCAGGAAAGGTGGCGGCTTGAGTGACTGTTTACCCAGTGCGCGCCGCAGCAGGGAACGGCTGTCGTGCCGGCGGGTCAGGCCGAGTCGGGGTTCGTGCCCGAGCGCGCGCAGGAAGTCGCGCCACACCGCCAGGGTGCAGCGTCGTGTGTCATCTCCGGAATCGAGCCGCCGCACGCCCTTGAAGTAGCGGGTCATGCAGCGTCGCGCGCTTGCCGCCATGCTGCCTTGCGCGCGCGCCAGCAGGCACAGGGCGAGCAGGCCCGCCCCCAGGCGGATGAATTCGGTGGGCCAGGCGCTGTCGCCTTCCACCCAGCCGAACGGCTCGCCGGCCGGCATCGGCAAACCGGCCACGAAGACGGCCGTGAGCAAGGCCAGGGCGGCGCCGCCGTAGATCCAGCGGCGCCGGCGCCGCGGCTGGCGCAGGGCGCGGCGCCAGTCGGGGTAGAGCAGCGCCAGCAACAAGGCGCCGCTGACCAGTGTGGTCAGCACCCAGCCCAGCCGCCACAGTGGCAGTTCGTGGGCGGCGGCAGCCTGGGGATTGGCGCATTGGCCGGGAAAGTCCATGCAACCACCCGCTGCCGCGTTCAGGGGGACGAACTGGCTACGCCCCACCTCGAACAGCCGCGCCTGGCGCCAGGCGGCGTGATGGGCCGTGCCGCCCGCCATTTCCGCCAGCACCGCGCGCGTGGTGGCGTAGGCGGCCGTCTGGTAGCTGTCGCGGAACGGCGGCGCGTCGCCCTGCGCCGGCGCGGCCAGGCTGAGGCCATAGCCGGAGGCGACCAGCAGGTTGCGTGTATAGCGGTTGTCGGACGGGTGCAGCATGGCCGCGTCCAGGTCGGTGGTGAAGAAGACGGCATCCGGAATGGCGCCGCGCATCGCCTCCAGGGCGAGCAGTTTGTCGTGGTAGTCGTCGCCGAGGATGCCGATGGCGCGTATCCCCGGCTGGCCCGCGCGTTGCAGTTCGCTTTGCCGGCGCAACAGGTCTTGCGCCAGACGGCGCAGGTAGTCGATCTGGGCATCGCCTTCCGGGCGCTCGATGGCGGTCTTTTCATCCTTGCCGGATTGGTCTTCCTTGCCGCCGCCCGCCCGTTTGCCGTCGACGCCACGCAGATAGCCGGTTTTCAGCACCTCGACCCGGTATGGTTTCAGGGCGTCCTCCAGCGCCGTCGAGAGGCCGCGCGCATAGGCCGTGTCACGCTGCCCGACCAGGGCCACGGTGATGCCCGCCGTTCCCAGCACGGGCACGTTCCTTCCCGGCAACTCCTTCCCGCGCCAGACCGGCCAGCGCCCGTCGATACCGCGCGCCGCCAGCTCACCCGCCAGCGCCCGCGCCAGTTGCGCATCGTCGGCGATCCGGCTGGTGAAACCGCCGAAGCGGCCGGCGAAGGCGTTATCGAGACTGCCAGCGCCGCTTTGCAGCTTGTCCGGCGCCAGGGTGGCGAAAGGGGAGTGCCAGCGCAGACGCTGGGCGAAGTCCGGCGCGGCCTTTTCGTCCAGCAAGCCCCGCAATGTCCCGCTCGAAGCCGGGCCGATCAGATGCAGATCGCAGGTGGGCGGCAACGCCCGCAGCAAGTCCCGCATGCGCGCCAGCAGCGGCGCCGGGCCGCCTTCGCGCGGGCGTTGTCCCAGCGCGGCTTCATCCAGCCAGAGCAGCAGGATATGGCGCTTCTGGACGGATAGATCGTCGCTGGCCTCGCGCGTATGCCACTCGAACGGCAGCAGCTTGGGCAGGCCGGGTTCGACATAGCCGATGTGCTCGGCGTCTTCCGCCGCATAGCCGGCCGCGCCCAGGGCGGAAACCACGGCATAGCGAATGCGGCGGCGGAACTCCTCCGCGCCGACGTAGGGCGAACCCGGCAGCAGGATGCCCAGCGCGGTGACCGTGCAATCCTCGTTCGCGCCACATTTCTTTCCCGCCTGTTCGCTCAGCCAGTCCAGCGCGTGGCCGTCGCCAGGATACTTGTCCCGATGCCGCGCGACCGCGGAGAACGGGTCTTGCCAGAGGCGCGCTTCCGCCTGTTGCGCGCCGACGCTGTCCACCCCGGCCACGGGTTGATCCGGCCGCGTGCCGATCAACGGCCAGGGCGTGAAGATGGCGCCCACCGCCAGCATCAGCGCCAGCAGGAACTGAGGCCATACGCCATGGCCGGGGGAGGCGGTCGGGTCGGACATGTTTATTTGCGACGCGGTACACGTCCCTCTTTCAGGAACATGGCGTCATAAACCACGCGGTAGAACCAGATGCCCGCGGCGACCACCAGCATGGCGATGCCGAACAGGAAGCCGACGGGGAGTTCGATGGCGGGTAGCCGCAGTTTGCGCAGGACGTCGAGTTTTTTCAGCCAGGATTCCACGCCGTCAAGCCTGGACAGGATGGCCGTGACAAGCAGGGCCAGGACGATGCCGACATCGTGCAGATCAATGTCCTGGATGGGCTGCTCGAACCGGTAAAGCGTGAGCGGCCCAAGATCGCAAAAGCCCCGAAAGCACTCTCCGGCATTCGGTTCCGGGCCATAAAGCCAGCAAATACTCCACCAGAGCGTCGGCAACAGAACCGCCAGCAAGGCCAGCGTGACGGCCCAGGCGTGCACAGGCTTTACCCGGAAAGGCCGGAAAAACTGCTTGCTGCCGATGCGGAGACGCTCACGCAGCCAGTTCAACTGCTTCGGGTCGAGCAGGACATCGCGGATCGCCAGGAAGCCCCAGTGCTTGTCTTTTTCCCAGTCGGCGTTGCTCATGGGCGCAAAACCCGCGCCGAGGTGCTCATGGGCCAGGCAATAGCCGTCGTACATCAGGGCTTTGGCTTCGGCGTCGCTGAAGCTGTCGAGATCGGTGCGGATGCCGGAGAGGCGATAGACCAGGCCGCCCGGCCGGTTCACCGGCGGCGGGAAATTGGGCTGCTCCGGGGTATTGGCGAAGGCCTGGCGCAAGTGCATCAAGGCATGGGCGACGACACCGTTTTCCTTTACCAGCGGATCGTCCGCGCCCAGTTTCGACTGAACCTCCTGGCCGGCCCGCACGCGATACAGGGTTTCGCCGCGGATCTTGTTCATCATCACATCGCTGGAGCGCTGCACCACCTGGAAGAACTTGGTACCGAGGATGCGTTCGTCCTCCAATTGGCCGGAAGCGTCGCTTATCACGAAATGGCTGCAACCGTTCTGGAACAGCGCATCCACCCCCTGGTTGTCGTAGACGCCACCATCCGACAGTTCGATCACGATTTCATCGCCGCCGCCGCTTTCATACAGGTCGTGAATGGCCAGGGGCGGAAAGACGCCGGGCACCGCGGCGGAGCTGGCGACGGCGTCTGCCAGTGTGAGTTGCGCCAGCTTGTGTTTCTGCTTGTCGCTCAGCGGACGGTTTGGGTCGTCCTTGTAAAAGTCGTCCTGCAAGTTCAGGCGCGGCAGGCGCACATTGGTGTCCACCGTTTTCATGAATTCGCGCCGTTGCGGCGGCTCGCCCACATAAGCGCCGGTGAAATGCCAGGGATGGCCGGTGTTCAGGCAGGTGGCATTGAGCACCAGAACGGGAATCTTGTATTCGTGGTCGGCGTTGTAGTCCCGCGCCTTCACGTCCGCGCCGTCCGGGCGGATGAAGATGTCGCGCAGCTTGATGCTTTCCTTCCCCGCCACCGCGTCGTAGAAGTGTTCGTTGAGCAACTCGGCGAGACGGTCGCTGCGTGAATAGTCCTTGCGCGCCAACTGGATGTTGCGGAAGGGGTTGGTGAGCAGGCGCAGGCGGATGTTTCGCTGTATCGCCTCCAGGAAATCCACTTCGATCTCGTGCACGATCTTTCGGTACAACTCCGGAGCGGGTTGCGGGCAGCCGGGGCGCTTGCCCTCCAGCAGTTGCTTGACCTTGAGGTAGTAATAGGCGCCGATGATGGAGCCGCCCGACACCGTGGAGAGCACTTCCACCCGGTGCAGCATTTCGCGTTCGGCCAGGGCGGCGAGCACGCCGATGTGGAACAGCGAGGCGCGAAAACCACCGCCGGAGAGGCAGAGGCCAAGACGATCAGGATTGCTGTCGGGCATGGTGGGGCTCCTTGCTTAGAACGGATTGATCGCGCGGTTTTTCTCCAGGCTCACCAGGTAGCGCTTCATGAAATGGTCCTTGAGGCCATCCGTGCCGATCTTGCCGAGATCGTCGATGCGCCCTTCGATGCGATCGAGAAGGCTGAACCAGAAATGCGGGTCGTTCTTCAGATTGCCGTCGTGGTCGAAATAGAGAAAGGTGCCGATATGGCTGAAGCCCATCAGACGCGTCGGCACGCGGGTCACGACGTCATTGTTGTTGACGAAGCGGAAGCTGCGGCTGCCGTTGTCCTGATCGTAGGCCCGCTCGAAAACGCGATCACCGATGCGCGGCTGCCCGAAGGTGTAGAGGCCATGCACGGGTTTGTCGAACTGGTCGCGCAGCCGCGCCACGGCCAGCGTCGCCAGGGCCGCGCCCAGGCTGTGGCCGGTGAACCAGAGTGATTGGCCTTTTTTGGGAATCTCGGCCAGCGTGTCCAGCAGCGTTTGCCAGACGCTCTCCAGAGCCAGGTGGAAACCGGCATGAACCCGTCCACCGAAGGGGCCGTCAACCAGCACGGTATTCGCGTCGGCCAGCCAGTCCTGGAGCTTCTTCGGCTCGGTGCCGCGAAAGGCGACCACAACGAGGTTGCCGTTTGAGGCCACGAACAACTGAGTATCGCGTTTGCTGGCTTTGGGGCTTTCGATGAACCGGGTTTGCTCCAGGCCCCACTCCTTGCAACGCGTTGCGATCTTGTTCGCCGGTTCATAGGCCAGTTCGGAGGCCAGGCCCAGGCAATAGGCATTTTCCGGGTGGTAGAAAGTGGTGTCGGGGCGGAATTGCTCGAATGACATGACGTACTCCTCGTTTGTGCCGTTCGGTACAGGGAGATGCTCCTTCGTGTATCGAACCAGCGTTCAGGCCGCCAGCAGATAACGGCCGTGGCACCAGCCGACCAGATCCATCACGCCGCTCACCTCGTCCAGCACATCGACCTTCCACCACAGGCCGTTCTGTTCCAGCGCCTGTACCCGCGTGCCCGCCGGAATGGGGCTGCCCGTGAGGATGGCGTGCTCGGTTCCGGGGCCACTACGCACATTCAGCGCGGCGCTGCTGGTGAAGATGGGCAGTTCGTCTTCCTTGCGGCCAAAGAGGCGGGCGCGCAGGCTGGGCAGCGGAAAGTCGGGGCCGGGGTCGCTCTTGCGACCGGGGGCGATGTCGTCGTGGCCGAGGATGTCTTGCAAGTCGTAGTGGCCGATCAGCGCCTGGGAAACACTGAAGGCGGCGTCGATTTGTTCCGGGGTGTAGGTCTGCCAGCCGCTGGCGGGCGTGCCGGGGGCGTCGTTCTTGTGCCTGGCGACGCGCACCTGATCGTCCGGGACGACGATCTTGAGAGGCGAAACCCACTTCCCTGCGATGTGGTCGAGCCGCCCGACGTTGTCCAGTTCGATGCCGATGGAGTAGTGGTTGAGGCCGCTTACCCCTTGCCAGGACGAGGCGCCGGCGTGCCAGGCGACGACATTGAAGGGGACCAGTTGGGTGATCTTGCCGTCGCGGCCGATGACCAGATGCGCGGAAGCTTTTGCCTGCCGGTTGACCAGCCAACTGATGCTGCCTTCGGCGCTACGCCCGGCGGTGTAGTGCATCACCAGCCAACGCGGTTGCAGGACGCCGCCTTTATTGGGACTGGCCAGGTAGGGAATGGCGGTGCCGTCATCCTGGGCCAGGCGGTGATTGCGGATTTTCATGGGAACTCCTTGTTCGTTGCGGGTAGCGACGCAAGGGTGTTTCAGCAAGGATAGTGCCAGGACGGCATGGGTGCGGATGCCGACGATAGCGCGGGCGGAAGGCGGGCAAGCCGGGGCATGGATGACCCGGTCAGACGACGTGGTGGGTCAGGAATGACCCGCCCGGCTAAAGGAGTCGGGGCCGGGAAATCCCGGTACTCGGTTGGCAGAGCCTCTGCTTTGCTGTTTCATGTGGGCATTCCCGCGCATCTCCGGAGTGGTCTGTCGATGGATATCCTGTTGCTCGCTTCCCCAGTCGGCACACCGCCACGCAAACTTGATCGAATCGATTCCTGCCCGAGTGAGGGCTTTGTCTGGCTGGACTTCACCCGCGGGCAGGCGGCCAACTGGCATGAAACGGTGGAACGTCTGGGTTGCGGCACGCTGCACGAAGGGCATGTGCGCGATAGCCTGAACCCGGCGCATCCGTCTTTCTTCGACAGCACCAGCCACTACGACATGGTGATTTTTCGCGGACTGGCGCCGGAGATGGAAGACGACCAGTTCAGCACCCATCCGATCGCCTTTTTTCTCTTTGGCCACATGCTGGTGACGGTGCAGCCGGGTGAGAGCCGCTCGGTAAAGTGGGTGAAGGAGCGCCTGCTCGGCCAGAGTGGTCGAGTGCCCGTCGACCCGGCGGCGCTGATGCATCTGATTCTGAATGCGATGGTGGATCGCTTCCTCGCCCTGCGCGAACCGCTCACGGAGCACATGGAGGTCTGGGCAGACCGCCTGCTCGACCCGCGCAAGCAATTCTCCGAGTGGTATCAGGTGATGGGCCATCGCAGCCAGTTGCGGCGCCTGGAAATACTCTGTGACGAACAGGAGGACGCTCTCGTCACCTGGCGCGACAGCAGCCATCTGGAGGTCGGTGAAAACCTGTATGTCCGCTATACCGACCTGCTGGAACACATCCGTCGGGTGGCCAAATTCGCCGGCAGCCAGCAGCATGAGGTGGAAGGCCTGGTGCAATTGCACTTTTCCGCCGTGGCGCACCGTACCAACGAAATCATGCGCGTGCTGACCGTGCTTTCGGCCATCTTCCTGCCGCTCTCCCTGATCGCCGGCATCTACGGCATGAACTTCGAGTACATGCCGGAACTGCATACCCGTTACGGCTACTTCGTCACCCTCGGCGGCATGCTGGCCCTGATCGCCCTGTTGCTGGGGTGGTTCCGCTGGAAGAAGTGGTACTGAGCAAGTCTGGCGGTGGGTTGGGCACGCCGCTTTTTGCCCAACCTGCGTCGCCGAGGCCGGTGTGCCGCCTCAGCGCAGGCTCAACGCCAGCCAGAACATGCGCCGGGTGATCTCGGCCTTGCGCGCCGAACTGGTTTGCGGCCGGGCGGTACGCGTCGGGACGACGGCTTCGCCTACCTGAATGGTCGGCATAGGGCGTGGACGTTCCAGTTCCGGTTGGCCCGCCCGCGCCACTCCGACCGACAGCAACATGCACAGCAGAACACTTTTCATGGTCGTCTCCAGCTTTGCCGCCTCTCGCCCCATGCGGGAGACCGTGCCGCCAGACTAGGCAGGCCGGGCCGCGCGGGTAAGCAACCCGGTTGCGACCGGGTTGGCCTACCGGGTTGGCTTGTGGGCCTGTGGGTTTACCGGTAAGTAACGCTGCCTGTTCGCCAATTCTGTAGCCCATCGCTCGATGTCCGCGCGTTCGCTTGTCCCACATCCGCTGCGGCGCGGGGTGGCCAGTGTTTCGGCCGGCAAGGCGTTGAGTTCCGCGATCAAGGTGGCGCGCTGTTTTTCGACACCCGTGCGGCACGGCGGCTACAGGCGGAGCCACTCGCGGAAGTGCTCGGCTGGGAATTTCGCGTCCAGCGCGGCGAGTCCGCGCCGCGCTCCGGCCACCCAGCCAGCGCCGCGCGACTTCAGATCCTCCCAGGCGGTCTCCACCTCCCAGCCCACATTTAACGGCCCACCAAAAAAACCTTTATAAATCAGCCCACTACGGCTGGCCCCCTCCCCGTCAGGCACTACAACCGCGTCATCCGCCGTTCAAGCGACGGATCGCACGGTGCCTCCCGGCAGCGGATCGATCCCCAGTGCCGTGTAGATCGACTGCAAGGCCACCTCCGGACGGGTTGCCTTGCGTACAT
>JAUXXW010000177.1 GCA_030684775.1 Pseudomonadota bacterium
AGCCCGTAGGTTGGGCAAAGCGAAGCGTGCCCAACGAACCGCCGCGATGTTGGGCACGCTGCGCTTTGCCCAACCTACGGCGCTACAGCGCCAGCCATCCCGACATCGCCAGCAATTCACCCAGCAGCCCGTAGGTTGGGCAAAGCGAAGCGTGCCCAACGAACCGGCGCGATGTTGGGCACGCTGCGCTTTGCCCAACCTACGGCGCTACAGCGCCAGCCGTCCCGACATCGCCAGCAATTCACCCAGCAGATCATCCAGGCGGCGGCTGGTGGCGGGGTCGGTCAATTGACCCTCGCTGTCGAAGGCCTTGTCGGCGGCGGGGAGGGACACCTGTTGCGGCAGCACGATCATCCGCAATTCGCTGAGCACTTCACGCAGATGGCGCAGGCCGCGCATACCGCCGAGGAAGCCCGGCGAGGCACTGATCAGGGCGGCGGGCTTGCCGCTGAACGGCACGTAGCCGGTTTGCTCGGGCAACGGGCGGGAGACCCAGTCGATGGTGTTTTTCAGCAGCGGCGGGATGGAGCTGTTGTATTCCGGCGAGACCACGACGAAGGCCTCGTGGGCGATGAAGATTTCCTTCAATTTCAACGCGTTGGCCGGCAGGCCGGAGTCGGCTTCGAGGTCGCCGTTGTAGAGCGGCAGGGGGTAATCAGCGAGTTCCAAAAGGGTGGCCTGGGCGCCGGCGGCGGTGGCTTGCGCCGCCGCCACGCGGGCGAGGCGCCGGTTGACCGACTCGCGCCGCGTGCTGCCGGCGAAGATCAGGATGCGCGGCATGCCGCTCATTCCGGCACATCCACCGGCGCATCCAACAGCACTTCCGGGGAAGCGTGGTGCTTGACGTCGCCGCGCTGCTGCCGCGCGTAGTCGTCGAGGCGACGCTTGGCGGCATCGAAGGCGTCGCGGATGGCGACATAGACATCTTCATGCGCGTGGCTCTGATGGTTATGGCCGCGCGTAATCAGCAATTCGGCGCCGGGCAGGGTCAGGTCGATGTTGACGTGAAACAGCTTGCCCTTGCGGTGATGCTCGTGCGGGGCTTCGACGGTGACATGGCAACGGGTGAGATCGCTGTGGATCTGTTCCAGCTTGGCGACTTTTTCCGCGATGCGCGCTTCGGCGGCGGCCGAGGGTTCCATGTGGCGGAAGGTGACTTCGAGTGGGATACGCATGGTCAATGCTCCAAAGTTGATGAATCTGGCCCGTTCTCCCAGGCCGGTTCTGCCGCCTCCCCATGTTTGAATCATGGCGGCCGCCGTGTTGGCTCGGCCCCGGTCAGCGGTACGAATATAACCGGGAGGACGCTGTTTCGCCTCACCCGACCGTGCCGGTCTTTTTCGATCAGCAGCAAATCCTGCCCGCTGTAGCGGTCGCCGACCGGGATGAGCAGGCGGCCGCCGGGTTTGAGTTGCTCGATCAACGCGGGTGGAATATCGGGCGCGGCGGCGGTGACGATGACGGCGTCAAAAGGTGCGTGTTCCGGCCATCCGGCATGGCCATCGTCCTGATGTACTTCGACGTTGCCGTAGCCCAGGCGATGCAGGCGTTCCCGTGCCGTCTCTGCCAGCGCGGCGACGATTTCCAGCGAATAGACCTGTTTGACCAGCTTCGCCAGCAGTGCCGCCTGATAGCCGGAACCGGTGCCGACTTCCAGGACGATGTCGTCCGGTTCGAGGTCAAGCAGGTCGGTCATCAAGGCGACGATGTAGGGCTGCGAGATGGTCTGTTCATGGCCGATGGGCAGCGGGCGGTTGGCGTAAGCGGCGGGGCGGAGAACATCGGTCAGAAAAGCGTGGCGCGGTACTTCCGCGAAGGCTTGCAACACCCGCTCGGAGAGCGCCGCGCGGCCGGTGTATAGCCGCGTTTCGCGCACCTCGGCGCGGATTTCATCCAGCAGGGCCTGCATTTCCGGTGATGGCGTCACGGCGTCTCTCCTGTCTCTTTTACTGTAGGCCACAGCCGCGAGTTGTAGCGCCGGCTTCCAGCCGGCTACGTACTTCTGATCAGGCGAACGAGCCGGCTGGAAGCCGGCGCTACATGAGCCGCACTCGTGGAATCCGGGATAATCCGGCGTCTTTAATTTCCGCGAGCGCGCCATGACCGCCCCTTTGCTGATCGCCCAGAACGACCACAGCGAGATATTTCTGCTGCCTGAGATGGCCAACCGTCACGGCCTCATCACCGGCGCCACCGGCACCGGCAAGACGGTGACGCTGCAAACCCTGGCGGAAGCGTTTTCCAACATCGGCGTGCCCTGCTTCATGTCTGATGTGAAGGGCGATCTCTCCGGAATTTCCCAGGCCGGCGGCGGCAACAGCAAGGTGGAAGAACGGGTGGCGAAGCTGGGGCTGGGCGACTTCCGGTACCAGGCGCATCCGGTCACCTTCTGGGATGTCGCCGGAGAAATGGGCCACCCGATCCGCGCCACGATTTCCGACATGGGGCCGCTGCTGCTGGCGCGCATGTTGGAATTGAACGAAACCCAGGCCGGTGTGCTGCAACTGGTGTTCAAGGTGGCGGATGACGACGGCCTGCTGCTGCTGGATTTGAAGGACCTGCGCGCGATGCTGCAATTCGTCGGCGAGAACGCGAAAACCTTCACCAGCGAATACGGCAACATTTCCGCCGCCAGCGTCGGCGCCATCCAGCGCGGTCTGCTCTCTCTGGAAAGCCAGGGCGGCGACCTGCTGTTCGGCGAGCCGATGTTGAACATCGACGACCTGATGCAGAGCGAGCGCGCGGATGGAAAAATCAAAGGCGTCATCAACATCCTCGCCGCCGACAAGCTGATGCAGGCACCCAAGATGTACGCCACCCTGCTCTTGTGGCTGCTTTCGGAACTCTATGAAAACCTGCCGGAAGCCGGCGACCTGGACAAGCCCAAGCTGGTGTTCTTCTTCGACGAGGCGCACCTCTTGTTCAACGACGCGCCCGCCGCGCTGGTGGACAAGATCGAACAGGTGGTGCGCCTGATCCGCTCCAAGGGCGTGGGCGTGTATTTCGTCACCCAGAACCCGACCGACGTGCCGGACAAAGTGTTGGGCCAACTCGGCAACCGGGTGCAGCACGCGCTGCGCGCTTTCTCGCCGCGCGACCAGAAGGCGGTGAAGGCCGCCGCCGAAACCATGCGCGACAACCCCGCACTGGACGAAGCCAGCGTCATCACCGAGTTGGGCGTGGGTGAGGCGCTGGTTTCCTGCCTCGATGAAAAGGGCCGCCCCGGCGTGGTCGAACGCGCCCTCATCGTGCCGCCCGGCGGCCAGATCGGCCCAATCGACGACGCCACCCGCAAACGCTTGCTGGCCACTTCGCTGGTGGCCGGCGTTTACGAAAAAGCGGTGGATCGCGAATCGGCCTACGAGTTGCTCAAGGGCCGCGCCGCCCAGGCCGCCGCCGATACCCCGGCGCCGACCCGCGCGCGCGCCGAAGCCCCAGCCCCGGAAAGTTCGGGCGGCGGCATCGGCGGCATGTTGGGCGATCTGTTCGGCGGCGGCGGCAGTCGCCGCCAGGGGGTCGGCGAGGCCCTGGCGAAAAGCGCGGCCCGCGCCATCGGCAGCCAGCTCGGCCGCTCCATCATTCGTGGCGTGCTGGGATCGTTATTGGGTGGGCGACGCTGACGGGGCACTTCCCCCTTTTTAAAAGGGGGATCGAGGGGGATTTTCGGCCGCTCGCACACGCGCAACGCGTGGAGAAATCCCCCCTAACCCCCCTTTGGGAAAGGGGGGGACGGGTTGTGCTGACGGAGGGGGCTTCCCCCTTTCCTAAAGGGGGATTGAGGGGGATTTGGCAACCGTCGCGGTCGCGCAACGCGTGGAGAAATCCCCCCTGGCCCCCCTTAGGGAAAGGGGGGACTGGTTGCGCTGACGGAGGGCACTTCCCCCTTTTTCAAAGGG
>JAUXXW010000184.1 GCA_030684775.1 Pseudomonadota bacterium
TTTTTATGCGCAGCGCTGCGCGCCAGTATCCCTTTACCAACCCAACCTGAAAGGACCTCCACTATGCATAAACGTCTACTCCACATAATCGTGCTTATGCCTAGCTAGGCATAAGCACGATGCGGCCGAACTGGCCCAGCACCGCGTCGTAGGGTTTCGAGGCATCCGCCAGCAGCGAACCTTCCAGTTCGAACTTGTTGTAGTCGTTGGAGATCAACGCCAACTCCTTCAACGGGTCGAAGGCCACCCGATACAGTTCCACCAGCACTCGGGCATTGCCCGCCGCCGTGTTCACGCCTTCGAGGCGCAGGAAGCGTTCGGGCAGCGGCTGGGTGAAGAGGCCGATCTCGGTCACCACGCCGAAGGCGTAGCTGGCCTTGAAGGGTGCGGTCAGGCCGGTGATGTCCAGAAACTGGACGGCGCCGAAGTCGGTATCCGCCGTGTAATGCGTACCCAGGGCCAGGGTCGCGGGCGTGGCCGCACTGTCCTGCACCACCAGGGTGGAGACCTTCGGGTGCGCCAGGAAGTAGCGGTCGCCTATCACCGGCGCGGCCCCGCCGATCGGCTCATCGGTGACCGTGCCGCCGCTGCCCAGGACGGAACTGCCGTACAGGGCGAGGGCCAGGTTCTCTGGGGTGAATTCCTCGATGGTGAGGTTCACGCTGGCCGACTTGGACTTCACCATGCGGTGATCGAGCGAGCGCTGGCCGGATTGCGATTCGTAGTGCTCCAGCACCTCAGTCTTGAGGGCGAGTTTCAGTTCCGCCACGTTGCCGGGCGAACGGACTTCGACCGGATTTCCGGCGACGTCGCGCTTGCCCAGATAGACGCGGCCCTGGAAGGATGCATAGGTACTCATGAAGATGTCTCCTCGGACGAGTTGGAAGGGGTAATGGGAGGTGGCGTGTGGATGGATGACGTCCGTCGTCGGGCGTGCGGTGGTCTGTCCGGATCGCTGACCAGGACCGGACGCGCCACACCAACTTCCACCAGCCAACGAGCCAGCGCCGTGTCGAGTTCGATGCGCTCGCGCGGCTGGTAGTCACGGCCGGCGTGGGTGTGGGGTTTCAGGAGTTCAACGACGGGCATGGCTCATCCCTGGCAGGCAAGGTCGTGGGCCAAGGTGCGATAGGTGATCTGGTAGCGGGCGGGGATCAGGGCTGCCGTGGCATCGGCGTCCTCCACGTCCCACTCGCAGTCCAGTTCCTTGATGCCGAGAGCGAGGCCGCCGAGATTGGCGTCGGCGAACAGCGCCGCGTGCGCCGCCACCAGCAACTGGTCGGCAATGTCCTCGGGTGCCGCGCCGACCTGCTCCCGCGCCAGGGCGTCGATACGAACCACCATTTGCCGCACGATCCGGTCGTTGGCGCGTTCGACGATGCTGTCCGACTCGGGAAACACCAGCAGCGCCGGGGACTGCTCACGGTTGATACCCGTGGTCGGCGAGCGGCGAAAGGTTGCGCCCAGAGACTGGGCGACGGGCAATAGCAGGCCCGCCACCGCCTGCAGGCAGCGTTCACGGATGGAATTCATGGAAACCTCCTACAGCTTGCTCAGCGTGGCGCGGTGCTCGGATCCATCACCCACCGCCCGTACCTCGCGCACCCGGTAGGTCGTGCCGCTGATTTCCACCGTGTCGCCCTGTTTGATGCCGACAAGGTGGCTTGCCGGGAAGCGCATGGCGTAGTCGGTGGACATCCCGATTCCATCGAGGATGGAGGCGTCGGGCGCACGAAACTCCACCCAGGCCGCCTTCACCGGCCCCAGGTCGGGGATCCAGATGGCTTCCTGCAGCAGGCCCGACCGGGCCGCCGCGTCATATAAGGATTCGATGGCTATCATGACGCTCAGTTTTGAAAGTTGCGGGATGGATCAGAAACATGAAGAAAGCGAAGACGGCGGCGGACGCATTGGCATTGGAGGCCATCCCCAACATCGGCCCGGCGGTCGCCGGGTATCTGCGTGAGGTCGGCATCCAGAAGCCGATGGACCTCGTGGGGCAAGACCCCTACGTGCTGTTTCAGCAGTTGTGTGGACAGAACGGAGTCAACTACGACCCGTGCCTGCTCGACACCTTCATCGCCGCCACCCGTTTCATGGCTGGCGATCCTCCGCAGCCCTGGTACCGCTACACCAAGGAACGCCAGAAAGCGCTCAAGACATCGTGACTTTCACCAGCATCGCCGGACGGTGGCACATGGGCAGCGGGTTGGACTGAGTGTGCAAATCCGTACCCCGATCGAACTTGCGCGGCTCCTGCTTGGCATAGAGCGGCTGGCCGAGCGTGTTCACCGTCTCGTTGAAGTCGGCTGGCGCGAAGTAGGTGGCGAAAGTGTCAACCGTGCCCAGGGGGAATGCATGGCCTTCGCCCTGTTCGATGAAACGGCGTGTGACAGTGCCGTCCGAGGCTTCTCCGACGTATTCCTGGAAGGTGATACCGGCATAGGTGAATTCGTTTCGCATGTCGGAGCGCAGCGCCAGTCCTGTCTGCCAGTTCTCATATGCCTTTGCCACGGTTGCGTGGCTCGTCAATGCATCGAAGAAGGCCGATGAGACCAGGCACTTCACACCCGTCATGAATTCGCCCTGGAGCATGAGTTCCATATGGCGTTTGATTTCGAGACAAAACTTCTTGACGTCCAATTTCTCGTTAGAGAACTTGAAATCCACGACCGTGGGGTTGATCTTGAATTCGTTGTAGAGGTTGTAGAGCACCGAGCCGTCGGAATCCAGGATCACGCCCTTCATTGCGCCCATTCGCAGATGTTCCAGGGTGATGGCGTGCTTGTTGCGCATGGTCTGCAGGTGCTCGACCATGACGTTGGAGATGGACTGCAGTTCGGATTCCATGCCGAAGGCGCGGATGCCCTGCACCTCCTCCGGTAGCACCACATCCTCATGCGGGATGTGCGGGATAACGAAGGAACGCAGCGTGCGTTTGCCGCGCACGCCCACCGAGCCCGGGGAACCCACCGGCAAGGTGGGCAGCAGGCTCAGGACACCGTTCTTCTCCTCGATGGCGATCTGACGGAAGCGCACCGGCTTGATAGGTAACAGGTTCATCTGGTCCAGAAGCCCGTAGTTGTTGGGCAGAATGTTGATGGCGGTGGACAACGCCGACATGGAAAACGCCGGATTGTCGAAAGGATTGTTCATGGGCATGGTCAGATTCCTTTGCGAACGAGGATGCCCAGCGCCTTGAGTTGGGCGCTGGCGGATTTTTTCTCGGCCACGGTGATGCCCGTGGGCCAGACCAGAGCGTGGTCGGCGACGATGGCGTGGCGGGCGACGATGAGCCCGTCATCCCGGTCGGCAAGGTTGGCGTCTACTGCCTGGATCAGGACGCCAGCGGCGACCTCGGAACCATCGGTAGCAGTTGGGTCGACCACCTTGACCTTCGAGGATGCGGTGACCACGCCGACGACCGCGCCCAGAGCCAGAACCTGGCCGGCAGCGACGGTGACCTGGTCGCGGGAATAGAGATTGGGGGCCTCGTATTTGAGGAGGTCCCCCAGGTTGAGACCTTCGGTGATGGGAGGTTTGCTGGGCAGGCTGGGCATGGTTTAGTCCTTTCCGGCACGGGCGCGTGCCTGGGCGATGAGGGGGTTGTCCTTGAGCGCTTCGGGCTTCGCGGCCATGGCTTCAGGGGTCAAGTGGGAGGCAATCTCGGGGCCTTCTGCGCGGAGCGCCAATAGAGTGCGACGGAGGTTGGCCACCGGGGTCTGGGCCGAGAGGTAGCTCGCGGTGCGCTCGGGCACACCGGCCAGTTGACAGAGTTCCGCCACCTCGACGGCGTCGGCATAACTCAGGGTGGTGGTGGTCGATTCAGCCACTGTTGCAGGAGAAGGCTGGACAGCAACAGCGCTGGCAGGGCTTCCGGTATCAGGGTCAGGGACATGCATGGGTTTCTCCATATCAAGGTTTGCCAGGGGTGAAGTCACTCCCTCGGCCCGTGCCGCAGCGAGGCGCTGCACGGTTCGAGGAGTGAGGAAGTCGGCCATCTCGGCCAGGGTGTCGTCGAAGGTGGCCACGGCATCGGCCAAGCCCGCCGCCACAGCGGCGTCGCCGAAATAGAGGCCTGCCTCGGTGGCGCGAATGGCATCCGCAGTCAGGCGTCCGTGGCCCGCCACCGTGTCGATGAAGAGGCCATAGAGCCGGTCCACCTCGGCCTGCAACATGGCGCGGGCCTCATCGGTGATGGCGGTGTGCGGCGAAAGATCGTTCTTGTGGGCCCCGGCGACGATCGGCGTGTACTGGAGCCCCGCCTTCGCATCCATGCCGGACTGGTCGATGTGCATGGCGATCACGCCCACTGAGCCGATACCCGACGTGCGTGTGACCACCAAGCGCGAGGCCGCGCTGGCCAGGGCATAGGCCGCCGAGAAGGCGGACTCGTTGGCGATGGCCCAGATCGGCTTCACCTTGGCCGCAGCGGCAATGCGGTCAGCCAGGTCGAACACGCCACCGGCCTCGCCGCCCGGTGAATCCACGTCGAGCAGGATGCCGGCCACATTGGGATCAGTCAGAGCCGCAGCCAGACCGGACTGGATAGCCTGATAACTCAGGAGCCCCGATTCCGCCTCCATCCCCAGGGTGCGGCGCACCAGGGATCCGTGGATCGGGAGGATGGCGATGCCGGGCGTGGGCGACGCGACTGGACGAGGTGAAGGCAGCGCTGCTTGTGGCAGGGTGCAGTCGAGTCCGAGCCGGGGGGCCAGGACCGAGAGAATCACGTCTAACTTGGGACGATGGATAAGCAGCGGCACGCCAAAGATGCGTCCCGCCAAGTGCGGATAGAGCATGGGGAAACCTTTCAGATCAGGGGCGCCGGATCGGTCGCCAAGGCATCGGACGCAGGATCGGCAAGTGCTGGTTCTGCCGGTGTGTTCCTGGAGGGCATGACGGCGGTGGGCTGGTCGTGCCGGGGGTCGGACTCAAACACCAGCCCCAAGGCATCCGCCCGCGCGTTGTCCGCCGCGATCTCGCGATCGATGTCTTCGGCGTCGTAGCCGAAGGAGGAGATTGCCTCCGAGCGGGACAGCAGTCCGGCGCGGATGGCGGTCAGCATGGCGTTGAATTCCTTCTGCGGGTCCACCCACTGCCAGCCCTGCGGGATCCACTTGCAGGCCAGATATTCCCGCCGACGTTTGGCATAGCCCGGCAGCTTCAGTGCGCCGGACAGCACGGCCTGCTCCATCCAGGCAGACCAGATTGGGCGACACAATTGGTGCACGATCACCCCATGCTGGATGGCCTCGCAGCGGCGGCGAAACTCCAGGAGCCCGGCGCGGATGCTGCTGTAGTTCACCTGGGTCAGGTCGCCGGTCAGCTGCTCGTAGGTCACGCCCATGGCGGCGGCTACAGCGCGAAACTGCATACGCAGGAACTCACCGTAGGACGCGCCCACATCGGCCGGCTGCGAGAATTTGACGTCCTCGCCCGGCTCCAGAATTTGTAGGGTGCCGGGTTCCAGACCCGCCAGAGCAACGCCGTTCTGGTCGGAATTGCCTTCCCCCATCAGGTTGTCTTCGGGGGAGAGCCGTGTGATGAAGCCGGCGAACATGGCAGCAGTTTTCTTGCGAACCAGTTCTGCGTCGTCGTACTGGTCGAGTTCGTTCAGTTTTACCAGGGCGCGTGAGAGCCAGGGCTCGCCCCGGATCTGTCCAGGCCTCAGCGGGCGAAACAGATGAATGATCTCGGCAGCGTCCACCCGCACGGTGTCGATCCCCCCCTGACTGGACATGGGCGCCAGGGCACCATCCTCCGGATGGCTGCGGTACAGGTGGTAGGCGACACGCCGGCCCAGCTTGTCGAACTCGATGCCGGCGCGCACGACGTTGCCCGAGGCCAGATCGGTATTCATGGAAACCGGCAGGTGCTCCGGTTCCAGCAACTGGATCTGCAGCGGCACCGCCAGCCCATCTTCTTCACGACGGGGGCGCAACCGCACCAGACACTCGCCGCCTTCAAGCATGGCGCGGCAGGCCATGGCCTGCAGGCCGTAGAAATCGGTCAGGCTGGCGGCATCAGCCTCCTCACACCAGTCCCGCCACAGCGACTGGATGCGCTCACGTTGCGCGGGATCCACCAGCATGGACTGGGGCTTGATGCCGGTGCCGATGGCATTGGCGACGAACCCTTCCAGCGCGGCATTCGCCCAGGCATTACGGCGCACCAGATCGCGGCTCTTGGTGCGCAACTCGGACTGGGTTGCCAGCATGGCCGCCACCGCGCCCGGGTTCCCCGGCATCCAGGCCCACGCGCGTCGTCCGGTGCCGGCCGCTTCATGCGTAGGGGAGCGACCGAACAAGGCGCTGATCTTGCCAAACCAGCCTGCTGACACTCTTGTGTTTCTCTTGGCCATCAGAACCCCTTGCTGGTGGTGACCCGGATCTGCCGGGGCGCTTGTGGCCACAGGCCGGTGTCCACTGCCTGGCGATGCAGATCGGCCTGCACTTCGCGGATCGCGGCCTTCAGTTCATCCACCGTGCGGTATTCCACGGTCTTGTCGGCGAAGGTGACGCGCTTTTCTCCCTTGGCCAGGGCAGCTTGCAGGGCGTCGAGTTGTTCTTGCGTGTAGGCCATCAGCGGTAGACCACGACGTTGATCTCACTGGAATCGGCCAACGTGCCGGAGGGCGTGGCGCAGACGAGTTCGACGTCGTCGACTGTCTTGTCATCGCAACTCACGCGGGCGGCGGCCATCTTCATGGTCTTGTCGCTGTTGCGGGCGAAGGCCAGCCAGCAGTAGTGCTCGTCGGGCATGGGGTCGGCGAAGACCACCCGGTACTTGCCGGGAGCCAAGCGCATAACCTTCTTCACGTTGTGCCCGGCGTGGATCACGACTTCACCCCGCACCCAGCCAAAGCACACCCATGCGCGGGCGAGGCCCGGATGCTCAGGCGTCACCCGGGCCTTCAGTTCCTGGCCGATGCGCGTGGCGAGTGCCGCGATGTGCTGCGCCAGCGTCATCATCACAGGCGCACCGTGGCGGTAAGCAGCCGACGCTCGGTGGCCAAGCGCTTGAAGCGGGTGCGATCGGCCAAGTACTCGATCTGGTAGTC
>JAUXXW010000204.1 GCA_030684775.1 Pseudomonadota bacterium
TAGCGCCGGCATCCTTGCCGGCGTCTTTGAAAAGAGCCGGCAAGGATGCCGGCGCTACAGTCCCTCCCGTTCGATCAACCCACTCACTCGATCCAGCAAATCCGGTGCCCGGCAATCCAGTGTGATTGCGTCCCGCCAGCCGCGCAGCCAGGTGATCTGGCGTTTTGCGAGTTGGCGGGTGGCGGCGGCGCCGCTGGCGAACAATTCCGCCCCGCTGATTTCCCCTTCCAGATAGCGCCAGGCCTGGCGGTAGCCGACGCAACGCATGGACGGCAGTTCCGGATTGAGCGGGTAGCGTTCGCGCAAACCCCGCAACTCATCCACCAGCCCGGCATCCAGCATGACTTTGAAGCGCGTGTCGATGCGTTCATGCAGCCAGGCGCGGTCGTCGTGCATCAGGGCGATTTCCAGCAGACGGCAGGGCAGATCAGCGGCTTGTTCCTGCCGCGCCAGCAGCGCGGAGAGCGGTTCGCCGCCGCTGAGAAAAACCTCCAGGGCGCGCTGGATGCGCTGCGAATCGTTGGGCGCCAGACGGGCGGCGGTAGTCGGATCGAGGCGGGCAAGTTCCGCGTGCAACGCCGGCCAGCCCTCCTCTTTCGCGCGCGCCTCCAGTTCGCCGCGCAGTTCCGGGGCGGCCACCGGCAGTTCCGCCAGTCCTTCCTTCAATGCCTTGAAATAGAGCATGGTGCCGCCCACCAGCAGGGGGATGTGACCGCGCGCGACAATGTCCTTCATCAAGCGCACAGCGTCGGCGCGGAAGCGGGCGGCGGAATAACTTTCGGTTGGGTCGATCAGGTCGACCAGATGATGCGGCGCGCGCGCCAGGGTGGCGGCATCCGGCTTGGCGGTGCCAATGTCCATGCCGCGATAAACCAGAGCCGAATCGACACTGATGATCTCCACCGGAAAGCGTTCGGCCAGCGCCACCGCCAGGTCGGTCTTGCCGCTGGCGGTGGGGCCCATCAAGCAGAGGGCGGGCGGGCTATCTCGGATTTCGGATTTCGAATTTCGGATTTGCGCGTCTTGCACAGACGTAATCCGTCGTCAGTCGTAGGACTTCTGTTCGCTGCGCTTGCCCGGCTTCTTCTTCATGATGACCACGCCCTTGACCACCGAGAGCCCTTCCACCGGGATGTTGGGATAGATCGGGTTGAGCGGCTTCAACATCCAGCCTTCCGGGTGCTGCACGACCTGGCGGAAGATGTATTCCTCGTTGACGAAGGCGACCACGTAGGAGCCGTCTTTTGCCAGGCCTTCCGGCTCGACCACGATGATTTCGCCCTCGATGAACTCCGGCAGCATGGAGTCGCCCAGCACCATCAGGGCATAGGGCTCGGCGCCGGCACAGGCGGAGGTTTCCAGCCCTTCCGGGGTTTCTTCCGCCGGACGCACCGGAATGGGGAAAGGTTTGCTCATGGCTATTGTCCTCGCATGAAAAGCTTGTCCAGGTCGGACAGCGTAAGTTGGAACCAGGTGGGGCGGCCGTGGTTGCACTGGTCGGCGCGCAGCGTGCCTTCCATGTCGCGCAACAGCGCATTCATTTCCGGCACGGTCAGTCTGCGATTCGCGCGCACCGCCCCATGACAGGCCAGCGTCGCGAGAAGTTCATTGCGGCGCGCGTTCATGGCGCCACTCAAACCGAATTCGTGGATGTCCTTCAACACCTCGCGCGCCAGACGTTCACCGTCGGCGTCCTTGAGCATGGCCGGCAGCGCGCGTAGCGCCAGGTGGGTGGGCGACACCGGGGCGATCTCGAAGCCCATTTCAGCAAGCGCCGGCCCGGCCTCCTCGGCGGTAACCATTTCCAGGCCGGTAGCGGCGAACACCACCGGGATCAGCAAAGGCTGGCTGGCCACGGCGCGGGCGTCGAATGCGGTCTTGATCTGTTCGTAGAGGATGCGCTCATGCGCCGCGTGCATGTCCACCACGATCAGGCCATGCGCGTTCTCGGCCAGGATGTAGATGCCGGAGAGCTGGGCCAGCGCGTAACCGAGCGGCGGTGTCTCAGCGATTTCGGATTTCGGATTTCGGATTTCGGATGTTTCCGACAGCGCCTCGGCCACCATCTGGTAGTAGGGGGCGGGTTCCTGGGCCGAATGACCGGAAGGCGCGCGACCGGCGTAAGGCGAGTAAGCGCCCGCGCGACCTGACTCCCCCCTTTCCCAAAGGGGGGCTGGGGGGGGATTTGTGGTGTCCAACTCCCGCGCATGTCCAGAAATCCCCTCCGGCCCCCCTTTAAAAAAGGGGGGGGCCAAGACACCGGCGCTGGCGTCGGAGTCGCCTTTCTCCCTGCCCGCGCCCAACGCCCGTTCCAGCACATGCAGCACGAACTGGTGCACACCGCGCCCGTCGCGGAATCGCACTTCCGTCTTCGCCGGGTGCACGTTCACATCCACGCCTTCCGGCGGCAACTCCAGGAACAGCACATAGGCCGGGTGGCGTTCGTGGTGCAGCACGTCGCGGTAGGCCTCGCGCACGGCGTGGCTGAGCAGCTTGTCGCGCACGAAACGGCCGTTGACGAACAAATACTGCGCATCGCGCCCGGAACGTGAGTAGGCGGGCAGGCCGGCCAATCCATAAAGGCGTAGCGGGCCGGCGGCTTCGTCCAGGGTGCGGGCGGCGGCGGCGAAATCTTCGCCGAGGATGTCCAGCGCCCTGGCCTGCCAGTCGGCCACGGTCAGGCGGCGGCTAATGCGGCCGTTGTGGGCGAGGGTGAAGGCGCATTCCGGGTGCGCCAGGGCGACGCGGCGCAGGGCTTCGTCGCAATGGGCGAATTCGGTGGGCGGGCTTTTCAGGAATTTGCGCCGGGCCGGGGTGTTGAAGAACAGGTCGCGCACTTCCACCACCGTGCCGCGCGCCAGGGCGGCGGGTTCTGGGGTATGCAGCTTGCCGTCGAGGGCGCCGGCCTTCCAGGCGTGGGCGGCCTCCACGACCCGGCTGGTCAGGGTCAGGCGCGCCACCGAGGCAATGCTGGCCAGGGCTTCGCCGCGAAAGCCGAGGCTGGCGACCCGCTCCAGATCATCGAGGCTGGCGATCTTGCTGGTGGCGTGCCGCGTCAGCGCCAGCTTCAGGTCGTCCTGGGCGATGCCCATGCCGTCGTCGGCCAGGCGGATCAACTTGATGCCGCCCTCCTCCAGGTCCAGGCGGATGTCGCGACTGCCGGCGTCGAGGCTGTTTTCCAGCAACTCCTTGACGGCGGAAGCGGGACGTTCGACCACCTCGCCGGCGGCGATCTGGGAAACGAGAAGATCGGGGAGGAGGTGGATGCTAGACATCGAGGTTGCATAGTAGGTTGGGCAAAGCGAAGCGTGCCCAACATCGCGGTGGTCCGTTGGGCACGCTGCGCTTTGCCCAACCTACGTCCGCATCGCATTGCGCCATCAAACCTTCGCCTCCAGTGCTTCCCACCTTGCCAGCAGTTCCAGCAAGGCCTCATCGATCTCCGCGCTGCGCGCGCTCAGGCTCGCGGCGCGGCTGTGGTCGGCATAGACGGCGGGGTCGGACAGTTGCCGCGCCAGGTCGGCCTGTTCGGTCTCCAGAGCGGCGATTTGCCCGGGCAGGGATTCGAGTTCCTTCTGTTCCTTGTAGTTCAGGCCGGATTTTTTCGCCTTCGCGCCGGCGAACTCCCCTGTAGCGCAGGCGTTATGTCCCGAAGGGACGGTATCCCCTGGGGCTCGCCTGCCCCCCTTGGCACCGGCGACGGAGGCTTTTTCCGCCTCTTGCCGCGCGCGCCAGCCCAACCAATCGGAATAGCCGCCGGGCAGTTCCAGCAACTCACCTTCCCCTGCAAAAACAATGGATTGCGTGGCCACGTTATCCAGGAAAGCGCGGTCGTGCGAGACCAGGATCACCGTGCCCTTGTAGTCCTGCAATAACTGTTCCAGCAGTTCCAGGGTGTCGATGTCGAGGTCGTTGGTCGGCTCGTCGAGCACCAGGATGTTGGCCGGGCGGGCGAACAGGCGGGCCAGGAGCAGGCGGTTGCGCTCGCCGCCAGAAAGCGCGGAGACCTTGGCGCGGGCGCGTTCGGCGGGGAACAGGAATTCTTCCAGGTAGCCGATGACATGTTTGCGCACCCCGCCGATTTCCACCGTGTCGGAACCGGGCGAGATGGTGTCGATCAAGGTGGCGTCATCATCCAGTTGATTGCGGAACTGGTCGAAGTACGCCACTTCCTGGCGGGTGCCGTGTTTGATGCGGCCGGAATCGGGTTCTATTTCGCCGAGGATGAGCTTGATCAGCGTGGTCTTGCCGGCGCCGTTGGGGCCGATCAGTCCGAGCTTGTCACCACGCAGGATGCGGGTGGTGAAATCACGAATGAGCACTTTGTCGCCGTAACCGTGGCTGACGTGCTCGAACTCGGCGATCAACTGTCCGGAACGGCCGCCGGCATCCAGGGCGAAACCCACCTGGCCCAGGCGTTCACGCCGCTCCGCACGTTCCCCGCGCAAGGCTTCCAGGCGCCGCACGCGGCCTTCGTTGCGGGTTCGGCGCGCCTCGACGCCTTTGCGTATCCACACTTCTTCCTGTTTCCAGAACTTGTCGAACTTACGGTTCTGCGCGGCTTCCACCACCAGTTGTTCCGCCTTCTTGCGCTGGTAGTCGGAAAAATTGCCCTGGTAGGGACGCAACTGGCCGCGATCCAGTTCGATGATGCGGTTGGCGACGCGGTCGAGAAAAGCGCGGTCGTGGGTGACGAACAACAGGGCGCCGGAGAAGTCCGCCAGCATGTTTTCCAGCCACTCGATGGCGGTGAAATCGAGGTGGTTGGTCGGCTCGTCCAGGAGCAACAGTTCCGGCTCGGAAACCAGGGCACGCGCCAGAGCGACGCGCTTCTTGTTGCCGCCGGAAAGGGTTTCCACCGGCGCGTCGGCGGCCAGATCGAAGCGGGCGATGGTTTCATCGATGCGGCTGTTCAGACGCCAAACATCGTGCACGTCGAGTTCATGCGACAACCGCGCCAGTTCCGCCAGGTCGTCGGCCGCACCGCTGACCGACTGATGGGCGGCGGCGTGATAAGCGGCGAGCAGGCCATGCGCCGGCCCGGCACCTTCCGCCACCGCCTCGAACACCGTGTGGCCGGGGGTGAAGCTGGGCTCCTGCGCCACGAAGGCCAGATGCAGGCTGGGTTTCAACCAGCACTCGCCGGCATCGGGGCGAATCGCTCCCGAGACCACTTTGAGCAGGCTGGATTTACCAGCACCGTTGCGGCCGATCAGGCCGATGCGCTCGCCTTTTTCGATGACCAATGAGGCGCCATCCATAAGCGGCCAATGGCCGAAAGCGAGTTCCAGTTTGTCGAGAATAGCGAGGGGCATAAATGACGCGCCCGCGCAGAAACGCGGGCACCGGGAAATAACAGCGGGCGTGGATTATCCCCCAAGTGGCGACGCCCTACATGGAACCGTGCGACTGCCCCGCGTGGGTATGCTCGAAACGTTCCTGGCAGGCGATACAGCGGGTAGACACCGGATTGGCGACCAAGCGCGCCGCCGGAATATTGGCGCCGCAATCCTCACACAAACCGTATTCCGGGGAATCCACACGTTTGAACGTATCTTCCAGTGCCTGCAAGGTACGCACTTCATGATCCATACGCGCGGCGGAGAGATTGCCCAAGGTCACCGCCAGCGCTTCATCAGCGCTATCACCTGAACTGCGCCCCAGCACTGCGGCAAACTGGGTCTGGCCGTTTTCCGCCAGCGCGGTCTTCAGGCCATCAAGAAAATGGGCGCGTTGCGCTTCCAGGGCGGCACGAATGGCGAGGCGGTCTTTTTTGGTCAGATGGCTCATGGTGAACTCGGTTATCGGATGGCAATGTCTGGATTATTGGCCCCGATGACAGTGGCTTCAAGCGGGAACTGCGCCGGAACCAACATCAAGCAAGGTTTCGGCCAGCCCCGGCTGCGGTAGAATCGCCCGCCTCACCGCCCCCGTAGCTCAGTGGATAGAGCATCCCCCTCCTAAGGGGAGGGTCACACGTTCGATTCGTGTCGGGGGCACCAAATAATCATTAAATAACAGTAACTTAATTATCATACATTGCCTGCTGTTCTCTGATTTTCTCCTGCCATGTCATCCTCCGTGGTGACAGGTGGGTGACAATCCAGGAATAAGCCAGGGTGCAGCATGAGCCATGTTGTCACCACTGGCCACCGAAGCTATCGCCTGAGTCGACTGAGTAATGGCAAGCATGAGAAAACAGGGCATTTTGTGGTGTTTTTCGCACCCTTTTTTCCAGGAAGCTTGATAAATAATTCGTGCGCACATTTTTTTGGAGGGTGCGCATCATGGCGATACGACACGACACCGCTGGCGTTCTGCTGGTCGACGAACACGAGGCCGCCCGCCTGGTAGGGCTGTCAACATCAACCCTTAGAGGGGACCGTGCCAGGGGGAGTCTGGGCATTCCATTTGTGTCTATCGGCGCGGCGGTCAGGTACTCACCGGAGGCGATACGGGAATGGATTCAGGCTCGGTTGGCGCCGTCGCCCGCCGCCCTGTCGGAGGGCAGCGCCTCAGCCTTGGCACCACGCCGGCGCGGCCGACCTTCAAAAAAAGAACAGATAGAGCGCCTGCGTGCGGAGCACGCAACAAAACGCGGTGCGGCATGACCGCCGGCGCTGCATATACCTGGGCATGTGACAGTGACCTGGTCTTCCTCACTGTGACCCCGGGCTGGGAAAGGTAATGGCACGCACGTCGCGGATACCTCACCCTGTGGGCAGCCGATACGTCCAGATTCATGCCTGGGCGGTAAAAGCGGTTGGTCGTGATGCAGCCGCCGTCCTGGCAGAAATCGAATTCCGCGACCGATGTCAGGAGCACGCTGACCGACCAGTTGCAACACGGGTGGACTTGATTGCCGCCCTTCAGGGGCTCATCGGGCGCAATGCCATCGACGCAGCACTGGAACACCTCGCAAAAATAGGCTGGATCACGCGCAGCAAGCTGACGCGGCCGAATGCCCGCGGGCGGAATATCACCACGATTTATCAGTACACCCTCAATGTCGAGGCGATAGCAACGTATCTGGCGACTCCGGGATTCCCTGTATCGGGACCGATACCGGTGCCGGTATCGGGAAACCCTACTGAACAAGTAAACTTAGATCTACCTGCAGCAGCATGCAGTGTTGCAGCCCCCCCGGTCTCCGGCCATGCTGCTGCGTGCAGTTCAAAACCGGCAAACACCCCTGTGCCACAACCACATATAGACAAGCGGGTGAAGCGCCGCCGAGTGCGGCCGTCCGGCATCATCACCTGGACACCTGACGATGAAGCCGAAGCCGAACGCCTGGAAGCAAGCCGGTTTCCAGCAAAAATCGAAGCCGCAGTAATCACGCTTAAGGCGGCTGGGAAGCAACCGGTACCGGGACTAGTAGCCCGGGAAATCGACAGGCAGATGGCGAGAGAACAGGCCGAGACGCGCCATGCAACTGAGCTCGCGCAAAATGCCGCCCATGTTCAGGCCATGTGCCGAGGCAATGAACTCACTTCTCGGGAAAGAACGGAGCGACGAGCTTTGCTATACGCAGCTGTGCACGCGGCCCCACCACCTGACGCCACGCTACCGAGAGGTAGAAGCCCAACTGAATGACCTGTACTCGTGATTGCCCACCACAGGTGACAATGAGCATGTCTGTTGCATGGGACGCCGGTGTTAATCGTGACCGTCCGATGGCTGGCAGGTCCGTTTTTCACGCCGGCATCAATGTGCAGACCTCTGTCACAAATCGTTTTCGGCGGAAATGCTGCCACGGTGCGGCACAAGTCGTTCCTTCTCCAGATCACCTGGCCTGTTGCTGGGCAGTTTCGGAGCACGCACCACCGCAGAGTTCGGTGGAGGTGTAGGCCGCACCGCCCCATCATTTCCCAGAGCAGACGAATTGCGTAGTAGTGGTCACGTCGAGTAGTTTCAGCCATCGACTGCTCCAGGCATTCATGGACATGTCGTTTGCCGATATGTTCGGGTTGGCAGCCGCACCAGACGCGCATGCGCAAGGCGAAGCAGCAGATAGGTTCTCCACCTTGATTGCCGACAGCCTCGCGCAACATCAGATGCTCGTTTTCCAAATCCAAACCCTCCTCCTCCCCCGTCTGCTCTCCGGTCAGATCGACGTGGAAGCCACCTCGCAGCCTGCGGCGGAATGGTATTGACAGCCCCTTACCCATCCATTAGTTTCGTGTTTCGCGAAATGCGAAACAACTGATCGAAAGCATGCCCAGAGTCCCCAACCGCCAGCTCGTGCTCAAGCCGCAGGATTTTTATCTCCTGCTGGCCCTGGCCGCCTGCCGCGATCAGGCAACGACCTACCCTGATCTGGCGGCCTTTACCGGGCTGTCCATGTCCGAGGTGCATGGCGCGCTGAAGCGAGCCGAGGCGGCGCGCCTGCTGATCTTCGAGGCGCGCCGGCCGAGGATTCTGACGCCGGCGTTCAAGGAGTTTCTCCTTCATGGCGCCAAGTATGCGTTCCCGCCGGTTCGCGGTGCGCTGGTCGCTGGCGTGCCGACCGCACACGCAGCGGCGCCCTTGAACAAGCTGATCGCCCCCTCGGCCGATCCGGCGCCGGTTTGGCCCGCCATCGAGGGAAGCGCGCGTGGCATGGCCCTGATTCCACTCTATCCGTCGGTGCCCGCAGCCGCGCTGCGCAACGCCGTGCTGTACGAACATCTGGCGCTGTTCGATGCCATCCGCGCCGGCAATGCACGCGAACGGGCCCTGGCCCAACGCCTGTTCGAGGAACGCTTGTGAATCCCGCCGACCCGAATATTCAGCGGGTTGAACTCGTTGCGGCGGCGCTGGGCGATCTGCGCGACGAACTGGTGCTGGTCGGTGGTTGCGCCGCGAGTCTTTTGATCGATGCGCCGACCGCGCCACCGCCTCGGGTCACCTTCGATGTGGACCTGATCGCCGAGGTGGCGGCGCTACGCAATTACTACGCGCTGGAGGAGCAATTCACACAGCGCGGCTTCAAGCGCGATGTCTCGTCCGAGGCGCCCATCTGCCGCTGGCGGCTGGGGCCGGTGGAAGTGGACCTGATGCCAACCGAGAGACGGTGCTGGGTTTTTCCAATCGCTGGTATCCGCTGGCGGCGGCTTCGGCAACGCGCCTGGTCTTGCCGAGCGGCAAGACGATCAATCTGATTTCAGCACCGGCCTTCCTCGCCACGAAATTTGAAGCATTCAAGACGCGGGGCCAGGGCGATCCACTCATGAGCCACGACCTCGAAGACATCATCAATGTCGTTGAAGGGCGCACTTCCATCGAGGCGAACGTCTCTGACTGCGAACGGGGCTTGCGTGCCTACCTTGCCGCACAGTTTGGCGATCTTGCGGCGATGCCGGATTTCCAGAACGTGCTGCCTGGCCTCGTGGCCTATGACGAACTTCATTCCAGGCGGGTGGACGCGATCATGCGAAAGATTCTGGCTTTTGCGGCACTGCCCTTGTTATGAGCATCCACCCCTACAGCGAAGACCAACTGGTGGAGCAACCCGCCATCGGCCTGTTCGCTACGATGGGCTGACAAATGGTTTTGGCGCTGGAGGAAAGCCTCGGCGTGGGCGGGACGCTGGGCCGGGAAACCCGCACAGTGAGGTGGTGCGGACCTCCCGCTTGCGGGCGGCGCTAACCCGCCTCAACCCGGCGCTGCCGCCCGATGCCATCGCCGCCGCGGTGGACGAACTGACCCAGGACCACCCAGTCTTCTCGCCGCTCCGAGTGCTGTACCAGACCCGGCCGTTTCGGGCGCGCGACCTTCTTGCCCATAGGCCCTAACTGTTGCATCCCGTGTGATTATGTCCCCGTCCGCAGCTGGCCGCTGTTCCGAGCCCGAGACCTGATGCAGCAACTGATTGAGTCGTTTACACCCTCTGGTGAGGCAACAAACGCCAGCCCCGTAGCCGGGTCAAGGG
>JAUXXW010000205.1 GCA_030684775.1 Pseudomonadota bacterium
CCTTGACCCGGCTACGGGGCTGGCGTTTGTTGCCTCACCAGAGGGTGTAAACGACTCAATCAGTTGCTGCATCAGGTCTCGGGCTCGGAACAGCGGCCAGCTGCGGACGGGGACATAATCACACGGGATGCAACAGTTAGCCAGCTTTGCTTCAGGTAGGGTAATCTGCGCGCGCGCCGGCACGACTGGGGCACTTGCGGGACACCGCCGAACAGAATCGAGATCGCCCGATGACCACAGTCAAAGCCGCCCGTGTGGCAAAACCCAAATCCACTCGTCGCACTCCGGCTTCCACTGCAACGCCATCTCCGCAAGTTGAAAAACCCGCCAATGCGGCGATCATGCCGCTACGCCCCTACCTGGTCGGCATTGGCGCCTCGGCCGGCGGCCTGGAGGCGCTCTCTACCCTGATCGGGGCGCTGCCCACCGATCTCGGTATCTCCTACATCGTGCTCCAGCATCTTTCCCCAACCCACCGCAGCATGATGGTGCAACTACTGGGGCGCGAGACGGCGATGGCGGTGCTGGAGGCGGAACACGGCGCTCAGCCCGAGCCGGACACCATCTATGTCGTGCCGGCCAGCCGCAACATGATTCTCAAGGACGGTTGTTTCGTGCTCATTCCCGGCCCGCGCGAGATCATGCCGCGACCGTCGGTCAACGTGTTCTTCACCTCCCTGGCGGGAGAGAAGATCGAGGACGCCATCGGCGTGGTGCTCTCCGGCACCGGCAGTGACGGCGCCGCCGGCCTGCGCGACATCAAGGCGGCGGGTGGCTATACCTTCGCCCAGGACCCGCAGAGCGCCAAATACGCCGGCATGCCGCAATCGGCGATCGACACCGGCTGCGTCGACTGGGTGCTGCCACCCGAGGGCATCGCCGCCGAGATCGCCATCATCGCCCGCTCCCACGGCACGGTGACCGTCGCCACCAAACCGCCGGTGGCGGCCACGGCGTTGAAGAAGCTGTTGATGAAAGTCAAACAGCAAACCCGCATCGACTTCTCCGGCTACAAGGAAGGCACGCTGTGGCGCCGCATCGAGCGGCGCATGGCGGCCAATCATGTCACCGCGCTCAGCGACTACATGACCCTGGTCGAGTCGAGCCCGGAAGAACTGGAACATCTCGGCAAGGACATCCTGATCTCGGTCACCGCCTTCTTCCGTGACCCGGAGTCGTTCGGCGCGCTGCACACCATGGTGCGCGGCATGCTGCAAGGCAAGCAACCCGGCGACGAAATCCGTATCTGGGTGCCGGGCTGCGCGACCGGCGAAGAGGCGTACACCCTGGCCATCCTCATCGCCGAAACCCTGGGCCCTAACCTGGCGCAGTACCGCATCCAGATTTTTGCCACGGACATCGACCTCAACGCGCTGACCGTCGCCCGCAAGGGTTCTTATGCCGAAAGCGCATTGGCCGACCTCGACCCGGGGCTGGTGGTGCGTTATTTCCAGAAGATCGGCAACCGCCTCGAAGTCGCGCGCCATCTGCGCGACATGGTTGTGGTGGCGCGCCAGGACATCATCCAGGACCCGCCCTTCCTGCGCCTCGACCTAGTGAGCTGCCGCAACCTGCTGATCTACCTGCAGAACGACTGGCAGGCCAAGGTGCTGGCCACATTCCACTACGGCCTCAATGAGGGCGGCATCCTTTTCCTGGGCAAGTCGGAAGGCATCTTCCAGCAGGAAGCGCTTTATGAAGTCGTCGACAAGGGCGCGCGCATCTATCGCCGCGGCGTCGGCGTATCGCGCCTGACCGCGCCTTCCTTCCGCTTGCCAGACACCTCGGATCGCGGTGTCACAGTGAAGGCCACGGTTTCGGATGACGAGCGCCGCCTGCTGGACGCGGCGGTGCGGCGTTATGTGCCGGCTTCCGTGCTCGTCACCGGCAACTTCGACATCCTGCAGATGCATGGTGATGTCAGCGCCTATCTGGTGATATCGCCGGGCAAACCGAACTTCAATCTGCAATATCTGCTGCGGCGCGAGATGCGGGCCGATCTGCAACTCCTGCAACATCAGGCGGCGCACAAGCAGGAGTCCGCCATCGGCCGGCGCCACAGCATCAAGACCGTGGAAGGCGAGGTCGATATTCGCCTGGTCGTGCACCCGCTTGAACGCGGGGTCTCCAGCCAGCTCTTTCTGGTCTGTTTCGAACCGCTGCCGCCCGTCGAGTCGGTCGAGGTTGCGGGTGAGGGCGGCTCCCCGAGTCCCGGCGCCACGGGACGCAACGTCAGCGAACTCGAAGACGAGCTCATGTCCACGCGCGAGCGGCTGCAAACCGTCATCGAGGAACTGGAAACCTCCAACGAGGAAATGCAGGCCCTCAACGAGGAAGTCGTCGCGGCCAACGAGGAACTGCAATCGTCGAACGAGGAACTGGAAGCCGCCAACGAGGAATTGCAGGCCACCAATGAAGAGTTGACCACGGTCAACGAGGAGTTGCAGGTTCGCACCGGCGAACTCGCCGATACCCTCATCGACCTGGAGAACATTCAGAACGGGACCGGCTTCCCCATCCTGGTATGCAACGAGAATCTCGACTTGTTGCGCTTCAATAGCCCGGCGGCGGCGCTGTTTTCGCTTTCCACCGCCTCGATCAAGGATTCCCTGAGCCGATTGCGGCTGCCGCCAGGCATGCAGGATTTCTCGGCCAGCATCAGTCTGGCCATTGACACCAACCGGGTGGTCGAGGCGCCCGTGTTCAGCAGCGAGCGGCACTATCTGCTCCACGTCGCGCCCTACGACACCAAGGCGCGCGGTAATCGCGGCGCCATCGTGGTGATGCTCGACCACACCGAACGCCTGGCTGCGGGGCGCGAGGTGCGCAAGAACCGCGAAATGCTGTTGTCGATCATGAACAACTCGACCTCGATCATCACGCTCAAGGATTTGTCCGGACGCTATGAATTCGTCAACCGCCAGTTCGAGACGTTTTTCGATGTCGATGCGGAGAAGGTGATCGGCAAGACCGACGCCAAGGTGATGACGCGGAAAATGGCCGACGACTTCCGCGCCAAGGAACTTGAGGTGGCACGACAACGCAAGGCGATGGAGTTCGAGGATCATCTGGCCTTTCCGTCCCTGGGCGACCGCTACCTGCAAACGGTTCGTTTCCCGTTGCTCAGCGATGACGGCGTGGTCTACAGCATCTGCACCCAGTCAGTCGACATTACCGAACACAAACACGCCGAGGACCAGTTGCGGCTGGCCGCGCGGGTGTTCGATCGTGCCGGGGAGGGCATCGTCGTTACCGACGAGAAACAGGTCATCCTGACCGTCAACGAGGCGTTTACCCAGGTCACCGGCTATTCCGCCGAGGAAGTCATCGGCAAGACGCCAGGGGTGCTTTCGTCCGGAAAACACAACGAGGATTTCTACCTGGACATGTGGACACGCCTGAAAAGCCAGGGCTGGTGGCAGGGAGAAGTCTGGAACCGGCGCAAGAACGGCGAAATCTATCCCGAGTGGCTGACCGTCAATTCGGTCAAGGACACGGAAGGGCGAACCGTCAACTACGTCGGCATTTTCAGCGACATCACCATCGTCAAGGAATCGCAGCGCCGGGTCGAATTCCTCGCCACCCACGATGAACTCACCAGCCTGCCCAACCGCGCGTTGTTCCATGACAGGGTGCGCCAGGCGATCGCGCGCAGTGAGCGGACCGAGGCCACCTTCGCCGTGCTGTTCATCGATCTCGACAACTTCAAGGTGGTCAATGACTCGCTGGGACACGCCGCCGGTGACGACCTGTTGATGGAAATCGCGCGGCGCATGCGCGAATGCGTGCGCGGGTCGGACACGGTCGCGCGTTTCGGCGGCGACGAATTCGCCATGTTGCTGGAAACCGCTTCGGTCGCGGACGCCGAGTTGGCCGCGCGGCGCATCGCCGAGGCCATGGAGCGGCCCCACCTGATCGGCCGCCAGAGCCTCTATCCCAGCGCCAGCATCGGTATCTGCCTCTACCCGAACGATGGCGGCGATGTCGACACCCTGCTGAAAAACGCCGACAGCGCCATGTATCAGGCCAAGGATGGTGGCAAGAACACCCATCACTTCTTCACCGACGCGCTCAAACTGGCCGCCGACGAACGCCTCAAAATCGAATCCGGCCTGCGCGACGCCGTCGAGAAAAAACAACTGTTCCTGCTCTACCAGCCGCAGGTCGACATCGCCAGCGGCCGTCTGATCGGGGTGGAGGCGCTGGTGCGCTGGCAACATCCGGAAGAGGGCCTGATCCCGCCGCTGCGCTTCATCCCTCTGGCCGAGAAGAACGGACAGATCGACCTGATCGGCGAATGGGTGGCGTCCACGGCCTGCCATCAGATGGCATCGTGGGTCACGCAGGGATATGACGTGCCGCGCGTATCGATCAATGTTTCCGCCGAGCAATTACGCCGCACCAACATGCCGGCGGTGATGCGGCGCCTGCTCAGCCACTACCATCTCGACGCGACCCGCGTGGTGCTGGAACTGACCGAAAGCGCGCTGGCGGAAAACGCCGAGCGCGTGCAATTGATGCTGCGGGAACTGAAGTTGTTGGGCATCCAGCTCAGCATCGACGACTTCGGCACCGGCTATTCCT
>JAUXXW010000212.1 GCA_030684775.1 Pseudomonadota bacterium
CCCTTGACCCGGCTACGGGGCTGGCGTTTGTTGCCTCACCAGAGGGTGTAAACGACTCAATCAGTTGCTGCATCAGGTCTCGGGCTCGGAACAGCGGCCAGCTGCGGACGGGGACATAATCACACGGGATGCAACAGCTAATATACGTTAGCCATTCCAAGGAGACGCATCAATGCCATCGCTGGATTTTGAAGCCGAGAAAGCCCAGTTTCGTGATTTCCATACTTCAAGTCACCCATTGCTTGAGGATGCGAAGGATTCGTTTGTTGCACTCATCAACGCATTGCTGATTCACGCTGGATCTATAGCCATTTCAAAGATTGAAGGCCGCGTTAAAGACAGAGAAGAGTGCATTAAGAAATTCAACCTAAAGTACCGGACGAATCTTGAGTCAAGTTCAACTCCATATACCATAAGAGATCATATTTCTGATCTTATTGGACTAAGGGTTGTATGTCTTTACGAAGACGACATAGAAAATATTGAAAAATGCCTTTCTGAACACTTCGAAGTAATAGAGAAGACGGACAAAATTGCGCAAATAGAAAACACTGAGGGCTCCTTTGGCTACAAGGGCCTTCATCTCGATCTGCGACTTAATCAAACCAGAAAGGCTCTGCCGGAGTATTCAAAATACTCGGAATTTAAATTCGAAGTGCAAACACGAACAATCATCCAAGATTCTTGGAGCGTCCTTGATCACAAGATAAAGTATAAAAAATCTATCCCTACGAGACTAAAGCGACGTATTAATACGCTAGCCGCGCTATTTGAGCTTGCCGACAGGGAATTTCGTGAGATTAGGGACTCGACTGTTGAGGAAATCGAAAAGGAAGAAATTTCCGACGAGGTGCTTCAACAGGAAACCGATGAAAGTCAAAGCCAAGCCGAGCAGGAAAAGTTCAATTTCTCGATACTTAATGCCTTTAGTTTTCTAAAAATTTCTAATCACTTCTTCAGTGGATTTGAATTCGAGCCACACAAGGTAGATGGGTTCACACAGGAAATCATCGGTTTGAAGCCGGGTATTAGCAGGGGTAAGTTTAACTATTACATGAGAGAGAATATTTCAAGAGTTAAGCGTTACCAATCGTGGTTTGAGAAATCGAATCAAAACGATAAACTAAACCCATACACCATTATAAGGCACTGCATATACCTTGGTGACAAGGAGGCATTTACCAGCATTCTTACAAATGTCGCCAAAGAGAGTTTCGAACACTGGCTCAAAGATAATGGCTAAAGATTATTCGAGCGGGACTGACCAAAATCGGCTTCGACATCTGTCGGCCAGCTCCTCAGTTCAAACATTAGTGATGGTTTGGTGATATGGACCTAGACACACTAAAAACAAGGATAATTGAGCTAGAGCCGGAGGAGTTTGTCCGGCAGTACATCATTGACGCTCCGCCTATATATATATCCGATGCGAATACAAACCACATTCGAGATCGTATTAGTGAGGCCACAGGCATAACAATAGAATCTTCCGAGATTAGAGTTGTTGGATCAGCAAAATTAGGCTACGGGTTATTTCAAAAGAAGCGAAAGGAGCGAACAACTTTGCCTGCCTTTCGCGCTTTCGGGCCAGAATCAGATATTGATGTCGCCATCTGCTCATCCGAGTTGTTTGACACAATATGGACAGAGCTCTCCGACTATGCACTCGCCAAGCCTTGGATGCCGCACGTTATGAAGAATACCGGGAACTACCTCGTCTATGGCTGGCTTCGTCCCGATCAGGTGCCCCTTGATGCACGCCTGAGAACACTGGACTCGTTTCAAGATCGCCTCAAGCAGTTATCAAAATCTTCAGCCCTCGGGAGAAGAAAGATTAGCGGGGCCATTTATCGCGACATCTCTTTCCTTGCAAAATATCAAATTAGAGGTATCGCTCAATGTCGTAAGGAGTTGATTTCCCTATGAAGACTGCCGCTAGCAACAAGAAGGTTCGTGAGCTTATCCAATTGGTAAGGGAATCGAAACTTATACCAAGGCCTGAGTTTCAACGAAGGCTTGTTTGGTCAAGAGAAGACAAAGATCACTTTCTTGATAGTATTCTACGTGGATACCCATTTCCAGAGATCTATTTCGCAGATGGTGATGTTAATCTGGAAACGGGCGAAGGAACACAACTATTGGTCGATGGACTACAGCGTGTAAGCACACTAATTCAATACTTTGATGCAGACCCAGACCTTCGGCTTCTAACTATCCCTCCTTACCGGCAACTAGACGAAACTCAAAAGCGGAATTATCTTCAATATGATGTGGCTGTTCGTGATCTTGGCGCTTTAACAAGAGAAGAAGTTGTTGAGGTATTCAAGCGGCTCAATGCAACGAAGTACTCGTTACTAGAGATAGAAATAAACAATGCGCTTTATGCCGGCGCGCTCAAGCGATATTGTGAAACCGTGGCAACAGATAGCTTCTTTGAAAAACATGCCATATTCAGGGCAACCGACTATAAGCGGATGGGAGACCTCCGTTACGCGCTCACAATAGTTGGAACGATGCTGCAAGGTTACTTTAATCGAGATGACGCTTTCGAAAGTTTGTTGAGTCGCTACAACGATGATTTTCTTAAGCAATCGGAGATAAATAATAGACTGCAAGGTGTTTTTTCATTTATTGAGGAGTGCGGCTTTGTTCAGAAATCCAGGGCATGGAAAAAGAGCGATCTTTTCACATTAATAATAGAAATTGATCAGTTACTTAACATAGATCATGTTGGCGTCGACCCGTACGACGTATTGAATAGGCTCGAAGAATTCTATGGCATCGTTGAAAGTACAGGGTTAGATGGTGGCCCGCTCCACTCAGCCTATTACAAAGCAGCACTACAAGCGTCAAACGACCGGATTAACCGGATACGTCGCGGAATTATTATTAATGGCATCCTGAATGACGAAAGCGAAATAACAATTGCCAATAGAATGAAGGAAAATCAACTATAAGCGCCAACATGGTGCTAAACCCGGGTGGTCAAAGTGCTGCGCATTTCGCCAGCCGGTTAGCGCTACGTTGAAGGACCGCTTCGGCCGAGCAGGAGACGCCCACGCAGCCAGTCTGTCCGTCTGAAACGGGTCGTTATAACTCACTCGATGCCGGGCAAAGCGGCCATTGATGAACTGCCTTTATCAGATTAGGGCGAACGGCCTTAGCGGCCGCTCAACAGCCATTCGAGGGGGACGGGTCGAATTGAACCTGGAAACAGCAGTTGCCGGGATGAAAAGGTTTTGAATGCCCGGCGGTTCTTGGGATTTCGAGAAGAAGAGGGTGTCACTCGCTGGGTGAGTAGACGTAGGTTGGGCAAAGCGCAGCGTGCCCAACAACCCGTCGCCATGTTGGGCACGTTGCGCTTTGCCCAACCTACGCTTCTACGGCTTCAACTGCTGGATTTTGGTTGAATCGTTCTCGGCTTATCACTTCAAAGCATTGCCCACCACTTCAGCGACGTCCTTTGCCAGTCCATCGCATGCCGCGATCCGTTCCAGCGCGGTCTTTGCGTGGCCCTGGCGCACGGCGTCGAACTGGCGCCAGCGGTCGAAGGCGCGGGCCAGGCGCGAGGCCACTTGTGGATTTTTCGCCTGGAGTTCGATGATGACGTCGGCGAGCAACTGGTAGCCGCCGCCGTCGGCCGCGTGGAAGTGGCGCGGGTTGGCGCCGGAGAAGCCGCGCACCAGGGCGTAGACCTTGTTGGGGTTTTTCAGGTCGAAGGCCGGGTGGCGCAGGAGTTCGCGCACCCGCGCGACGGTGCCGGGCAGGCGTGAAGTCGCCTGGACCGACAGCCACTTGTCGACCACCAGGGCTTCGTCTTTCCAGTGCGCGTAGAACGCAGTGAGGGCGGTTTCGCGTTCGGGCAGGTCGAGATTGGCGAGGGTGGAGAGCGCGGCGATCACATCGGTCATGTTGCCGCCGTGTTCGAGTTGGGCCAGCAGACGCGGCAGCACCTTGGCGCGGAGTTCCAGCGCGTCGCATTCGGCGAGGTAGCCGAGGCCGACGTTGCGCAGGGCGCGGCGGCCTGTTTGAGCGCCGTCCGGGGCGTAAGGCTCGTTGGGCGCGAGCGCGGCCCACACGGTCTCGAAGTTGGGTTGCAGCCGCGCGGCGAGGTGGCGGCGCAGATTGACGCGGGCGGCATGGATCAGGTCCGGGTCGATGCTCTGGCCGAGGCCGACGATTTCTTCCGCCAGCACCTGCTCGGCCGGCAATACCAGGGCCTCGGCGGCCAGAGCCGGGTCGCCTTCGAGTCCGCTGTCGAGCACGCGGCCGAAGGCGGCGACGAAGGCTTCGGGAATCCAGGCCGTGCCCTCGCCACCGGCGGCGATCCCGGCGAGCAGGACGCGGGTGGCGAGGCGTTGGCCGGCCTCCCAGCGGTTGAACGGGTCGGAATCGTGCGCCATCAGGTGGGCGAGTTCGGCGTCCGTCTGCGCGAAATCGAGATGCACCGGGGCGGAGAAGTCGCGCAGCAGGGAGGAGACCGGCGCGGCCGGGATGTCCTCGAACACGAAGGTTTGCGTCGTCTCGGTCAGGGAAAGCACGCGCGTGCCGCCTTGCGGTGCGTTCTCGCCGGCAAGGCGCAGCGGCGCATTGGCGGCATCGGGCAGCACCAGGCCGAGGGCCACCGGAATGTGCAGCGGGCCTTCTTCGATCACCATGCCGGCTTCCGCCAGGCGCCGCTCGTAGGCGGTGGGAGCGAGGGTTTGGCTCAGCGTCAGGCTGTAGCGTCGGCTTGCCGCGTCCCAATGGCCTTCCGCCTTCAGGCGTGGCGTGCCGGCGCGGGCGTACCAGCGGCGGAACTGGTTCAGGTCGACGCCCGAGGCGTCTTGCATGGCGGCGACGAAATCCTCGCAGGTGACCGCCTGGCCATCGTGGCGCTGGAAATAGCGGTCCATGCCGGCGCGAAACGCTACACGCCCGATCAGGGTGTGGATCATGCGCACGACTTCGGCGCCTTTGCCGTACACCGTGGAGGTGTAGAAATTGTTGATTTCGGCATAGGAAGCCGGCCGCACTGGATGCGCCATCGGCCCGGCGTCCTCGGGGAACTGGCCGATGCGCAGATTGCGGACTTCCTGGATGCGGGTGACCGCGCGCGAATGGGTGTCGGCGCCGAACTCCTGGTCGCGGAAGACGGTGAGGCCTTCCTTGAGCGAGAGCTGGAACCAGTCGCGGCAGGTGACGCGGTTGCCGGTCCAGTTGTGGAAGTATTCGTGGGCGACGACACGATCGATGTTCTGGTAGTCGCTGTCGGTCGCGGTGTCGGGGCGGGCCAGCACGTACTTGGTGTTGAAAATGTTGAGGCCCTTGTTCTCCATCGCGCCCATGTTGAAGTCGCCCACCGCGACGATCATGTAGTGGTCGAGGTCCATTTCCAGGCCGAAGCGTTCCTCATCCCAGCGCATCGCCTTCTTCACCGCCGCCATGGCGTGGCCGCACTGGTCGAGCTTGCCGGGTTCGACATAGACCGCGAGGCGCACCTCGCGCCCGGAGCGGGTGACGAAACGGTCCTCCAGCACGTCCAGTTTGGCGGCGACCAGGGCGAACAGGTAGGCCGGCTTGGCGAACGGGTCTTCCCAGCGCGCCCAGTGGCGTGTGGCATCGCCCTCGACCTCGCCGGCCGCGACCAGATTGCCGTTGGATAGCAGTTGCGGGAAGCGCGCGCGTTCCGCCTCGACGGTGCAGGTGTAGCGCGCCATCACGTCGGGCCGGTCGGGGAACCAGGTGATGCGGCGGAAACCCTCGGGTTCGCACTGGGAGAAATAGCCATCCCTGGAACGGAACAGGCCGGAGAGTTGGGTGTTCCCATCCGGCGCGATGCGCACCACGGTTTCCAGCACGAAGGCGTCGGGCAGCGGGCCGGCGAGGGTCAAAGTGTCATCGGCCAGCACATACCGTTCGGGCGGCAGCGCCACGCCGTCAAGTTCGAGCGACTGCAACGCGAGTTCCTCGCCATTGAGTACGAGCGGGCCGCCGGCTCCTTGTGGATTGCGCTTGCAGGCCAGCTTGGCGCGCACCTCGGCGTGGCCGTCATGAATCGCGACATGGAGATCGACCGTGTCGACCAGCCAGGCGGGCGGCGTGTAGTCCTTGAGATAGATGGCGGTCGGGGTGTCGGTGCGCATGATGTATTGCCTGGAAAACGTTCAACCTACGGCGGAATTCGTGGGTCGGGTGTGGTGGCGCGCATGGCGGCAATGAGGCCGGTCGGCGCGAGGGTTATCCACGTTGGTCGTTGCTGAATTGGGCACGGGTTCCCCCCCCTTTTTTCAAAGGGGGGCCGGGGGGGATTTTCGAGGCTGCCGCACTGGCAAATGTCGCCAAATCCCCCTCACTCCCCCTTTGAAAAAGGGGGAAGCCACTCCCTCACGCGCTTACACATTCAGCAACGGTCAACGCGAACAGCGCCGCGCAGACTGATTACCGGCCAGCCGTGTTTCTCGGCGTGTTCGCGCAGGGTGGCATCCGGGTCCACCGCGACCGGGTGATGCACTCGCGCGAGCAGCGGCAGGTCGTTGAGCGAGTCGCTGTAGAACCAGCTTTCCGTGACATCCGCCCAGGTCTTGCCCTGTTCACTGAGCCATTGCTCCAGGCGCGCGACCTTGCCTTCGCGGAACGAGGGCGCGCCGGCGACGCGGCCGGTGAAGTCGCCGTTCACTTGTTCCGGTTCGGTGGCGATCAGGTGCGGCACGCCGAGATGGCGGGCGATGGGGGCGGTGACGAAACTGTTGGTGGCGGTGACGATCATGCACACGTCATCGGCGTGGCGTTGCAGCAGTTCCGCCGTGCCGGGGGCGATCATGGGAATGACTTTGCTCGCCATGTAGTCGCGATGCCAGGCGCCCAGTTGCGCGCGCGGGTGGCGCGCCAGCGGCTTCAACTGGAAATCGAGGAATTCGTGGATGTCCAGGGTGCCGGCCTTGTACTGGTCGTAGAACTCCTGATTGCGCGCTTCGTAAAGCTCGCGGTCGAGCACGCCCTGGTCGATCAGGAATTGCGCCCATTCAAAATCGGAATCGCCGGCCAGCAGGGTGTTGTCGAGGTCGAAGAGGGCAAGGCGCATGGTCGATAAGCGTTTTCTAATAAAATGGCCGGCAAGTATAGCGGAGCGATTTCAATGAACCTGGTATCCGGCAATATCCCCGCCCATTGGCAATGGCTGCTCTGGTTGTTCAGTGCGCTGATCGCTGGCCTGGTCGCCTGGCGCGCGCGCTGGGGCATGATGGCGGACCAGCGCAATCTCAACATCTTCCTGGGCGCGACCGTTGCGGTGCTGGCGCTGTGGTTGATCAAGGCCGGGATCAAACCAGGCCTGAATTTCCATCTCTTGGGCGCCACCGCGCTGACCCTGATGTTCCGCCCCCTGTTCGCCCTGTTCGGCTTGGCCCTGGTGATTGCCGCCATCACCTTCTGGCATGGTGAATACGCCGCCTTCGCGCCCAACCTGTTGATCATGGGCGTGATTCCGGTGGCGGTGAGCTGGACGATCTACCGTTTCGTCGACCGCCGTCTGCCCAACCATTTTTTTGTCTATGTGTTCCTCAATGCCTTCTTCGGCGCCGCCGTGGCGATCTCCGCCGTCGGCTTTGCCTCCACCGGTTTCATCGCGCTCTCGGGCGTCTACCCGCTGGATTATCTGATGGAGGAATACCTGCCCTATTACCTGCTCATGGCCTGGAGCGAGGCTTTCCTGACTGGCATGATCGTGACGCTGATGGTGGTCTACAAACCCGAGTGGGTCGCCACTTTCGACGACAAGCGTTACATCGAGGGGAAATAGACCGGGGTTCCGGGTGGGTGGGCGTCAGTGGGGCGTTGCTGTTCGCCGCGCTATCTCAGGATGCGCGAATCCGGCGCCGGGTATTGGCTTATCGCGGGCAGGAAGACTTCGGTGACCAGCAGCGGATGCCCGGCCAGCGCGAATTGCGAACGGCGCATCCAGAGGCGGCGCGGCGCTTCGGCGAGATTGGCAACCGCGAGATCGGCAACCTCCAGATGGGCGACGGCGGGGCGGTAGAGCGGATGGCGGGCGTCGAGTTGCCGGTATTCGAGGGGGAAGCGGCGCACCTTGGGGTTGGCGAACAAGGCGGCGCCGAGCGGGCGGTTGCCGAGACGCGAGAGGGCGACCCAGGGGCCATAAAGGCCGGGCAGGGGGATGACGCTGTGGGCGTAGACCAGGGGGGTGTCGCCGCAGATCAGCAGGACATCGCGGATCAGGGCGCGCTCGCCGCGTCGCAGGCCGAGGGCGAGGTATTCATCGCGTAGCGGCGGCGCGATGTGCTGGCTTAGGCGCCGCACCCGCAGGTGCGGGCAGATGGCTTGCAGGCGGCGGGTGAGTGAGCCGTGATCGTCCAGCCAGCCGCGCCAGTCGCCGGCACGCCAGGCCGGCGTATTCCAGGTTTTCATGGGGAGGCGGTTAGCGCTGTAATCGGCCGGCAGCCGAAAATCGCGCCGAAGAAACGCTGTAGGGTGGATAAGCGATAGCGCATCCACCAATGGCAGCAGTGATGGTGGATGCGCTATCGCTTATCCACCCTACGGGGTCAACGGGTTGCATGGCGTTTCTTAAGAGTTTCCGGCCGGCGCGGTGCCGGTGATCAGGTCGATGCGGCGTTGCAAATGGGCCACGGCGCCGCTGTCGTTCGCGGCCTGGGCGCGTTTCAGTTGTACGTTCAGCCAGGCCAGCAGGGGCCGGCGCCAGCCGCGTTCCGAGGCGGTTTCGACCGCCGTGGTCAGGGTGGTGGGTTCGGCGCGGCTGGTTTTGAACAGCAGGGCGGCGGCGATCAGACGCGGCAGCGGGTCTTTGATCTCGTCCACGGCGCGGTTGGCGGCGGCGTTGTCCTTGGCGCTGACCAGGTCGGCGTAGTGCTTGGGCAGTGATTTCGTATCCAGCCCCCGCCAGTCGCCCGCGAGGAAACGGGCATAGGCGATGTCGTTGCCGGAGGCTTCACTGGCGAGTTTTTCGTAGCCGTCGCAGGCGGTGAAATCGAGGGCGGCGGCGCGCGTACCGCAGGCCGCCAGTTCCGCGCGCGCCAGCAGATCGAGGCGGCCGGTCTTGGCGATTTCGCCGCGCGCCTTGTCCAGGGCGAGGTCGGCGGTCTTGCCGTCGCCTTCCAGCCAGCGGGCCTGGAAGTGTTCGATCAGGCTGACCGCGTTCATCTTCCAGTCCGGCGGCGGCGGGGTGCTGGAGCAGGCGGCGATCAGCACGGTGGCCGCGATGGTGGCGATGTTGGGCACGCTGCGCTTTGCCCAAGCTACGAAGCCGGTAGCTGGCTTGGTCATGGCGTCTTGATCTCCACTTCGCGGGCAAACGGCCATTTCTTGTTGATCTCGTTGATGAGGTGATTGACCTTGCGCATGCTGTCGTCGATTTCCAAACGCAGGCGAGCCATGTCGGTGGTGGCTTCGGCGACGTTGCCGGTGATTTTCGTGACGTCGGCGCTGGCGGTCTGGGCGTTGGCGAGGATGGTGTCGGCTTTTTTCAGGCTCTCGCGGACGTCGCCGAGGAGGGCGTTGACGTTGCGAATCGCCCCTTGTGCCTGATCCATGACGCCGTCCTGGCCGAACAGGCGGCTATCCGTCTTGGCCAGTACACCGTCCACCTTGAGCGAGACACCGTTGAGCGAGGTGAGCAGGGTGTTGGCCTTGTCCAGGGCCTGTACCACTTTCTGTGCTTTCTCGGGGCTGCCCATCACGCCTTGCAGCAGGCCATAGTCGCCGGCCATACGCCCGGTGACGGTTTCCACATGGCCGAGGGTCTGGTTGATCGGCGCGCCGGCCGTGGTCATGGCGTCCACATTTTCGAGGATGCTTTTTACCTTTGCGATCAACACCGGGATGTCCTTGGTGGCGTCGCCGGTAATAAGCGGCCGCGCTTCGCCGTCTTCCAGCGGTGGGTCTTGCAGATTGGTGGTGTGTGCTTTGATCTTGGCGCCGCCGACCAGCGCCTTTTCCAGGGTGAACACGCTGCTCTTGCGCAGCCAGCGGGCGTCTTCCTTGGGAATGGCGAGTTCGATGCGTACTTTGCCGTCCTCCATCAAATGCAGCCGGCTGACCTTGCCGATGGGAAAGCCGGAGAAAGAGATGGGCATGCCGACGCTGACGCCTTCCACGTCTTCGGCGGTCAGAATGAGTTTGTGGCTCACCTGAAAGGCGCCGCGCGCATAGAGGGTGTAGGCGATGAACGCGGCGCCCAGGAGCACGGTCAAGGTCAGCAGCAGGCCGATCTTGAACTCCAGGTTCTTGATTAGCGGGGCGCGGGGGACAGGAGGTGCGGGGGGTACAGGGGCTCGTTCCATCGGTAGTCCAGTATCCAGCAGTCGTTGAGGTGGTCGGCCAGGCGTTCCAGCAGGTCGCTGAGGAAGGGCGGGTAATGCGTGTCCGGCAGAAGCAGGGCGGGACGGTCGATCAGAATTATAGGCGGCCGTTCGATGGCGGCTCGCAGCAGCTTGGCGACGCAGCGCTCGGCATGGCTGAGCTGCGGGTCGCGCTTCAGGGCGGCGCTTTCCTGGCCGGTCAGGAGCAGGAGGTTCCAGGCCTGAGCGGAGGTGGTCTCGTAATCCAGGTTATGGCGGTATTGCGGGATCAGGGCGATGTTGTCCAGCAGCGACAAGTTGGCGCGCAGCGGCATGTCCACCGAAACCAATGGCGCGCCCTTCTGCGCGACGAGCAGGGCGCGCCGCTCGGCATCGTCGGCCAGCCAGTTCAGATGTATTTGAAGGCTAATGACGCCACCTCTATGAACATCAGCACGAAGAACAGTCGCACCATGCCGCGCAGCACGGAAATCGGCGCCATGAACAACATTTTCGGCGTGGCCAGGCCTTCCGCCACCGGGATCACCGTCACCGCCAGGCCGAAGGCCAGCGATTTGAGCAAGATGCCGGTGAGGATGGCGCCGTCGAACACCTTGCCCATGACCCGCGCGAAGTCCGGCAGGCTCCAGGGCTGCGCGCCGTATACCGCCAGATAAGCCAGCACCAGGGCGAGCACGCTGGTGATGGCGGTCAGCGACAGCACCGAGAGCATGCCGCCGATGACGCGCGGCATGAATTCCAGGCGCAGGGTATCGACGCCGCTGTCTTCCAGTGCTTCGAGCTCATTGTTGATACGCATCAGCGCCACTTCGGTATTGATCGCCGAACCGGAGCGCAGCGCCACGAACAGGGCGGTGACCAGCGGCAGCACTTCCAGCACCAGCAGGCGCACCGACATTTCCAGGGCGTAATCGGAGAGACCGTATTCGGCGGCGGTGCCGACCACGATCTGAATCAGCACAAAGGAGAGGAGGGCGGCGAACAGGGTGAAGGGCACCAGAATCTGCACGGCGGTGAAGTAGATCTGCTTCATCACCACGGTGCGTGTGGCGCTGTTGTAGACCGCCGGTGACAGCGCGGCCACCACTACTTTTCCGGCCAGCCCGAACGTCGCGCGCCAGATGCGCCAGGTCGCCAGCAAGGCGGCGCCACGACGGGTGAGGAAGTTGATGATGGCCGGCATGGGTGGATATTACCCGCGGAGGCTGACTTAGGCAGCTCGTAGGTTGGGCAAAGCGAAGCGTGCCCAACGACCCGTCGCCATGTTGGGCACGCTCCTCTTTGCCCAACCTGCAAGGGCTGTATCATTTGCCTCAACGCGCAACGCTGGACTGTCATGAAAACCTTTCTGTTTCTTGCCTGCTTCTTAGCTGTTCCGGCCCTGGCCGCCTCCGGGGTCATGCTCAAGAACGAAGACCTGCGAGCCTTCGCCAGTTCTTCCGCCACCAGTGTCGGCCGCATCGACAAGGGGACGACGGTGGAAGTACTGGGGCGCCAGGGTGGCTGGACCCAGGTATCCGAAGGTAGCCGCAAGGGCTGGGTGCGCATCCTCTCGGTGCGCGCCGACGCGAGCGCCGGGTCAGCCGATCTTTCCGGCCTGATTCAGGCCGGAACCCGGCGCGGCGATTCCAGCCGGGTGGTGGCGGTGGCCGGCCTGCGTGGCCTCACTGAGGAAGAACTCAAGTCCGCGCGCTTCGATGCCAACGAACTCATGAAGCTGGACCGCTATCAGGTCGATCGCGTCGACGCCGAGCAATATGCCCGCGCGGTTGGGTTGCGGCATCAGGAACTGGGTTATCTGCCGGCGCCACAACGCGAGAAAGACAAAGGACAGGAAAACAGCGGCCCCTGGGGTAACGGCGGCCTGCTATGAGGTTCTGGCTTGTGCTCCTGTTGTTGCCGTCTCTGGCGCTGGCGATGGGTACCCCGGCACAGAAGCCGGTTGCGGCGGCACCGGGTAATCCCGGCGTCATGCTCCGCGACGATGCCTTGAAAGCGTCTCCCAGCACGGCGGCGGATGCCGTGGCAAAACTGGGCCGGGGCGTCAAGGTGCGGGTTCTCACCAATGACGGCGGCTGGACCCAGGTTTATGCCGCCGGCAAGACCGGCTGGGTGCGCATCCTTTCCGTGAAGTCGGATCTCTCCGCTACGCCCAATCTGGGTGGGCTGGTCGAGGCGGGCAACCGTCCACATGACCCCGGTAAGGTGGTCGCGGTCGCCGGGGCGCGCGGTCTCGACGAGGTGGAACTCAAGGCCGCTCGTTTCAATCCGGACGAACTGGCGCTTCTGGATACCTTTGTCGCCAACCGCGCCGAAGCCGAACAATTCGCGCAACTTGCCAGCCTGACGCGCCGGGATGTGCCTTATCTGCCCAGCCCTGAAAGCCAGGCATCACCCTCTTCGATGAGTAAGCAACCATGAAACGTCATCTTCCCTGGATCATCGTCACGCTTTGCGGCATCGGCCTCGCCCAGGCGGGCGATTTCGATAAATTTCTGAAAGGCCTGATAAAGGAAAAGCTGCAACCGGCCGCCCCGGCACAGCCCGCCGCCCCGGCTCAGCCGGTGGCGCCCGCCGCTCCAGCGGCGCCCGTGACGGCGCAGCAAAAACCCGCCGACCAGTTGCTCAAGGCGCTGCTCTCCGGCAATACCTCGCAGGAGGAAGAACTGCGTATCGGCCAGCAGATTTCCGGCAACCTGCTCGGCGCCGCGCCCCTGGTGCGCGACGATGGCCTGCAACGTTACGTCAACCGGGTCGGCCGCTGGGTCGCCCTGCAAAGCGAGCGGCCAGACCTGCCCTGGCGTTTCGGCGTGATCGAAAGCGAGGACCTCAATGCCTTCGCGGCGCCCGGCGGCTACATTTTCCTGACCAAGGGCCTCTACCGGAAACTGAAGAGCGAAGCGGAACTGGCCGGCGTGCTGGGCCACGAGATCGGCCATGTGATCCGCAAGCATCATCTCAAGCTATTACAGAAATCGCAGGCCATCGCGGCGCTGGGTTCCTTCTTCGGCAGCAAGCTCAAGAATGAAAACGAGATCGTGCAGAACCTGATCGGCAACGGCGCCGAGATCGTCGCGCGCGGCCTCGACAAGGACGCCGAATACGAGGCCGACCGCATCGGCCTGGTACTGAGCGCGCGGGCCGGCTACGACGCCTATGCCCTGCCCGCGGTACTGGCCGAGATCGGCCATGTCGCCAAGAGCGACAAGAGCGTTTCCCTGCTGTTCAAGACCCATCCACTGCCGGAAGACCGCCTGGGGCAGTTGTCCGAGGCGGTGGGCGAGCGCCTGGATGGGCTGGCGGAAGGGCAGAGCGGAGTGGGGCGGTTCTATCGTTTGAGGTAATCCATGACTTTGAATCTGCGCAGCCGCCGTTTCCTCGGGCAATTCGGACTCTCCCTGCTGTTCATTCTGGTGCTGGCCGGCCATGTGGGGCAGGTCTACAACCTGTTCTTCGTGGCGAAACTGGATGCCGCGCTGTATGACTTGAAGTTGCGCATCTTCCATCCGCAAACCGTGGATGAGCGGGTGGTCATCGTCGACATCGACGACAAGAGCCTCAAGGAAATCGGCCGCTGGCCGTGGCCGCGCGAAGAGGTTGCCAAACTCACCCGCAATCTGTTCGAGCAATACGGCGTGGCCGCCGTCGGCTTCGACGTGGTGTTTTCCGAGCCGGATCAGAGTTCCGGACTGCCGGTTCTGGAACGAATGGCGCGCGGTCCGCTGGCGGGAGACGCCGGCTTCGCGGCCAATCTGGCGCGCCTCCGCCCGCAACTGGATTACGACGGCAAGCTGGCCGACGCGTTGGGCAGCGGCCCCGCCGTTCTGGGCTACTACTTCAATTTCGCGCCGCCGGTGGAGGTCAACGGGCAGTTGCCGGCGCCGCTGTTCTCTTGCGCCGAGCTGGCGAAATACGGGGTCACGCCGCGGCACGCGGTCGGCTACAACGCCAACCTGAATATTTTGCAAGCACGCGCCGACAGCGCCGCCTTCTACAACATGGAAGCGGATTTCGATGGCGTCGCGCGTCGTATGCCGGTGCTGATGGAATACGACGGCCAGTGTTATGGCTCGCTGGCGTTCATGACGACTCGCGCCGGCATGGGTTCGGAGACGCCGAAGATCATTCCGGCTCAGGGGCATCGTCCCGCCACCCTGGACATGGACGGGCTGCTGGTGCCGCTGGATGCGCAGGCGCACGCCCTGGTGCCCTACCGCGCCGCGAACGCTTTCGCCTACGTTTCCGCCGCCGACGTGATCCACACGCGAGTGGCCTCGGCCAGCCTGGAAGGCCGCATCGTGCTGATCGGTTCCACCGCGCCGGGCATCATGGACCTGCGCGTCACCCCGGTTTCCAAAATACTGCCGGGCGTGGAAATCCACGCCAGCCTGATCTCCGGCATCCTCGACGGCACGGTGAAGTGGGAGCCGGTCGATGTCCGCGGCATGGAACTGGCCGCGCTCACCGTCGCCGGTCTGCTCCTGGCCGCCCTGCTGCCCGCCATTTCCCCGCTGTGGTCGGCGCTGGCCACCTTGCTGCTTGCATCGCTGCTGACCGGCGGCAATTTCTACGCCTGGTCCGCCTGGCACGCGCACCTGCCCCTGGCGGCCTCGCTGCTCGCGGTGCTCGGCCTGTTCGTGCTCAACATGAGCTACGGCTTCTTCGTCGAAGCGCGTTCCAAGGCGCAGATCACCAAGCTGTTCGGTCAATACATCCCGTCCGAGTTGGTCGACGAAATGGCCAAGGACCCGGCGCGTTACAGCCTGCGCGGCGAATCCAAGGTGATGACCGTGCTGTTCTCCGACATCGTCAGTTTCACCAGCTTCTCGGAGAAGCTGGAAGCCGCGCAACTGGCCGAGATGCTCAACATGTACCTCTCCGCCATGACTCGCATCGTCCAGGAAGGGCGCGGCACCATCGACAAATATATCGGTGACGCGGTCATGGCCTTTTGGGGCGCGCCGATGAGCGATGAGCAGCACGCCCGCGACGCCGTCCTGGTCGCCCTGGCCATGCAGAAGGGCTTGATTGAACTCAACCCGCGCCTGGAGGCGCGCGGCTGGCCGCCGGTGAAGATCGGCGTCGGCGTCAACACCGGCCGCATGAGTGTCGGCAACATGGGTTCCGAATTCCGCATGGCCTACACGGTGATGGCCGACGCGGTGAACCTGGCATCGCGCCTGGAAGCCCTCACCCGCCAATATGGCGTCGGGGTGCTGGCGGGTGAAACCACCAAAGCCGATTGCCCGGATATGAGCTTCCAACTGGTCGATCGCGTGCGGGTCAAGGGCAAGGATGTGCCGGTGGCCATATACGAGCCGCTCGGGGTGACGGCGGAACTGCCGCCGGAACGGCTCAAGGAAGCGGCCTTGTTCGAGTCAGTACTCGCCGATTACCAGGCACGCCGCTGGGACGAAGCTGAAATCAAGCTGATGCAACTGGGCAAGCTCAACCAGCGCAAGCTGTATCAGGTCTATCTCGACCGCGTCACCCATTTCCGCTTCAATCCGCCCCCCGCCGAGTGGGATGGCGTGTTTACCTACACCACCAAATAGGCGACGAGAAAAGCCATGAAAATCAATGTATTGGGCTGCTCCGGCGGCATCGGAGACGGGCGTCATACCACGTCTTTTTTAATCGATGACGACATCCTGGTGGATGCGGGTACCGGTGTCACCCGCCTCACCCGCGCGGCATTAGCGAAGGTGGATCATGTCTTCCTGACCCATTCCCACCTCGACCACATCCTCTGTCTGCCGCTCCTGCTCGACAGCGTGGCGGGTGAGCGCGGCCATGCCCTGATTCTGCATGCCTTGCCGGAGGTGCTGGAAATTCTCAAGGATCACTTGTTCAACTGGCGCATCTGGCCGGATTTTTCCCGCATTCCCAGCGTGGAGGCCCCCTTTCTGCACTACGCGCCGCTGGAAATCGGCGTACCGGCGCGTCTGGGTGATCGGGAAATCACCGCCATCCCCGCCCACCATGTGGTGCCCTCGGTCGGCTATCTGCTGCGTGGCCCCGGCGGCAGCCTCCTGTTTTCGGGAGACACCAGCAGCCACGCGGGGTTATGGGAAGCGGCCGACGCGGCCACGGATCTGAAACACCTCATCGTCGAGTGTTCCTTCCCCAATGCGCAGGCGGACGTCGCGCGTGCCTCCAAACATTACTGCCCGGACACGCTGGCCGCCGACATGGCACTGATGCACCCCGACCCATCGGTCTGGATCACTCACCTGAAACCGGGTGGCGAGGCGGGCATCATGGCCGAACTGGATGCTCTCTCACCGGGGCGTGTGCAGGCGCTGGAAGAGGGGATGGAATTCGAGTTGTAGGTGGGAGTCGCGCGCTTGCCGCGATAGGCGGCGGCTTTCGCGCGCAGGGTCGTAGGTTGGGCAAAGCGAAGCGTGCCCAACATCGCAAGACGACATAAATATTCATGAAGCCTGTGCGTCGTAGGTTGGGCAAAGCGAAGCGTGCCCAACATCGCGACTGTCGGCGACAAGAAGGGACGATCACCTCCAGCTTCCCGACACCGCGGCGCATCAGTCGTAGGTTGGGCAAAGCGAAGCGTGCCCAACATTGCGACTGTCGGCGACAAGAAGGGACGATCACCTCCAGCTTCCCGACACTGCGGCGCATCAGTCGTAGGTTGGGCAAAGCGAAGCGTGCCCAACATCGCGACTGTCGGCGACAAGAAGGGACGATCACCTCCAGCTTCCCGACACCGCGGCGCATCAGTGCCAGAATCACGCCTCCATTCGGGGTAGGACTACACCATGAACAAATTCGCCTTTCTCCTCGTCCTCTGGTCCGGTTTCTCCGCCGCCGCCAGCCTGGAAAGCTTTACGCCACAGGGTGAACAACTTGAAGCGCGCCAGGCACAGGCGCGTTTCTCCGCGCCGATGGCGCCGCTGGGGGTGAGCGATGCGCCATCTCCGTTCCGGGTGGAATGCGGTGTGCCGGGCAACGGTTATTGGGCGGACGAACGCACCTGGGTGTACGACCTGGTGGGGGCGCTTAAAGCCGGCGAACCGTGCCGTTTCCTGCCGCGCGCGGGTCTGGTGACGCTGGCCGGCGAAAAGGTCGACGTGGCGCCGGAATACGGTTTCACGGTAGCCGGCCCGCGCGCGCAATGGAGTTTGCCGTATGCCTCGGAGACGGTGGACGAGGATCAGGTTTTTGTTCTATTTCTCAACGGCTCGGCGCGGCCCGAGAGCGTGCTTGCCCAGGTGCGTTGCGAAATCCAGGGCATCCATGAACAGGTGCCGGTGCGGCGGATTATGGGAAAGGAGCGCGCGCGCCTGCTGGCGCAACTCAAGTCGCGTCTGGATGACATGAACACGAGCTGGGAAGGCAATTCCCCGGACACCGACTCGCGTCTGGAACTGGTGCAGTGCGGCCGCACCCTGCCGGCCAATGCCCGGTTCGATCTGGTCTGGGGCGCGGGTGTCGCCACGGCTTCCGGCCAGAGCAACCCAGGCGATCAGCGTCTGACCTTCAGCGTGCGCGACCACTTCAGCTCACACATGCGTTGCCAGAAGGAAAACGCCAAGGCCGGCTGTATGCCGCTTACGCCCATCCGTCTGGAATTCACCGCGCCGGTACCGCGCGAGCATCTCGACCAGATCACGTTGAAGGATGCCAAGGGCAAAAGCTATGCGCGGGAGAAGGCCGCACAGCCGGCCGCCGGCGACGACAGCGTGGTCTTCCCCGGCCCGTTCCCGGCCAGGGCTGATCTGACCCTGGTATTGCCCGCCAATCTGGTGGATGACAAGGGCCGCGTCCTGGTCAACGCGGAACGCTTTCCGCTGAGTTTTCGCTTGGCCGACACCCCGCCCCTGGCCAAGTTCTCGGGGGATTTCGGCATCATCGAACGGGGGGCGGGTGGACTGTTGCCGCTCACCGTGCGCAATCTGGAACCGGGCGCGGAGGGTGGAACGGCAGCCAAGGTGCGCTGGCTGCGGCTGATGGACGATGCCGCCATCCTCGCCTGGCAGGCGCGGGTTAAGAAGATCGACAAGCCGGAGTTCGACCAGCAACTACGGCGCTACCCGGAAACGCGCCACGCGCAATTGCTCGGCAACTGGGAGGCGGGCGTGGTGGAGCGCGCCCTGCCCAAGCCCAACGGCGCCCGCGCCTTTGAAGTGGTGGGCGTGCCCCTGGAGCAGCCGGGCTTCTATGTGGTGGAAGCGGAAAGCAAATACCTGGGCAAATCGCTGCTCGACCAGAACGTGCCCATGTTCGTGCGCAGCACCGCGCTGGTCACCAATCTCGGTGTGCATTTCAAATGGGGCGCGGGTTCCTCGCTGGCCTGGGTGACGCGCCTGGATCTGGGTACGCCGGTGGCCGGCGCGAAGATGGCGGTGCGCGATTGCAAGGGCCGTCTCTATGCCGAGGCCACGACCGACAACCAGGGCATGGCGCTGATTCCGCGCGGCTTACCCGATCCACGCAACGTGCAGTGGGGCTGCCCGCTGATGGTCAGCGCGCGCGCCGGAGACGACATGAGTTTCGCCTTCTCCGACTGGGACGAAGGTATCGAAACCTGGCGTTTCGGCCTGCCGGGCGAGTGGAGCAGCGACAAACGAATCGCGCACAGCGTGCTCGACCGCGTCTTGTTCCGCCCCGGTGACACGGTGCACATGAAACATTTTCTGCGTGACCGGCAAGCTTACGGCCTGTCTTATTCCTTGATGCCGCCGCGTACCTTGTTGATCGAACACGGCGCCAGCAATCAGCGCTGGTTCCTGCCGCTGGCCTGGAAGAACGGCGCGGCCGCGTCCACCTGGAAAGTGCCGGAAGGCGCCAAGCGCGGCGATTACCGTTTGCGTCTGGTGGACAAGGAGATCAAACCCCTCGAAGCCAACCCCGGTGACCCGGCCGAGTTGGAATATCTCGATGGCCTGGATTCCGGCGCCTTCAGCGTCGGCGATTTCCGGGTGCCGCTGATGAAAGCCAGCGTCGACTCGGTGCGGCCGGCGTTGCTGGCGAGCGAGGTGGCGGAATACGACCTCGCCGTGAGTTACCTCAATGGCGGTGGCGCGAAGAATCTGGCGGTGAAACTGCGCGCGCAACTGGAGCCGCGCTTCAACGTCGAGTTCCCCGGCTACGACGACTATGAATTCGCCGAGCGACACGACACGGATCAGGGAAGAGAGGAGGGCGAACCCGTCGCCCTGGCGGCGACCAACCTCAAGCTGGGCGCCGCCGGCGCCGCGCGCGGCAAGGTCGCCGGCATCCCCAGCCTGACCATGCCGCACAAGCTGCGCGTGGAACTGGAATACGCCGACCCCAACGGTGAAATCCAGACCGTGAGCAGCACCACGCCCTGGTGGCCGGCCAACGTGGTGCTGGGCCTGAAGAAGGGTAACTGGGCGCGCGCCGGCACACGCCACACGCTCAATTTCCAGGCGGTCGACCCGCAAGGCCGTCCGCTCGCGGGCGTGCCGGTGGAGGTGAAGATGAAACTGCGCCAGACCTTCGGTTACCGCGAACGCCTGGCCGGTGGCTTCTATGGCTATCGTAATGAAACCCGGGAAACAGCCCTGCCCGAATCCTGCGACGGCAAAACCGACGGTAAAGGCCAGTTCAGTTGCGCCGCGCGGACCGAACAGGGCGGTGAGGTTCTGGTCACCGCGACGGCGCGCGACGCCCAGGGGCGCACCGCCAAAACCACGCACAGCCATTGGGTGGCGGGCAAGGACGAATGGGTGTTTGCCCAGGACAACCATGACCGTATCGACCTGATTCCGGAGAAGAAACACTACGAACCGGGCCAGACCGCGCGCTTCCAGGTGCGCATGCCCTACCGCAAGGCCACCGCGCTGGTTACCGTGGAACGCGAGGGTGTGCTCGATGCGCGCGTGGTCACGCTGTCCGGCAAGGCGCCGGTGCTGGATATTCCGATCAAGGCCGGCTGGGCGCCCAATGTCTTCGTTTCCGCCCTGGTGGTACGCGGCCGTAATGACGACATCAAGCCCACCGCCCTGGTCGATCTCGGCCGCCCCTCATTCAAGCTCGGCATCGCCGGCATCGAGGTGGGGCATCAGGCGCACCGGTTGCAAGTGGAGGTTCAGGCCGACCGCGCCAGTTACCAGATCCGGGAAAAGGCCAGGGTGAAGGTCAAGGTGCGCACGCCAGAAGGCAAGGCGCCGCCGGCCGGCACCGAGGTAACGCTGGTCGCCGTCGACGAGGGCCTGCTGGAACTCGCGCCCAACGAAAGCTGGAAACTGCTGGAGGCGATGATGGCCGAGCGTGGTTATGCCGTGCACACCTTCACCGCGCAGATGCAGGTCACCGGCAAACGCCACTACGGCAAAAAGGCCCTGCCGGCGGGCGGCGGCGGCGGCAAATTGCCGACGCGCGAGTTGTTCGACACCCTGCTGTTCTGGCAGGGCGGCATGGCGTTGGATGCGAACGGCGAAGCCAGCGTCGAGGTGCCGCTGAACGACAGCCTGACCTCCTTCCGTATCGTCGCCGTCGCCGCCTCGGAAACCCGTTTCGGCGGCGGCAAGACCGCCATCCGAAGCACTCAGGATTTGCAGCTCATTTCCGGCCTGCCGCCGGTGGTGCGCGAGGGTGACCGACTGCAAGCCCATGTCACGGTACGCAACGGTAGCGAGCGCTGGATGCAGGTCGAAGTGAGTGGCGGCGCCGCCGGTGTGAATGCCCTGCCAGCGCAAACCGCGCGCCTCGCCGCCGGAGAAAGCCGGGAGCTGGCCTGGCCGGTCAGCGTGCCGGAACGCGGCGACAGCCTGGAGTGGACGTTCAACGCCGTCGAGGTGGGCGGCAAGGGCCGCGATGCCCTCAAGGTGAAACAGGCGGTGCGCGATGCCGTGCCGGTGCGCGTGCAGTCATCGGCCCTCTATCGCGTGGAAAACAAGCCGGGGGTAAACAAGATCGAACTGCCGGTCGCCGCCCCCGCCGAGGCGCTGCCAGGCAGTGGCGAACTGCGCGCCACCCTGGCCGCCAGCCTGGTCGACGGCCAGACGATGCTGCGTGACTACATGCGCCGCTACCCCTATGCCTGCCTGGAGCAGAAAGTCTCGAAAGCCATCGCCACCCGCGATCAAGCCGCCTGGCAGGCGCTGCTGGCCAACCTGCCGACCTATCAGGCCGGGAATGGTCTGCTCAACTTCTTCCCAGGTGACGGGGAAGGCGGCGTGGCGCTTACCGCTTATGTGTTGTCCATCGCCCATGAAGCCGGCTGGAACCTGCCGCTGGACAGCAAGACGCGCATGGAAAACGCCCTCGCGGACTATGTTGCCGGCAAGCTGGAAGCACGCCGTGGTGTCTGGGAAAGCTTGACGGCCGGCCCGGTGCAGCGCCTCGCCGCCCTGGAGGCCCTGTCGCGCGGCGGCAAGGCGACCCCGGCGCTGATCGCCACCATCAAGCCGGAACCCCGGCTCTGGGCCAGTTCGGCGGTGATCGACTGGATCGGCATCCTCAAACGCGCGCCCACGCTGGCCCAGCGCGATGCCCTGCTGAAGGAAGCCCACGCCGCTCTGGAGAGCCGCTTCACCCTGAGCGGCGGCCGCCTCAACTTCAGTACGGAAGCCGGTGATGGCCTCTGGTGGATGATGGCTTCCGCCGACAACAACGCCCTGCGCGCGCTGCTCGCGCTGGTCGACGAGCCGGCCTGGAAGGATCGTCTGCCCAGGCTCGCCGCCGGTGTGCTGGCGCGGCAACTGGGGGGGCGCTGGAATACCACCACCGCCAACGCCTGGGGCACGCTGGCGCTGGAACGTTACCAGCAGCGTTTCGAGGCGGTGAAGCCAGCGGGAAAAAGCTACGTGGTGCTGGGCAAGGAAGGCCGCTTGATTGACTGGAGCGCCTTCCCCAAGGGCGCCACCGCCTTCCTGCCGCTGGCCGTTGGTCTTACCAGCCCCCCCGCCACCCTGCACATCAAACACGAAGGCCAGGGCGAGCCCTATGCCAGCGTCACCACCCTGGCCGCCGTGCCGTTGCGTGAGCCGGTCTCACGTGGCTACAGCATCAGCCGCGAGCTGGTTCCCATCGACCAGAAAACCCCCGGCAAATGGAGCCGGGGCGATGTGCTGCGCGTGCGCCTGACCATCGACGCGCGCGACGACATGGGCTGGGTGGTGGTGGAAGACCCGGTTCCCGCCGGCGCCGGCATTCTGGCCAGTAGCGGCAAGCGCGGCTCCACCCTGCTCACGCAAAACGAGGGTGGCAACCTTGGTGGCAACACCTGGCCGGCCTGGGAGGAACGCCTGTTCGACAGCTACCGCGCCTACTACGAATGGCTGCCACGCGGCCGCCACACGGCGGAATACACCCTGCGCCTGAACAACGATGGCGCCTACAACCTGCCGCCCACCCGGGTGGAAGCGATGTATGCGCCGGAAATGTTCGGCGAGCTGCCGAATGGAGTGTTCGAGATTGGGAAATAAGCGCCGTAGGTTGGGCAAAGCGAAGCGTGCCCAACGAACCGCCGCGATGTTGGGCACGCTGCGCTTTGCCCAACCTACGTCACTGCCGCCGACCCGGGTGGAAGCGATGTATGCGCTGGAACTGTTCGGCG
>JAUXXW010000216.1 GCA_030684775.1 Pseudomonadota bacterium
CCCTTGACCCGGCTACGGGGCTGGCGTTTGTTGCCTCACCAGAGGGTGTAAACGACTCAATCAGTTGCTGCATCAGGTCTCGGGCTCGGAACAGCGGCCAGCTGCGGACGGGGACATAATCACACGGGATGCAACAGCTAACAGCGTGTAATAGACGTAGCGAAAATCGGCAATGTCAGGATTTACTGAAAGGCCACAAATTGCTTGATTTACAGTTGCAGGAATGCGTAACCATCCCAACTGGCCTACATTCGCACCATACATGGCGACAAGTACAGTATTTGCAGGAAGGTACTTCGCCGATGAGTTTTTTAGGCCATCATCGGTGATGTGTTCCTCTGTTTCAGAGATTACACAGTCCAACAACTCCTTTGATTTTACCCAGCGGTGACCTTGGTTAATCCCACAGAAGAAATCATCTCGCTTACGAGACGGAGTGCCACCACTAGTAATTCGAGAACACAGTTCAGATATTGGACGAAAATTCATTATCCTTACGCCTGAAGTAAATCGCTAATGTTGGCGGAAATGATTTCCTCCAATCCTCTCGCCTCAGCGTTCAGCACCTCAAGGTCTTCAGTTAGAGCTTCAAGCCGTTCCGCAAAGTCGAAGTCATCCGCCCTCCGATCCGCCACCCCCACATACCGCCCCGGATTCAGACTCCACCCTTGCGTCTCGATCTCGGCCAGGGTCGCCACCTTGCACACCCCGGCGATGTCGCGGTAACGGCCCTCGGGGAACTGCTCCAGCAACTCGCCGCTGCCGGCCTCGGTTTCCACCGCTTCGCCCCGGTGCAGCCGCACGATGTTGGCGAGGTATTCCACCTGTTCCGGCAGGAAGTCGCGGATGGCCCGGCTGACTTGGCGGTAGACGCCACGGGCATCGATGAACAGCACCTTGTCGCCGCGCGTCCCCTTGGCCTTCCACTTGTCGAAGAACCACAGGGTGCAGGGCAGCGTCACGGTGTAGAAGAAGTTGGGGCCGATGGAGACGATCACGTCCACGCCTTCGCTCTGGAGCAGCTTCTTGCGGATTTCCAGTTCCGTACCCCGGGCATCCCCCGCCGAGTTCGCCATGACGAAGCCGGCCCGCCCCTTGTCGTTCAGCGCCGAGTAGAACAACTGTATCCACAGGTAGTTGGCGTTGTCGGTGCTGGGGATGCCGAAGGGGAAGCGGGGATCATCCTTGATCCGCTCCTTGTCCACGCCGGAGACGTTGAAGGGGGGATTCGCCATCACGAAGTCGAAGCGGCCGGTTTTGCCAACCGCGGCCTTGTGCGGGTCTTCGTAGTAGGTGTTGGATTCGCGGATGTCACCAGACAGACCATGCACGGCGAGGTTCATCTTCGCCAGCTTGACCGTGTCCCCGGCTTTCTCGGTGCCGAACACGGTGAGTTCATCGGCAGCCCGTTTCTTGTGCCGCCCGACGAACAAGGCGCTCTGCACGAACATGCCGCCGGAGCCACAAGCGGGATCGAAGATTTGCCCGTGGAAGGGTTCGATGATCTCGACGATCAGCTTGACGATGCTGGTAGGGGTGTAGAACACGCCGCCCTTCTGGCCTTCCGCCAGGGCGAACTTGCCGAGGAAGTATTCGTAAATCTTGCCGAAGGCGTCGCCCTCGATCGCTCCCAGGCCACCAAGGAGGCGCAGGAGTTCGACCAGCACCTTGTTCTCGACCTTGCCGTAGGAACGCGGCAGCACGCCCTTGAGTTCTTCGTTCTCGGTCTCGACGGCGGTCATCGCCTCGTTGATGGCGCGGCCGTAATCCCGCCCCTCGGCCAGATTGAGCAGGGTGGAGAAACGGGCGTTCTCGGGCAGGTAGAGCGCCCCTTCAGCTTGGTAGTCGAACTTCTCGATGTCCTCCTCCGCCATCCCGCCGGCGATCAGCCTCGCCCCGGCTTCATGGAAGCGCTGCTCGGCATAGCGCAGGAAGATCAGCCCGAGGACCGGGTTGGAGAATTCGGAGGGTTTCAGGCCGGTGTTGGCCCAGAGTTGGTCGGCGGCGGCCCAAAGGCGGTTTTCGAGGTCTTGCAGATCGATGGACATGGGCACCGCCTATTTGTTTGTTGTCGCTCCCGGGAGGGCCGGGATTATCCCAGATCGGCCATTAGCCGCGGTGACCATGTCGCGCTGGTCAACGCCTGGTACAGCACGATGCCCCCCCAACGATGGTCCAACCTATGACCGGTTGTCCACGAACAGTTGGCGGGGACGCTCTATGCCGCGTAACAAATCGACCAGGGCGGGCAGGAAGTACGCCAGCAGCAACCACAGCGAGGCATTGAAACGGATCTCAAGCATGGCGCCGGCATCCCATGTCACGCCCCGGCGCGGCGGGCCGCTTGCCGGTCCGCCAGCAGGAACAACAGGTATTGATTCAGGCTGACGCCTTCCCGCTTGGCGTTGCGGGCCAAGTCCGCATGCAGCCGGCGCGGCAGGCGCACCAGGAAGCGGCCGCTGTAGCCGGCATCATCCTGGGGCGGGGTAGGCTCGGGGATAACCCGACCGGCGCCATGAGCGGCTTGAAGCCATGCGGCAATCGCATCATGCGATTCCCGGATGGCATCGGCTTCGCTCTCGCCCCAGGCGGAACAGCCGGGCAGGTCCGGAACCAGGGCAACGAAACCTTCGTCTTCGTCGCTCCAAAAAACTTCAATCGGATAACGTGTCATTTCCATACCTCTCGATCATGCCAATCAACTGCCGCGCCTGATAAGGCGGGATAGTGCCGGCCCGGTTCTGGAAGTTGAGCAATTCCGGTTCACCGGGGCGGGCATAAGCCCGGTGCGAACCCTGCCCGCCCTTGTGCTTGAACCCCAGCTTTTCCGCCGCCCTGCAGGCGTCATCGAAGCGCACCGCCTTGGGGTTGGCGAGGATGGCGGCAAGCAGTTTTCGGGCTTGGTTCATGAGTGAATTATATCGCCGATAGTACCAAGCAAGCCGCGCGTATCTACGGCGGACGGTGCGGGTTCAGGCTTCAAACGGTGGCAATATCTAAAGGTGGCAGTGGCTAAAAATCAGGAGTCCTGACTTTTAAAAGCCTGGCTGTCGGCGCAACGCCCGGCTTTCTGCCCGGCAGCGTGCCGGGTTTTTTGGTCTGGACTGTCCGCTCAATCCGCTGGTGCATTGCCCATGGCAACGCAAGATGTCGTCTCACACAAGCCACGGCAAATTTGTTCTCACGATAAGCCCTTGAATTACTGTGAAACAGCCGGCATCGAAGCCCCGCGTAGGATGTGGTGAGCGCAGCGAACCGCATCATGCCGCGCGTGCCAGGTTGATGCTACGGCAGTTGTTTCATAGGGCGGGGCGGCTCATACAAAGCCATGACGGCTGAAGGTCAGAACAAATTTGCCCTGTCACACAAGCGCTCCCATATTGATGGAACGGATGATAGGGCGCGTCTTTATTTGCTTCGTGAACCCGCCATTGCAGCGGCTTCTATGGGTATTACTGGCGGAGAGGGCGGGATTCGAACCCGCGGTAGGCTATTAACCTACACACGCTTTCCAGGCGTGCGACTTAAACCGCTCATCCACCTCTCCGGAAGGCGGCGGAGAATACACGGGGGTTCCCGGCGTGGCAAGCCGCGCGGGTGAATGGGGTCGCCGCTGCTAGAATCCGGCGTCATTTTTTCTCTGCCCCGCCGCCATGTACGCCGCTTTTCCCTTCTTTCCCCGTCGTTCGTCATGACCTGGCGCGTGCTGCTCAAGGGGTTGGTGATGCTGGCCTCGCTGGCGTTGCTGGGCTTCATTGCCAGCCATTTCCAGTTTGCCGACATGCTGTCGCAACACTGGATCGACAGCGAGGTGCGCGGCAAGGGCTGGCTGGGCATTCTGTTGTTCCTGGCGGTGGGTGGGCTGGCGACGGCGTTGAGTGTGCCGCGCCAGGCGGTGGCGTTTCTCGGCGGTTATGCCTGGGGTTTCGCGGCGGGCACCGGGCTGGCGACGCTGGCGACGCTGTTCGGCTGCGTGTTCGGTTTTTTCTATGCGCGCTGGCTGGGGCGCGGTTTCGTGCAGCGGCGTTTCCCCGGCCGCATTCGCAAGCTGGATGCGTTTCTCCAGCAACATCCGTTCAGCATGTCGCTGGTGATTCGCCTGTTGCCGGTGGGCCATAACGCCAGCACCAATCTCCTGGCCGGGGTTTCCAGCGTCCGCCCCTTGCCCTTCTTCGCCGGTTCCGGCCTGGGGTATCTGCCGCAGAATCTGGTGTTCGCGCTGGCCGGCAGCGGCGTCAATCTCGATCCGGAACTGCGTTTGACCCTGGCGGTGCTGCTGTTCGTCGTGTCCAGCCTGATCGGCATCGCGCTGTATCGCCGCCATCGCCGGGAAATCGATGCGGTCAATGAGGACTCAGGGCCACCCGCCGGCGTCTGATCGCGCCATCCGGGCGGCTTTTCGTTCCTGTTGCCCGAGGTAACCAGTAGACTCGCCACACTTTTTTTTCGGCCCGATTCCATGACGGATTCCAGTTCAATCAGCGTTTCCCTGATCGCTCCCATCTACAACGAACACGAAAACCTGCCCGATCTGGTGGACAGGGTCGATTCCGTGATGTCGGCGCAGGAGAAAAGCTGGGAGTTCATTTGCGTGGACGACGGTTCCCGCGATGGTTCCGACACGCTGCTGAAGGAACTGGCGGCGACCCGGCCCTGGCTTCGGCCGCTGTTCCTGCGCCGCAACTACGGCCAGTCCACCGCGATGCAGGCGGGTTTCGACGCGGCGCGCGGCGAGGTGCTGGTGACCATCGACGGCGACATGCAGAACGACCCGGCCGACATTCCGCGCCTGCTGGACATGCTCGATGCCCGCCCCGAGGTGGACATCATTTCCGGCTGGCGGAAGAACCGCAAAGATAAGGCGCTGCTGCGCAAATTCCCCTCGAAGATCGCCAACCGCCTGATTTCCAAGGTCACCGGCGTCAACCTGCACGACTATGGCTGTTCGTTGAAGCTGTACCGGCGCGAGGCGGTGCGCTACGTGAAGATCTACGGCGAGTTGCACCGTTTCATCCCGGCGCTGGCGCACGAATACGGCGCCAAGGTGATGGAGACCGAGGTCAACCATTTCCCGCGCACCAAGGGCGTGTCCAAGTACGGCATCGACCGCACCATCCGGGTGCTGCTCGATCTGGTCTGGGTGAAGTTCATGCTGCGTTTTCTGCACCGCCCGCTGCACGCTTTCGGCGGCATCGGCGCGGCGATGTTCTTTCCCGGCCTGGTGATCCTGGCTTATCTGCTCGGGCACAAGCTTTTCTCCCACGCCGACATCGGCGGCCGGCCGCTGCTGCAACTGGGCGTGATGTTCACCCTGATGGGCGCGAACTTCATCGGCATGGGCATCCTCGGTGAGTTGCTCACCCGCATCTGGCACGAACCCGGCGGCAAGGCGCAGTACCTGTTGCGCGAACCCAGCGAAAAATGAGCCTGAATCGCCTGCTTCTGGCGGTCCTGGTGCTGTTCCCGTTTTTGGCGTTGGGAACGCCCCCGCTGTTCGACCTGGATGAGGGCGCTTTCACCGCGTCCACCACGGAGATGTTCCTGCGCGGCGACTTTCTCTCCAGCTATCTGCTGGGCGAGCCGCGCTACGACAAACCCATCCTGATCTACTGGCTCCAGGCCATTTCGGTGAGCCTGCTGGGCCACAGCGAATTCACCTGGCGGCTGCCCTCCGCGCTCGCCTCCAGCCTGTGGATACTTGCCACCCATGCTTTCGTCAGCCGGGTGCGCGACGGACGGGCCGCCCTTGTCGCCGCGCTGATCATCGCCACGGCGGCGGGTCTGACCATCATCACGCGGGCGGCGACGGCGGATGCCCTGCTCAATCTTTTTCTCGCCATTGCCGGTTATGCCACCTGGCTCTGGCTGCGTGAACGCGAACAGCGTTGGCTCTACGCCGCCTGGCTGGCGATGGCGCTGGGGTTTCTCAGCAAGGGGCCGATTGCGTTATTGCTGCCGGTCGGCACCTTGTTCCTCTGGTGCGCCACGCGCCGAGACTGGCGTTCATTCCTCTCTTGGGCGCTGGCGCCGGGGCCATTGCTGCTGTTCCTGGCGATCGCGTTGCCCTGGTTCGTCATCCAGACATGGAACGAAGGTCCCGGTTTTCTCAGCGGCTTCTTTTTCAAACACAACTTGTCGCGCTTCGACACGCCGATGGAAGGGCACGGCGGCACGCTCTTCTACTATGTGCCGGTGGTGCTGCTCTCGCTTTTGCCGCATACCGGGCTGCTGCTGATCGCACTGACCCGGCTGAAAAGCATCTGGCGCGATGAATTGCTGCGCTTCGGCCTGCTCTGGTTCCTCCTCGCCTTCGTGGTTTTTTCCTTCTCCGGCACCAAGCTGCCGCATTACGTTTATTACGGCTATGGCGGCCTGGTCCTGATTCTGGCCGCGCAGGTGGAACACAAAGCCGCGCGCTGGCTGCTGGCCATCACCGGCGCCATTACCTTCGCCCTGCTGCTGGCTGTGCCCAGCCTGCTCGATCAGGCCACTACCCGGCTGAAACCGGATGATCTGCTGCTGGCGCAAGACATCAGCAGTCATTTCGGTCCGGGCTACTGGCTGTGGTGCGGCACCGCCCTGGTCATCAGTCTGCTGCCGTTGCTGCTGCGGCCGATGAAGACCCGTTTCGCGCTGTGCGGCAACGGCCTGCTGGCGGGGGCGACGATGGCTTTCTTTCTCCTGCCCATCATCGGCCAGATGCAACAGGGGCCGGTGAAGAAAGCCGGCCTGCTCGCCCGCGACCTCTCCGGCCCGCTGCTGCTGCATGGCATCAACACGCCCAGTTTCCAGACTTATGCCGGACGTCGCGTGGAGAAGCGGCCGCCGCGCGCGGGCGATCTGGTGCTCACCCGGGAAAGCCGCCTTAACGAACTGCCGACAAGCGAAGTGATCTTCCGCGAGCGCAGCTATGTTCTGGCCAGAGTGAAATGAGCAGAAGCCAGCCGATCGCGCTCTGGCTGCTCCCTGCCCTGGCGCTGCTGGCCATGCTGCCGATGAGCGACCCGGCACGCAACCAGGCGTTGTTTCTGGCACTCAATCACGCGGTGGCGCAGTTGCCGGATGTTTTCTGGTCCGATCTGACCGTGCTGGGCGATACCCTGGTTGCGCTCACGCTGTTGCTGTTTTTTCTCCGCCGCCGTCCCGACCTGGCGCTGGCCGTGCTGCTCGCCAGCCTGCCCGCCACCCTGCTCTCGCACGGGCTCAAGGATGGACTGGACATGGCGCGCCCCTACGCCGTGCTGGGCGATCAGGTCCATGTCATCGGCCGCTTTCTGACTGCGGGTTCGTTTCCCTCCGGCCACACCACCACCACTTTCGTGCTGGCCGCCGTATTGGTCGGCGGCCTGCGTTCCACAAGCGCCACGCTGTGGATTCTGTTTGCCGCGCTGCTGGTGGGTTTCTCCCGCATCGCCGTGGGCGCGCACTGGCCGCTCGACGTGCTCGGCGGCATGTTGTGCGGCTGGGCCTCCGGCCTGCTCGGGCTGTATTGGGCGGGGAAAGTGGATTGGGCGGCGCGGCCCCGCGTCGTGCTCGGCATGCGGCTGTTGTTGCTCGGCTGCGCCGGCGCGCTGCTGCTTGATTACAACAGCGGCTATCCGCTGGCGCGGCCGTTCGAGTTGCTGCTCGCGGTTACGGCCCTGGCCATCCACCTGCTGCCCGGCTGGCGCATGGAGAAAGCGGCATGAGCCCACCCCGAAATCGCCGCTGCGCGGCGATCTCCCCTCAAGGGGCCAAGAAACACTCGGGGCGGCCCTTCGTGTTTCTTGAGAGCGGCGTCCGTGGTGGCGGCGCAATGCCGGCTGGAAGCCGGCGCTACAGTGTCGCCCTGCTCGCCGGCCTGGTACTGATCACGCTCTGGCGGCTGCTGGCCGCCTGGCACGGCAACATCGAGTTGTATGCCGACGAGGCGCAATACTGGACCTGGGCGCTGCAACCGGATTGGGGCTATTTCTCCAAGCCGCCCATGGTGGCCTGGGCGATCTGGCTCTCGCGCACCCTGTTCGGCGACTCGGAAATCGGTGTGCGCGCGATTTCGCTGCTGCTTTATCCGCTGACGGCCTGGGTGCTGTTCCTGCTGGTGCGGCGCCTGTTCAAGACGCATCCGCAGCGCGAGGAGATGGCGTTCTGGAGCGCCCTCACCTTCGCCACCCTGCCCCTGGTTTCTCTCGGCTCCTGGCTGATCACCACCGATGCCGTGCTCTTGTTGTTCTGGTGTCTGTCGCTCTATTTCACCGTTGCCGCCCTGGAAACCGGGCGCTGGCGCGACTGGCTGCTGTTGGGCGTCGCACTCGGCGCGGGGCTCATGTCCAAGTACAGCATGGTGTTCTACGGCCTCGGTTTCTTCGTCTACCTGCTGCTCATGCCGCAACAACGCAGACTGTTGCGCGACCCGCGCCCCTACGCGGCGGCGGCGGTCGCCCTGCTGTTGCTGGCGCCCAACCTGATCTGGAACGCGCAGCACGATTTCGTCAGCGTCCAGCACACCGCCGAAATCTCGCAACTGGATCGCGGCCTGTTCCATCCCGGTGCATTGCTGGACTTCTTTCTGGCGCAGTTCGCGGTATTCGGGCCACTCACTTTCGCCGGCCTGGTGATCCTGGCATTGCGCCCGCGTCTCTGGCTCGACGACGAGCGCCTGCGCCTGCTCGCCGCCTTCACCCTGGCCCCCCTCGCCGCCTTCATCAGTTTGAGCCTGCTGTCGCGCGCCTTCGCCAACTGGGCGGCCTTCGCCTACGTCGGCGCTGCTGCCCTGCTCGCCGTCGTCTGGGTCGCACGGGGGCACCGCCGCTGGCTGATCGCGGCGCTGGCGCTGCATCTGCTCATCGCCGCCGCGATCTACCACGCGCACGACATCACCCGCTTGCTCGACATTCAACTCACCCGCAAGACCGACCCCTATGGCCGCGTCACCGGCTACCGCGAACTCGGCCGGGAAGTCGCCCTGCGCCTGCAAGCCCATCCCGACGCGCGTCTGCTCGCCAACGACCGCAAGCTGCACGCCCTGCTGCGTTATTACGCCCGCCCCGGCAGTGAAGGGATGCGCTATCTGAATCCGCACGGCGCGCGTGACAACCACTACGCCCTGAGCGCCGATCTGCGCGAAAGCCCGAACGGTGAATTCCTGCTGATCAGCCAGGGTGTGGAGGCTGGGCAGCTTGCCGCCTGGTTCGCCCAGGTGACGCCGCAAGCGCCCATCCGCCTCGCGCTCTACCCGGATTACCAACCGGAATATCAGGTCTGGCTGCTGCGCGACTACCGACCAGCCGCGCCGGGGAATCCGGGATGAACAACGCCCCGCTCTCCCCTCGCCTGATGCTCGTCAGCGCCCTGGCCTTCACCGTGCTGTTCCTGGCCTTCCCGCAACTCGACCTGATCGCCAATGGCGCTTTTTACCGCCCGGAGCAGGGCTTTCTGCTGACCGGGAATGTGCTGTTCGACGCGATACGCGCTTATCTCGGGGTTCTGGTCATCGCCCTGCTGGCGCTGCCGCTGCTGGTCTGGGGGCTGGCGAAGTTCACGCGCCGGGAACACGCGGAAAAGTGGCGCGGCCGCCGTCCCGCCGCCCTGTTCCTGGCACTGTCTCTACTGCTCGGCCCGGGCCTCCTGGTCAACACCGTATTCAAGGATCAATGGGGCCGCGCCCGCCCCGCCCAGGTCGAGGAATTTGGCGGCACGGCGCATTTCACCCCGGCCTGGGTGATGAGCGACCAATGCCGCAAGAACTGCTCTTTCGTCTGTGGCGATGCCTCGGTAGGCTTCGTGCTGCTCGCCGTCGCCTTCGTCAGCCGCCGCCCGCACCTCTGGCTGTTCGTCGGCATCACTGCCGGCTCGGCCCTGGGCCTGATGCGCATGGGCCAGGGCGGACACTTTTTCAGCGACGTGATTTTTTCCTTTTATGCCGTCTACTTCGCCGCCTGGTCCCTGCACCGCTTTATGACGCGGGGCGGGCGGCCTATGCTTCCCCTTGACTAATACAAAAGACACAGCAGCCATGACCACGACCCGAATGAAACCCCTGCGCAACAGCAAACCCACGCCCGAACTCTACGAACTGCCGCCGCTCGGCATGGACTCGGAGGCGCTGGCCCTCGATATTCGTCGCAATTTCGGCACCTTCCTGGGCCGTGACAAGCATTGCCGCTCCACCCACTACCCCTATCAGGCGCTTGCCCTGACCTTGCGCGACCGCCTCATGGAGCGCTGGAAGCGCACCCGCTACGCCTACGAGGAAAAGGACGCCCGCCACGCCTATTACCTGTCGCTGGAGTTCCTGATGGGGCGCACGCTCAACAACGCGCTGCTCAACCTGGGACTCGAAGAAACCATCGCGCCGGCCCTGCAACGCCTGGGCCTGGATCTGGAAGAGCTGATGGACGTGGAAAACGACGCCGGCCTCGGCAACGGCGGTCTCGGCCGCCTCGCGGCCTGTTTCCTGGACAGTTGCGCCACCCTGCAATTACCGGTGATGGGCTACGGCATCCGCTACGAATACGGCATGTTCCGTCAGCATATTGAAAACTGCCTCCAGGTCGAGGAACCGGATCACTGGCTGCGTGACGGCAATCCCTGGGAACTGGAACGCCCGGAAAACACCCGACGCGTCCAATACTACGGCCACACCGAGGCCTATACGGATGCCGAGGGGCGCCGCCATGTCCGCTGGGTAAACAGCCACGACGTGCTCGCCGTACCGTTCGACACCCCGATTCCCGGTTACCGGAATGACACCGTCAACGTGCTGCGCCTGTGGAGCGCGGCGGCCACCGATGAATTCGATCTGGGCGAATTCAACGCGGGCTCCTACACCGAGTCGGTGGCGTCGAAAAACGCGGCCGAGAACATCACGATGGTGCTTTACCCCAACGACTCCAGCGAGAACGGCAAGGAACTGCGCCTGAAACAGCAGTACTTCCTCGCCTCCGCCAGCCTGCAGGACGTGCTGACGCGCTGGGTACTGCACCACGGCAACGACCTCAGCCACTTCGCCGAGAAGAACTGCTTCCAGTTGAACGACACCCACCCGAGCTGCTCAGTACCGGAGCTGATGCGTCTGCTGATGGACGTGCACGGCCTGGAGTGGGATGCGGCCTGGGCGATCACCAGCCGCACCATGGCCTACACCAACCACACCCTGCTGCCGGAAGCACTGGAGAAATGGTCGGTGCGCCTGTTCGGGCAACTCCTGCCGCGCCTGCTGGAAATCATCCACGAGATCAACGCCCGCTTCCTCAAGACCGTCGCGCGCCGCTGGCCGGGCGATAACGCGCGGCAGTCGCGCATGTCACTGATCGAGGAAGGCCCCGACCCGCAGGTGCGCATGGCCTATCTGGCCATCGTCGGCAGCTACTCGGTCAACGGGGTGGCCGCGCTGCACTCGGAATTGCTCCAGCAAGGCCTGTTCCGCGACTTCTTCGAACTCTGGCCGCAAAAATTCAACAACAAGACCAACGGCGTCACCCAGCGTCGCTGGATGGCTTCCGCCAATCCCGAGATGGCGAAGCTCATCACGGCGAACATCGGCGATGCCTGGATCAGGCAGCTCGACACCCTGCGCGAACTGGCTCCCTATGCCGAAAACCCCGAATTTCGCGCCCAATGGCAAGCCGTAAAACGCGCCAACAAGGTGCGTCTGGCGGCGCTGGTACGGCACGATTGCAACGTGGATTTCGACCCGGACGCCCTGTTCGACGTGCAGGTCAAACGCATCCACGAATACAAGCGCCAGTTGCTCAACATCCTCCACGTCATCCATCTCTATGCCCGACTGAAAGCCGGTGAAGATACTGACTGGACACCGCGTTGCGTGCTGATCGGCGGCAAGGCCGCACCCGGCTACTTCATCGCCAAACGCATCATCACCCTGATCTGCCAGGTGGCCGAAATGATCAACGGCGACGAACAGGTGGGTGGCCGCCTCAAGGTTGCCTTCCTGCCCAACTACCGGGTCTCGGCGATGGAAATCATTGCCCCCGGCACCGATCTTTCGGAACAGATTTCCACCGCCGGCAAGGAAGCCTCCGGCACCGGCAACATGAAATTCATGATGAACGGGGCGATCACCATCGGCACCCTGGATGGCGCCAACATCGAGATTCGTGAGGAAGTCGGCGACGAGAATTTCTTCCTGTTCGGCCTCACCGCCGAGGAAGTGGAAGCGGCCAGGCCGCATTACGACCCCAATGCGCTGATCGAAGCCGACCCCGACCTGAAGCGGGTGATGGACCTGCTGGAATCCGGCCACTTCAACCAGTTCGAAGCCGGCCTGTTCGACCCCATCATCCACGCGATCAGAAACCCGCACGACCCCTGGCTGGTGGCGGCGGACTTCCGCGCCTTCATCGACGCCCAGGAACTCGCGGCCGCAGCCTACCGCGACCGCGACAACTGGGCCCGCATGAGCATCCTCAACACAGCGAGCAGCGGCAAGTTCTCCACTGACCGCACCATGCGGGAATACAACGCGGAAATCTGGAAACTGACCCCGGTGGCCGCGTCGCGTACCTGACCCCGGCCTGCGCTACATAAAACCAGCCGCCAGGCTGCTAGTAGTCCGTTCCACCAAAACGATGACATTAAATGGCGTCTTTTTCCGCCATGCGTCGTTGCGTCCCCTTGCCGTATACCCCATACGGCCGCGGGGCCGCGCCTCGCCTGACGAAAAAAACCATCCATTTCATTTGTCACCGTTTTGGCGGAACGGACTACTAGTGTTTATCCGCCGGACTCGGCAGCAAGGGCAGCAATTGCCCGACGACCTCGTCGTGTTCGAATTCACGCCCACCCACGGCGCGAAAAACCACCTTCCCGGTGGCATCGACGACGAAGGTGGTCGGCAGCCCTTTCACCTTCCAGCGCTGCATGGCCCGCGAGTCGCGATCCAGCAGTAACGGAAACGTGGGCGCCGGTTCCAGTTGGCCGGTGAAGGCGAATACGCTGTCGGCGTCTTCGCCCACGTCCACCGCCAGCACCGCCAGGCCGCGTGACTGTAAGCGCTGCTTGAGGCGTTCCAGCGAGGGCATCTCGCGGCGACAGGGCGGGCACCAGGTCGCCCAGAAGTTGACCACCACAACCTTGCCCTTGAGATCGGCCAGGTCGTGCATCTTGCCGTCCATGTCAGCCAGGATCAGCGCCGGCGCGGGTTGGGGTTGCGCAATCACGGTGAGGCCGTGGGTCAACGGCGGCAAATCGGCGGCCACGCTGGAGAAGGCTGCCACGCTGAAAAGCAGCAGTGCGAACAGGCCTCGTTTCATTCCGGTTTCAGCGCGCGCAAACGACATTTTCCAGCTTCCCTTCAAAGGTTTTTCCCGCCACCGTCCAGCGGGCGATCAGATCGAAACGACTGCCGGGCGGCAGGCCAGTGCTCAGCATGCCCTGGTTCCACTCGCCGACGGCGTACTCCTGTTGCGGCGGAAACTGCGCCCAGCGAAAGGCAATCTGCGCCGCTTCCGTCAGGCCCAGCGCCCGCCATTGCGCCATCCAGTCCTCGACGGCGTTGGGCGCGCGTTCCTGGCCTTCGCTCTGCACGGTCCAGTCGGCCAGGCGGAAGCTCAGTTCACCGGGCGCGGCATCGTTGCGCAGCACCGTCATGTACACACAGGCGGTGGCATAGGGTTCCACCGCCGCCGCCGGGAAACCGCGATTGAGATAAAACGCCCGCGCCTGGATCGGCAGAATCTGGGTGAGTGAGAGGGTGACGCCGTGGGCGTGGGTTTCCCAGGTGGCCGCGCCGGTATCGGGGTCGGTCTTCTGAGTTTGGGCAGCAATCGCCGGGAGGATGTACAAGCCGGCGAGCGCGGCCACGCCGAGGGCAAACAATCTGGAATTCATGCGCTGGCCTGAAGAACTGGGGACGCGATTATTGCCGTTTATCCGCCGCCGCGACGAGGAAGCCGCCCCAGGGCAGGCTGTTCGGCAGGGCGCGTTCGACGGCGCGGGCCAGCGGAGAGGCGCCGGGCAGGAACAGCGCGGTGCTGATCTGGATGTTGGCCAGCGGCAGCGCCGCCATGGCCGCGTGGATCTCGCCGGCGCCGTGCCAGTGGGCGCCCTGATAAGCGCCCGTCCCCCCACCGCGTCCTTTTTCCCGCCACAACAGGCTGTGCCGGTTGAGCAGGCCGACCACCATGCGCCGTCGCGCCACCCGCGCCATCTCGCTCAGCGCCTGCCGCCAGTCGTCGATGAAGCAGAGGGCGGCAACCGACACCACGCGGTCGATGCCGGCATCGGCGAAGCGCAGCGCGCGGGCGTAGGCCAGACGCGCGGGGTCGTTGTCCAGGCCGGTGACGTTCCAGCCGTTGCCGGCGGCGAACTTGCGAGTGAACCAGCCGGTTCCGCAACCGACATCCAGCAAGGTCTCGCCGGGTTGTAGCGCGAGCCGGCGTTGCAACAGGCGAAACTCGGTTTCACCAATCCAGCGCCCGCGCGGGGTGTCGTACCAGGCGTCGTACTCCGCCGGGGTCATGTCGTGAGCTGGCGCCAGGCGGCGATAAGTGCCGTGGCGGCCTGTTCGATGTCATCCGGGATAGTGAAGCGTCCCACAGAAAGCCGCACCGCCCCGGCGGCACGGTCTGCATCGAAGCCCATCGCGCCGAGCACGCCGCTGACCGTGTGTTGCCCGGCATGGCAGGCGGATCCGGTGGAGGCGGCCACACCCGACGCCGCCGCCAGCAACTGCCAGCCGGCGATTTCAGGGAAGGAGAGGTTCAGGGTGCCGGGCAGGCGCTCATGCTCATGGCCGTTCAGGAGCAGGCCGGGAATGGCGGCGGCGAGCCGGGCGTGCAGGCCGTCGCGCAAAGCGCGGACCCGCGTGGATTCCACTTCAAGTTCCGCCCGCGCCAGCCTGGCCGCCTCGCCCAGGGCGACGATGTGCGGCACGTTCTCGGTGCCGGGGCGCAGCCCGCCCTCGTGGCCGGCGCCGTATTGAATCGGCTGGATCGGCGTGCCGACGCGAACGTACAAGGCGCCGCCCCCCTTGGGCGCATAGAACTTGTGCCCGGCCAGGGTGAGCAGATCGCAGCCGAGCGCATCCACATCGACGGGAATCTTGCCGACGGCCTGGGCGGCATCGACGTGCATCAGCGCGCCGGCGGCATGGGCCAGATCGGCGATGGCGCGCACCGGCTGGATCGTGCCGACCTCGTTGTTGGCGAGCATCAGCGAGACCAGCGCTATGTCATCACCGATGGCCGGCGCGGCGCGAGCCGGATCGACCCGCCCGTCACTCTCCACCGGCATTTCCGTTCCGTTCCAGCCGGTCTCGGCCAGATGCCGCATGGGTTGCGCCACGGAGGGGTGCTAGACAGCGGAATAGAGCAGCCCGCGGCGGCCGCCTTCCCGCAAGGCGCGCGTGGCACCCAACAGCGCCAGATTATTGGCTTCTGTGGCGCAGCCGGTGAAGACGATCTCGTCCGGCCTTGCGCCGATCAGCGCCGCTACTTGTTCCCGTGCCGCCGCCACCGCCGATTTCGCGGCGCGCCCGTAAACATGGTCGGAGGAGGGATTGCCGTAACCCTCTCCGAGCCAGGGCAGCATGGCTTCCAACAGACGCGGGTCGATGGGCGTGGTGGCGTTGTAGTCGAGGTAGATGGGCGAGGCCATGGTCAGGTGTACGGAAAAAACAACGTAGGGTGCGCCGCGCGCACCGTTTGACGCTGGATGGTGCGCACGGCGCACCCTACGGAATCAATGGGCTGCATGACGGGGAAGGTGGATGCGGCGTCCATCGCGGTAGATGCGCAGCTCGCCCGGCGCGAAAGGCGTCCAGCCGGCGTGATGGCTCAATGGTTCGGTGGCGATCAGGACGACGCCCACAGCGGACTCCAGGTAATGCAGACGGTCATGTCCGTAGGCGATCAGGTGCTCACCTTCGGACAAGAGAAAATTGAACTGGCCGAGTCGGGCGATTTCTCCGCTGCTTCTGGACAGCCCGTTCAGCCAGTCGGGGGTGCCGAAACGCGGAGTGACCTGGGCGAGCAGATGGCAAAAGGCGAATTCCGAATCCGTCTCCCCCTCGGGCCGGCAGACCCGCCCGTCGCTGGCCGACTCCAGGGCGACGACGTCGGGCACCAGGCCGTTATGCGCGAAGGCCCAGCGGCGCGCGCAGCAATCCTGCAGGAAGGGGTGGGTGTTGGCCGGGGAGTTGATGGGTGGGTATTTGGCTTTGCGCACATGGGCGATGGCGAGATCGCCGCGCCAGGTTCGGAGCATTCCAGCGAACAGCGCGCTCTGACAGGCCGGCGCGGCTTCCTTCTCCAGTTGGAAGCCGGCACCGACCCGCCAGGCGATGCCCCAGCCGTCGGGATTGTCGGCCGCGCCGCCGCCCCGGTCGCGAAACGCGGCCAGAGGCAGTTCCCACCCGGCGAGCGGGCGATGGGCGGAAAGGCCGAACAGTTCACACATGGATGTTCAGGCGAGCGCCTGATTCAGGTCGGCGATCAGGTCATCGGCGTCCTCCAGTCCCACCGACAGGCGCAGCATGGCGTCGGAAATGCCGCGCCGGGCGCGTTCTTCCGGCGTCAAGCCGTGGTGAGTGGTGGTGCAGGGCTGGGTCACCAGGCTTTCGACACCGCCCAGGGAAGGCGCCAGGGCGAACAATTTCAGCTTGTCCGCGACGCGGGTGGCAGCGTCTCCTCCTCCTTTGATCTCGATGGTCAACATGCCACCAAAGCCCCGCATCTGCCGCTTGGCCAGATCAAAGCCGGGGAAATCCGGTAGGCCGGGATAAAGCACGCGCGCCACACCGGGGTGGGAGCGCATGGCCTGGGCCAGTTTCATGGCCGTGGCGTTCTGCCTTTCCACCCGTACCGGCAGGCTGCGCAGGCTGCGGGCGAGTTGGGCGGCGATCTCCGGAGCGATGGTCTGGCCCAGGTTCTTGCGCCAGCTCCACACCGGCGCCAGGGCATTTTTCGCGCCCATCAACGCCCCGGCGGTGAGATCGGAATGGCCCCCCAGATATTTGGTGGCGCTGTGCACCACGAAATCCGCGCCCAGAGCCAGGGGGTTCTGGTTCACCGGCGAGGCGAAAGTGTTGTCCACCGCCACGAAAGCGCCATGGGCATGGGCGATTTCGCTAATCGCGGCGATGTCGAACTGTTCCAGGGTCGGGTTGGTCGGCGTTTCGAAGAACACCAGTCCGGCGCCACGCTTGAGCAGCGAAGGCAGCGCGTCCAGCTCGTCGCCGAGCAGGAAATACCCGGGAATGCCCAGGGTCGGCAATTGCGCGGACAACAGTTCCAGGGTACCGCCGTAGGCGTCTCCCAGACAGACGATGCCCGTCCGGCCGTAGGTGAGAAACAGGGCCGACTCGGCCGCCATGCCGGAGCAGAACGCCCAGGCAGCCTCCGCGTCTTCCAGGGCGGCGAGTTTTTCCTCCAGGGCCTGGATGGTCGGGTTCATGCCGTAGCGGGTGTAGAGCGCCCCCGCCTTGCGCCCTTCCACCACGTCCAGGACGGCGGCGGTGGAGGGAAATTTGAAGGTCGTCGTCGTATAGATCGGCGTATGCGGCGAGCCGTGCGGATCGTCGAGTTCACCGGCGTGGACGCAGCGGGTAGCGAGGGCGGCGGGTTGGGTCGTCATGGGGTTGCTCCGTAACCAAGGGATAGGAATGAATCGGTGACTCAGAACCACTTGTACAGCCAGTATTTCTCATACGCCGCCTTGGCCCAGTGCATCAGACGTCCAGGCGGTTTCATGGTGATGGCGGGGGCGGGTTCGGCGTAGAAATTGCCGCTACCGAAGCCGGCGCGGCCGCCGCCGATTTCAAGAAAACAGGCACCGTGGCCGTCGAAGTGGTTCGCCGCCGGGCGGCCTTCGATCTGGTCGGCGATATTGCGCGCCACCGTCTCGGCCTGAGCCTGGGCGAACACGGCGGCCTTGGGCAGGGGCTTGCCGGTGACCAGCGAAATGCCGACGGCGTCGCCGATGGCGTAGACGCCGGGAAAACGGGTCGCCAGGGTGGCGCGGTCCACCTCCACCCAGCCGCTCGCGCCGCACAGGCCCGCCTCGCGCGCGCAGAGCGGGGCGCGGTGCGGCGGCACATAGGCCAGCAGGTCGAAGTCGGCCGTCACGCCGTTGGCGAAGCGCAATTGTTTCATCGAAGCGTCCACCCCGGCCACGGCGTGTTCGGGGTGGTAGCCGATGCCCTTGGCCTCGACCATTTGCCGCACTTGCTTGGAAATCTCCGGGCCCGCCGCGCCCATCGGGCCGGGCTCCGGCGTGTACAGGTCGATGGCGACGGCATCGCGCAATCCGCGCCGGCGAAAATCGGCGTCGAGCAGCATGGCCGCCTCGTAGGGCGCGGCCGGGCATTTGAACGGCGTGGCGCACACCAATACTGCGATGCGCCCGGCGCGGAAATCCCGGCGTGCCTCGTTCAGCCGCGTAGCGCCTTCCGGGGTATAGAGATTGATGCCCGCCTCGGCGAGGCCAGGCACGGCGTCCACTGCCAGTTCGGCACCCAGGGCCAGCACCAGATAGTCACCCGTCAGCTCCCGCCCGTTGACGCGCGCGGCGCGCTTGGCCGGATCGATGGCCTCGACCTCGCCCCGGATGACCTCGATGCCGCGCTTCTCCAGATTCGCCAGCGGCCGCGAGATCGCCGCCCGCGAGCGTTGCCCCATCATCAGCCGCAGGAAGGCGGACTGGAAGATGAATTCCGGCTCCCGCTCCACCAGCACCACGCGGTATTCGCGCGGCAGCCGTTGGCGCAAACGGGTGGCAGCCACCACGCCGCCGACACCGCCGCCGAGGATCAACACGGTTTTTTCGTTTGCCATATACGCCTCCTGGTTTTATTCGATTTGCGGAATATCTGGTTCCGCAAGGCGAGAGTGACCGGCGGACACGTCCGCGTGGTCATGGGACGGGCCGAATCCCGACCCCCCGACTCCATTTCCACATGGAAATAATCAAAAAACCGGGATCAAGGCGTAGCCCTTGGCCTGGTAGCCAATCAGCGAGTTGAAGGTGTTGGCCACCGGCTGCACCCCTTTTACCAGCGTTGCGTTGTCCATTTTCATCATGCGCGCAGTGATGCCGCAGGCTTCGATACGCACCCCGCGCGCGGCCAGTTGTTCGATGCGGGTTGCCAGTTCCATCGCGGTGGCGGCATGTTCCGGCGGGATACGGCTGCTGTCGCCACTCAGAAAGCGCACCGCCGGTCCGCGAAAGGCGATGACGATTTGCGGTTCGACGCCTTGGCGCTTCAATCCATCAATGGTTTCCCCAACGATGTCCAGGATTGTCACCATCGCATTGGGATTGCCGGAGGCAATATCGAACAACGCCTTCCCGGTTTTCACGCCATCGAGAGCATGTCGGTCATCCAGTTCGACCGCGGAGGCACCCAAGGAAAAAACCAGGGCGAACAGGGTGGCAATGAAAGTCGTGGCGCGAAGCGTATTCAAATTCATGGTTCAACTCCTCAAAGGTAGGTTTACAACTCATTAGGCCTGAGGCTCGGGCTGCACAGTGCTCCGCCATAAGTACTGGCGGGGATTCAAATCAAAAAGTCAGGTTCATGTCCGCCGCCATAACCACTTCCTTGTAATAGCGGGCCGGCTCGGCGAGTTTCGCGCCGTCGATCAGGTCGCGTTCGCTCATGCCGAACAGCGGCACGTTGAGCGGACAGGCCAGCACCTGGCCGCCCTCGTGGATAAACATGAAGAACAGGTCTTCCACCAGGGGCACATCCAGTTCGTCCATGCGTTTCATGACCATCTCGCCCACCTCCGGCATATCCGGCAGGCAGGACAGCTTGCCCGCCTTGTCCTTGTGCAGCGCGTTGACCCCGCGCGAGCCGAAGTAGACCGTGACTTTCGCGCCCTCCCTGAGCAGGGACAGCGCCGTCATCATGGCGTTGAACACCTGGCACAGTTCGTCGTGGAAGCACATTACCGACACCGTTTTCGTTTCCATGATTCGTCTCCTTTTCAACCTTCCACTTCCAGCAAGCGATCCAGTGGCGCCTCAAGCGCCTCGATCAAGCCCGGCATGGCCTCCTCCGGCACGCCGTGCGCCTTCAGGCCAGTCAGAACATCGGCGGGCATCAGGATCACGCCATCCTCGGGCAGCACGGCGGCGCCGTTCAGCCAGAGGCTGGGGAAACCCTCGCCGTGGGCATCGCGCGTCGTGGTAAAGACCAGTTCGGCGCGGGCTTCCAGGTGGCGTTCGAGCACGTCGGCGTAACCGGCGTACAGGGTGCAGCGGCCACCGGGTGGCTTCTGGGAAATGACGCGGACATGCAAGGCCATCTTCAGGCTCCGATCACGCTCTTGAACATGATGTAGCTGGCTACCAGCACCAGGAACCAGGCGAACCCCTTTTTCAGGGCGCTCTGGGAAATGCGCGAGGCAAAGTGGGAACCAATGAAGCTGCCCGCCACCGTGACGGCGGTGAATGCCCCCATCAGGGCGTAGTCGATGGGTACGCCACCCATATAGCCGACGAAGCCGGCATAGGATTTGGCGGCGACGATGGCCAGAGAAGTGCCCACCGCCTGCTTCATGGGGAGGCCGGAAAGCAGTACCAGGGCGGGCACGATGAGAAAGCCGCCGCCCACACCAACCAGGCCGGTGAGCACACCGACGCCGATGCCGTGCATGGCGATGTGGCCCATCTGGGGCGTGATGAAACTCTGGTGGCCACCCAATGCCGCTGTGCCGCCGCCGACCGCAGCCACTTCACCCGCCGCCGCCGGTTTCACCACGGCGGGCCGCAACATGCGCCAGGCGGCGGCGTACATCACCAGGGCGAACAAGCCGAGTTGCACCACCACCGGCGTCAGCAGCCCCAGCCGGGCACCCGCGAACGTGCCCGCCACGCCGAAGATGCCGAACACCAGTGCCACGCGCAGTTCCACGTTGCCGCGCCGCCAGTGGTCGACGGCCGCCAGCGTCGCGGTGACGCCCACCACGCCCAGGCTCATGGCGATGGCGGATTTCGGTTCGACGTGCAGCAGATACATGAGCGCCGGCAGCGCGATGATGGAACCGCCGCTGCCGAAGAGGCCCAACACCATGCCGGTAGCCAGCCCGGCCAGGATTGCAAAGATGTCCATACCGCACTCCAATCAACTAATCAAACGATTGCTTGAATGGTGGGAACGACAAGAACTTCTGTCAAGAATTAATTTTGCGGGGATGGGTAACGCTGAGGCCGGCGGTCGATGCCGCCATTGGGGGTGTAAGCCGGAACCCCGGAAACTCCGCCATTAACCTATTTGATTAACTAACCTGCTAGGTAATAATCGGCTTATGGAAAAAGGCACCCCACACTGCAATCTGCCAGTCGTCAAAGCCTTGATCGAAGCCGGTCATGTCAAGGCCACAGCCAGCGCCTTCAATGGGGCGCGTGAGATTGGCATCAACGACTTGGCCGGGATGTGTGCCGTTGTCTTGGCGCTCACGTCCACCGACTTCTACAAGAGCGTGACGACCCATGCCGATCATCGTGTCTGGCAGGACGTGTACCGCGCCAAGACAGCGAGCAGCGATGAGGTGTACCTGAAACTGACCGTCATTGATGACGTGTTGATCGTTTCATTCAAGGAGCTATGACCATGAAATGCCCATGCTGCGGCGCGGCGGAACTGATTCACGACACGCGCGACATGCCCTGTACCTACAAGGGCGAAAACACCACCATCCCAGCGGTGACGGGTGACTTTTGCCCTGCTTGCGGTGAAGTCGTCCTGAACCGTGAGCATGGCGACCGCTACAGCGAACTGGTCGGCTTGTTTCAACGTCAGGTGAATGCCGCCTACGTCGATCCCGACTACATCGCCAAGGTGCGCAGGAAGCTCAATCTTGACCAGCGGCAGGCCGCTGAACTTTTTGGCGGTGGCGTCAATGCCTTCTCTCGCTACGAGAACGGCAAGACCAAGCCGCCGCTGGCTTTGGTCAAGCTGTTCAAACTGCTGGATCGTCACCCCGATCTGCTCACTGAGGTCAGAACCGCCTAAACCGATTCAAGGCGTCGCCAATTCCGGGGTTCCGGCGTACACCCCTATTGCTGTGATCCGTTCTCAACGGGCCGGCTTTCCGCCTTCCACTCGGGAAAGCCGTCTTCCAGGCGACGTGCCTGATAACCGGCTTCGCGCAGCTTCGCCACGGCCTCGAACGCCAACATGCAGTAGGGGCCGCGGCAGTAGGCGACGATCTCTTGCCCGTGCGGCAGGGTATCCAGCAGCGTAGGTTGGGCAATGCGCAGCGTGCCCAACAACCCGTCGCAATGTTGGGCACGCTGCGCTTTGCCCAACCTACGGCTACGGCGCTGTCTCATGCCGACACCTTCTCGACTTCCACAGCCGACTCGAAGGCGATCATGTTGCCGTCCCAGTTGGGATTGAACTTGAGGTGGCCCCAGCCGTCGACCAGCTCCAGCGGCGAGAGCAGGCCCGCTACCACGCTGTTCAAGCCCTGCCGGCCGCGAAACTGGAACGGTTCCCAGGCGTGGTCCAGAACCACGGCGTCGGGCGGGGCGGAGGGCATGAGTTTGGCGCGCGCCTGAAACTCGCCCACGTCGTTGAACACCCGCACCGGGTCACCCTCCTGGATGCCGTTCTGCCGCGCCGTGTCTGGGTTGAGGCAGATGTAGGGCTCGCCACGCTGCAAACGCAGCAGTTGCGTGTTGGCGCGCCACTGGGAGTGGATGCCGTGGCGGGTGTGCGGCGTCCAGAACGCGAGCGGGAAGCTCTTCGGCCGCACCGGCTGCATGGCCGTGGGCGTGGCGCAACCCAATTGTTTGAACACCGGATGATCGACATAGAACTGCTGCCGCCCCGACAGGGTCTTGTAGGGCTGGCGCAGGTAGACGTTGTTCTCGAACGAGTGGAACGGCCGGTTGGCGTAGAGCGGCGAGTTGTAGCCGGCCTCGCGGTTGAGGGTGACGTAGCCGTGTTTCATCGCGTCCTCCGGCGTCCACGGGGCGATGGCGGGGACGTTCTTCATCAACCAGCGCACCACGTCCTCGTCGTTCATCAGCTTGCCCTGGTCGCTGAAGTCGTCCGGCAGGCTGACGAGATCACGCATCACCGGGGCCGCCTTGTCGGCTTTGGTCTCCAGGAAGTCGGGGTTGGGGATGGCGCTGAGGCCACGCTTTTTCGCCTCTCTGGAAATCGCCTGGGCGAGCAGCAGGCAGATTTCCACTCGGACTTGGTTTCGCCTATCGGTTTCAAACCCTTCGGCGGCACGGTGATGTTGCAGAAGCGGTGGTAGCCCAGTTCGCCGCGCAAATCCCAACTTTCATACTGGCTCTTGGCCGGCAGCATGTAGTCGGCCCACAAGGCGGTGCTGTCCATGCGGTGGTTGACATCCACGAACAGGTCCAGGCTCTCGACGAAGGCCTGGCGGTAATGGGCATCCGATTTGTTGCGGCGAAACAGGTTGTCGGCGAAAAGCAGCAGCGCGCGCGGCTTGCCGAACCAGGCGCCGCTGGTCTCGGCGTAGCGGTCGGCCAACTCGCCGATCTCCTTGTGACCGAGACCGACCGTCTCTTTCAGGTGGGCATCGGAATAGTGCCGGCGCATGGTTTTGTCCATGCCTCCGTTCATCCATTCGCTGAAGAAGCCGGAGGCGAAGCGCGCCGGCTTGGGGCTGGAGAGCGGGCCGATGCCGCCCAGGCTCCAGTTGTTCTCGGTATCCAGCCCGCCGCGCTCGCCGGCGTGGCCGGTCAGCGCGCAGGCCAGCGCCGCCGCCCAGCAGGTCATGGTGCCGGAGACGTACTTGTGCAGCGAGAAACCGATGTTGACGATGGCTTTCTCGGAGCCGGCCAGATCCTTCGCCACTCGATCCAGGAACCGGGATAGACCATCACCTTGTCGTAGCCGAGGCTCTCCAGCGCCATCGACAGGAAGGTGGAGCGTCCGATGCCGGGATTGCAGTAGGTGACGATCTCCTTGTCCGGGGTAACGCCCGCCTCCAGCAGCACACGCCGCATTTCCTCCGGCGACTTGAAGGTGTCGAGCTCGCCCGCGAGCAGCGTCCAGGGCAAGCTCTTCGCGCCGGGATTATGGCCGGCCTGCCGGGCGCCACCGGCATCCTTGCCGGTGTATTCGGCGATGGACCGGGCATCCAGGATCAGTGCGTTGCGGCCCTTGAGAGCATCGGTTTTCAAAGCCCAATCCAGGTTCGGTTGGGCAAGGTACGCATCGAACCCGGTGCGCTCGATGCCGCGCTCAATGCCTGGAATCGCGCCTGGGGCACCCTGGACGAGGCTTTGGCCCTGGATGGCAAAACCATGAAACAGGCCGTGGACGAGGCCGGCGAACAGGCCCACATCCTGAGCGTGGTCGGGCACGACTCGATGGTCTGCCACACCCCGTCGGCACCCTGCCCGTAGCGGGGGGCGAGGAGGCCAAGCGTACCAATGAGATCGGCATGGCGATCCCGGTGCTCATGGCCTGCGCGATCGCCGGTCGGGACATCACGGCCGATGCCCTGCACACCCAGCGAGGGCTGGCGGCGTTTCTCGTCAAAGAGGGGGCCCACTATCATTTCACCGCCAAGGGCAATCAGCCGACCCTCGAACGGGACATCGCGCTGCT
>JAUXXW010000218.1 GCA_030684775.1 Pseudomonadota bacterium
CAGGGACTGACCGGCCTCAAAAGGCACCCATATCGCAGGATGGCGGGCTGTACTCAGCCAACGTGAAACGCTTTCAGTCTACCCAGATAGGCCTCACCTGGACAACCGGATTGGTCGCCCAGGTGAGGCCCCTCGTGAGAGGGGCCAGGTTGTTACAACCAGCCTCGATCGCAAAACGACAGATGCTCATTGCCGGCCACGATGATGTGGTCGACCAGCTTTACGTCCACCAGGCCAAGCGCGGCTTTGAGCTGGTCAGTAAGCCAACGATCCGCCTGTGATGCCTCGGCGGTGCCGGACGGATGGTTGTGCGACAGGATCACGCCGGCGGCATTGTGAGCCAGAGCCTGCTTTACGACTTCGCGGGGAGCTCGTCGGGAAACAAGCTAAACAAGCTTCCTCCCGTTTCCATCAGCATGCAGTCGGCGGTGTTCTCGCCTACCAGCAGGGCCAACAGATCTCGGTTGGAAAGTTCTACAACGGGTTGAGACAGCATCGTGTCCTCCATTTCAGAAAAACACGGGGAGCCTCCGGGGAGGAGAACTCCCCGAAAGGGTTTGATGTAAGACCCGCAGTTACGCCGTCGGCGGCGCCACTGCCTGCGACAACTCGGTGGCCACCTCGCGGCACAGCGCCGTGAAATCCAGCCCGCCGGCGGCGATCACTTCCAGAGTTGCTTCATCCAAGACTTGGACGATGCGCGTAGCGCGCCGCTCCAGCTCTTGCCTGGCGATCTTCTGCCAGTCGTCGATAGCGCACAGACCACCCAGCGCCTTGTTGTCATTGCGGCCGTAGCCGCGCAGAACGTCTTTCACAGTGGCGGCAGCGTTGTCATCACTGACCAGGTCCGCCACAACTGTTGCCAGGGAGTGGTAGTTGATCTCGTGCAGCGACTTGACCAGGCCATCGACAGCCCCGCGATTCCATTTGCGCGGATATTGGATTCCTTGCCACGCAGCTTCCTCCTTCGACTTGATGAAATCTCCAACGGCCCACTTGCCTGCTTCATTCGGATAGGCGTCCAGCATGAGTTCCACTGGGCACGCCCCTCTTGTCGCGCAGTAATCGGCAAAAAGCGCCATGACCGGGTAACTGATAGATCCATCGCAGGATTGCCCAGGGCAATAGGGGCGTGGTGATGTGTAGTGGAAAGTTTCAGCGCATTCGAGGACTTGGCCGAGCGACGGCTTGTCGTCAGATCGGTACACGAAATGCTTGATTCCGCCTTCCACCTTCACATAAGCGTCAATGAGATAGTCGCCATTATCCGTATCCCGCCAGATGCTCACGCGGTGGTCCGGTTGAATACTTTCCATCTCCAGGTCGGTAGCGTGAGTCACAGCGCCACCTCGCTTCCACGCCGCCGCAACTCCACCCCCGCAGCATGGCGAATTGCCGAGACGACCGCGAAGCCATCTTCCTTCTCGATCACATCCAACTCATTCAGAAGGGATTCCAGCGCCACCAGGTCATATTCCTTGAGCAGGTAGTACAGGCCGTAAGCCATAGCCAGGAACGGCGGTGAATATGCGTGTCCAGGCTGGCCAGCTATTTCAAGGTGCATACCCGGAAAGAGCACGACCCGTTCCTTTGCCCGTTTGGTGCCGCGCAACAAGACGTACCAATAGCCGCCATCCATGTTGGCGCCACAGAAATTGTCAGCAACAACCACGCCCTCACGGCCTGGATATAGCGGTCCACTAATGCGGTCCTGCTCGCGCGTTACGCGCACCCTCATACCAAGTTCTATTTGCATGTTTTCGCTCCAGAAAAGAGCGAGAGGCCACCCCGTAGGGGCGTGAAGCCCCTCGCGGGTTGATGTTGAAAAGATCAGGCCGGTTGCAACTGGCGCGGCGCCTTGATGGCGCAGTTCAGCGCCCGCATCTGCCGCTTGATTTCGGCATTCGCCTCTTTCTGGAAAGCCGGGAAGGCTTTCCTGGCATCGGCGATAGCCTCGCGGACCATGTCCGAGAAGTAAGAGCCGTAGCCTTTCCCGTTCATTCCGAAGTGGTCCCGGAATTCCCTGGGGTCGGCATAGATCGAGTTGCCCAGGTACGACTCGGACAACACTATCTTCGTGGCGAGGTGAACTACCCGGATGATGGAGGTAAAGCATTTCCACTCGCCGGTTCGCACCTTGGCGCGACATTCGTTGACCAGGTCCGGATCCATGTAGCCAAAATCCAGGGTATCCCGCTCGATTAGCCACTCCACTGTGAAGTGGGCGGTTTTGAAACTCCACATTCTTGTCATGACGCATTCCATGTAAAAACGGGAGCGCCACGATCCCCGGAGGGGCGTGAAGCCCCTCGCGGGTTGAAAAAAACAGATGAATTACCGAATCGTCACCACCTGGCCGAAGCCAGACCCAGGCGTGAAATCAAGGCCCCGGATCACCGGCACGAAGGTGTCGGTCATCCGGATGGTTTCGACGATGCTGCCGTCTGCCTTGAATTCCTGGTCCACGGCGCGCGACTTCTCCTTGAAGGTGTCGCCCTTGATGAGCAGGGTTCTGGAACCGGAACGTACTACACCGGAAATCTGCCCGGCGGCCAGCGCCAGCGCCAGATGCCATTTGGACAGATCGCGTAGCGGCCGCCTGGCCGGCAACGTAATTCGCCCATACATGGCGCCGAACTGTGGCCACAGAGTGTGGGCAGCAAGGCGGCGAACCTCGGCTTCCAACTGGGCGCCGTCAATGCGCATCGAGGTGAAGGCAAACGCGTCTTCCGCCGTCATTGCCGGCACAAGATAGGGCTCACCACACCAGCCCTCGGGCAGCACTGGGGGGAGTTCTCCCTGGCCGGCTGCTTCGAGCGCTTTCGCGATCGCCAAATCAGGGCTGTCCGCCCGGCGCTTGACGCCCATGATCACGCATTGCTTGAACTGCTGCTCGGGCGCCATGTGAATCGTCACCCGCTCGAAGTGGCGGGCAATCATGGCGGCGAACTCGGCATCGAGCACGTAGTGAGGAATGATCAACACCATGACGCCGCCGAACTGCAACCACGGCACCGTTTTGCGGTAGAAGATTTTTTCCAGGCGTTCGCGCTTGGCATCATCCCCGGTGCCGGCTTTGTCGGAAACGACCGCGCCGTAGGGAGGGTTCAGGAACAACAGCCCGAGGCTGCGCGCGGTCACGAACACGTCGTTCACGTCCGCGTGCGCCACGGTGTCGAGCAGCCCCTTCGCGTGCCAGGCACGTTCCGGGTCGAACTCCACGCCCAGGGCGGTCACGGCAGCACCGCATTCGGCCAGATGATGCTTGGCCTCGGCAAGCGCCACACCCTCGCCGCAACAGGGGTCGAAAATACGAACCCTGCCGGCGGCGATGTCCAGAGCGGAAAAAATCCGCTCCAGGGTCATGTCGTCGGTTGGGAAATAGCCGTTCTTGATAAAGTTGCGCGCGAGGCGCGAGAACATCAGAGCCATGTTGCCTCCATGCCAGAATTGGACGGAGACCCCGGACAGGGGAGCCCGTCCGGGTGGTAACGAAAATCCCCGGCAGCACAGCTGCACGGGGCTCAGTTGAGAAGGGGGGGCGCCTCGCTAATTCGAGAGCGCCTTATTCTTCCTACGGGGGTCATCAGCGCGAGATTTGTTCGCGTAAATGTCCAGCCAGGCCGCCTTGACATCGTCAGCCCAGAACATAACGGCCATACCTGATTCCACATCATGTTCAGCAACCGTCTTGCCATCACGACAAATCCGGGGCTTCTCATGGCATGGGTCCATACCGTCGAACGCCTTGATGGCGTCCACGATATTGTCGTAGGGCTGCTCTTTCCAGCCTTGCCCAAAACCCAGGAACGACTTCACGGTAATCATGCGACAGCCTCCTCAATAAGTGGATCAACCAGAAGAAATGGCCGACCCCGCACGGACTGCTCGCGATCAGCTTGTCGGCGTTGCCGCATGGCCAGCTTGTCGCGGTTTTCCCGATTGACACGGTACTGCGTCAAATCGACAGGGCAGCAGTCAAGCCGCTCCGCCCACGTGTTCTCGATGCGGTCCGCGAGATCGAACATGCGGGCCTTGGGGTCGAGGGGGGAGACATAGCAGCCTAGGTCCATGCTCCAGGATTCCTGGAAGCAGCGGCCATAAAGGCGATCACACAGCGAGAGCGGGAAGCCCACGCGCTGAGCGGCAACCTCATAGGCCCGGCGCTTCGATTTCTCGATGGCGTCCAGGCCGCTGTACTGCATGTCACGCCAGTACATGCGAGCAAGCTCGTAGAACTGGTAGTACAGCGACTTCGTACTGCCGATGATCTTGGCGTGGCTCATGGTGTTGCTCCTCGAAATATGAAAATGGAAAGGAACGACACCACCCCCAGCCGGGAGTGATGCGTCCCGGATGGGAAAGAAAAAATCGAACCTCAAGCCGGCGTCCAGGTTCCCTGGGTCATTGCCGCCAAGGCTTCTTGGAAATCCGGATAGAACTCGTCAGAAATACGACTGAATTCACGGTCAACTTCGTCGTAAAGCGCGACGAACCAACCCCTTACAGATGAGAAGAGAACTGCGTATTGCATGACTTCCATGATGGCCTCCAGAAGGAAATGGGAAGCCACCATGTCCGATAGGACAGTCCCCGTGCTGGGAAGGTGGATCCCCAGCAGGGTTGAAAAACAGATTTACGATAATCCCGACCTCTCGCGAGGTGTGCCGGTACGGAGCGAACTCCTCAGGGACTGACCGGCCTCAAAAGGCACCCATATCGCAGGGTGGCGGGCTGTACTCAGCCAACGTGTTCCTCCATGAGACGGGTGCTATCCCATCGAGGAACCCGTCGGGTTCAGGTTGATTCATGGCGCCAGGTGGCATGTTGTTTACATCGTTCCCTGCGGGCATTGCCCGGGCGTCGGAATCGGGAACCAGGACGCCGAAAAAGGGGGTGCGTCTACGACGCAAAGGCCACGACAGTCTGGGTCGTCGTCACCCTGATTAGAAAAGCCCGTCGCAACAGGCTTTCCGCCGGGTTGGCCCGGTGGAAAGCCTGCTATCGCAGGCCTGGTTGATGTTTCACACCAGGTGCGCGAAGCGCACCTGGATGTAGCCGACTCAGGTTTTCAGCTCCCAGGTCTGAGTTGCGGACTGGAAGCCATAGCCGAGCACCTTGAGCCGATCACGCTGGTTGCGGAACTGTCCACGGTCAATGGTCGGATCGAGTTTTACCGGCGCGCCGGCGGCGACAAGTGCGTAAAGCTCAGGGCCGAACAGCGCCGCATCAGGATCACTGGTGTCGGCGACCGGTGCCGCACCTTCAAAGCCTCCAGAGCCCACTTCCGCAGGTTGTTTATCCGCGACCTCCCTCGAAGGTTGATCAACAGGATGCGCAACCCGCTCCTCGTTCACCGGGTCGGGCTCGAACGGGGCGGCGGGAACCGCTTTCTCTTCAGACTCTTCCAGGAAGATTTCGGAAACATTGACACGGATTTCTGTGACAACCCTTCCGCCCCAGACATACGTGGACGGGAAAATCTGGGTCACCAGAAAAGCTCCCCGATACTCCCCCTCTTCATACTGGTCCAGGATCGCGTCCTTGACCTTGAACTTGCCGATGGGGGTAGACAGATCACCGACGGCAAAACCACCGTTCTTGCCATTGATATGGCGCACCACCAGGGTGCCATCAAGCCTGACAGACATGCTGTTCTCCAGAAAAAAGCCAGCCGGAGGCGCATGTCTCCCCAAGGGGAGCATTTAGCCCCCGGGCGAGCGGGTCGAAAAAACAAGGGAAGGAAAGAGGTTGGCCGCCACTCCGGTTAGGGAGTGGACGGTTGATTGAAACTCAGCCTCGGGTGTTCAGACCGAAGCAGTCAGGACGTGACCGTGTGGTCATGCCTCAGGTTGCTGTAGATGCAACAACTTGTGTGGAATTGGCGCTTCCAGGGAGCTCCTGGCGACAAACCACTCACGGCGGATTGATTACATTAACCCCGAACACTTCCAATACCACCGGAAGCGTCGTACCGGTGTCAGGGGCTGACCGGTCTCAAAGGGCGCCACTTGCGTGGCAGTTTTTGCGTTTTTGAGCCTGAAACGCACAAAACAGGGAACAAACCGTTTTCCCGGAACACCCCGGTTCAGGGTGCTCAGGGAAAACCCCTCTTGCGAGGGGCGGTGTGGTTCAAACCTGGTGAACGTGGGTGTTCTTGTGGTCATCCCTTCCCTTGCGGGAGAGGAAGTAAATAATCCAACCTACACCACCTATGGCGGCAATTACGCCGAGCAAGAAATATTCGAACATCATTTATCTCCTAGCAGTAGCAGCGCCAGTGACTCGAATTCCGCGAACACCAGTGCGGACACTAAAGTCATGAGGTACTGTTGTTCAGCGAACGAAGTATAGCCAAACGCCGCGAACTGGGCGATGGCGATGATCCTTGCGGTATCGGCCAAGTGCTTAGCCTGTTCCTTGTTGAGCCTCATGGGTTTCCTCATGTTTGTAGATGCCATTCGCCATCCAGGGAATTACTCCCCCGGATGGATCATGGTCGAGCCAGATCAGGCGGCTTTTTCGGTGAGCGGGAATTCTTCCCCGTCCACCTTCGCCCAGGTGATGCGTGAGAGCGCACCCTTGAGCACCGCGTCAGTCTGACCTTTCTTTTCGCCACGTTCGTACTGGAACAGTTCAGCGCGAATACCGCTCGCGTCGAATCCAACCAGCACCTTCTTCTTGGCCAGCAAGGCATCCTGTAGGGCTTGAGCCGGAACCAGCGCATCCGGGCCGACGGCCAGGACGAAGCGCGTGGTTTCGACCTTACCACCCTCCACCGGATCACCGCGAAGCGCGGCGATGGAGGCCATCCAGACGTGCTCACCTTCACCAACGTGGACTTTACTCACTCGGTTGAGATAGCCGACACCAGACGTGACCAGCCCAACGGGAGGCTGTTTGCTGGGGGTATCGGTATAGGGCATGGGCGGCAGGTCAATGTCCTGACCATCCACTTTCGCCATATACACCTTGAGCACACGCCCCTTGATGTTGACACCCATTTCACCCTGGCGTTTGCCGGACTTGTAGGAGAAAACCTCGGGGTAGATGTCACCGATTTTCAACTGGGCGATGACGGCCTTGCCGGCAACGGCCAGGGGCTTCAGAGCGAGCACGCAAGCCTTCGCGTGGGCGCCGACAACTTTCAGATCGAAGCGAGTGTTGCTGTTGCCTTCCGTGCGGAGGGCGGAGAAACGGCAGGCGATGAAACTGCCACGCTTGACTTGGACTTCACGAATGTCATCGACATGGCCGGTGGCGAACGTGTGCAGATCGAAATACTTGGAAGCAGAGGCGGGATTGGTCATGGTGATCTCCAGAAATAAAAAGAAGGGGAGACCACCCTGTCAAAAATGACAGTTCCCATATGGGGACGGTGGATCCCCAGATGGGTGAAGAAAAGTAGCATTACGTTAATCCCAGTCTCTTGCGAGACGTGCCGGTACGGAGCGAACTCCTCAGGGACTGACCGGCCTCAAAAGGCACCCGTGACGCTGGGCGGCGGGCTGTACGAAGCCAACGTGAAACTGTGTTTAGTCTATTCAGCCGAAAAAGCGTGTCAAGCCCGTTTTTTTCTCATGGCGAGAACGCGGGGGCCTGCCTTCGCTAGATCGACTTCCGACCTGAGCCAGCGCAACTCGCCCACATGCACCACAGACTCATAGGCAGAGATGGATTCATTCCAGTCCGACTCGTCATCCTCTGCGGAAAAGGAGAGGCAAGCCGCCAGCGCCGCGCCGTTTTCAGGTGACGCCTTGAATTCGCTCTCGCGGACTTCGTATTCGATCGTGCGCCACACCCCATCCACATCAATGACCTCACAAATCCCATATTCGGGATGGTGTACCAGCGCGCCGATAGGGCATCTTGCAGGTGCATGAAGCATGTCCATCTTGATCGCCTGTTCATGATTCGGTGATGGGGTATGCGGGCGGGTATCCATCGGCCGCCGAGGAGAAAGAAGGGAAATGCGCCCATTCATCCCCAGAATTCTGGATAGCGGTTGCTTCATCGGATCCCGTGGGAAATCCTGTTCACGCAACTCGTTCACGTCCACCTCGACCTCATGAATCGTGATCGTCGCACTGGAGAGGACGGATTCCGGGTCTTCGTCCGGTTCAAGATCGGAAGTATCAGGAACGGCATCCGGCACACGCTCGTCATAGAGCACAGTGCGTTTTGCACCTGATGCGCCTGTCACCTCGCATAAACCGTACTCGGGATGAAAGGCCAGCGTACCTGGCTGGCATTTGTGAGGGGCGGGGAAGGAAAGAATAGTGGCTGCCATGAGCATCTCCAATGAGGGTTGATCGGGTTCAAGCGCCCGCGCGGCGCTACGCGTAAGAAAGAACCCGCCCCGGAAGGTACTGATTGGACGGCCTGAAAACTGCTGGACTGAATTCTGACATATCCACAGTTTCTGTGGATATGTCTGTCAGAAAACGCCGCGAAGCTTCGCTTTATCCTTGCCCAGCAGCGACTTGGTAACCTGCCTCAGAAAAAGGCAGGTCATGTCCTGACCCAGTAGAAATACCGGCATGACGGAAACCCGGAGCAACCCAAAAACGGCTTGTCATTATGGCTGCGCAGCACCAGCGCCCCCGTGCCGCATGTCGGGCACTTCTCGCCGGCCTTGCCAGGTGCGGATGTCTCTCTTGCAGCCGGTGCGGGTCGCTCAGCGCGGGAAGTGCTCTCGGGAGGCGGCAACCCAGGCTTGCCATCCTCGTCCGGCAATGTTTGCCGACACTCCGGGTAGGCTGAACACCCCCAGAACCCGCCGTTCTTGCCCTGGCGCCGGCGCATCGGCTTATGACAGGCGGGGCAGGGGTAGTGCGGCCCATCGTCATGGACAGGCTTGCTTCCGTCACCCTGGCCACGCGCCGCGCGCCCTGGATTCTCCGCCTTCAGCTTCGAGACCAGGCCGGCTACGAATTCGGATTGCAGCGCCAGGAAGGCATCCATGCCGGCGCGGCCGGCGGCCACTTCCTCCAGCGCCTGCTCCCATCGCGCCGTGGTCGCCGGGTCAGTCAACACGGCCGGCAGGATGTCGATCAGGTTGCGGCCTTTCTCGGTCGACACCAACCACTTCTTCTTCTCGACGCGGATGTATTCCCGCGTAAAGAGGTTCTTGATGATGGCGGCACGGGTCGCTTCCGTGCCGATGCCGGCGGTTTCCTTCAACACGCTTTTCAGCCGTGGATCGGTGACATTCCGCCCCACGTTCTTCATGGCCCCGATCAGCGTGCCTTCGGTAAATCTAGCGGGCGGTTGGGTTTTCTTGGCCGCCAGGTCGGCTTTCAGGCAGGGAACGGATTCACCCTGATTGACACGGGGGAGGCGCGAATCCTGACCCTCCCCTTCGGCGGCCGAGTCCAGGGATAAGAAAGCCAGCTTCCAGCCGGGCTTGGTCGGCGTCCGCCCCGTGACCTTGAAGGTTTCCTCCTCACAAACCACCTCGATCTTCTGCTTCAGGAATTCATGGTCGCCCAGGAACTGAGCCAGGTAATGCCGCACCACCAGGTCATAGATGCGTCGTTCCGCCGGCTTCATGGCCGACACGTTCACCTGAATGTTGCCGGTCGGGATGATGGCGTGGTGAGCCGTGATCTTCCGATCATCCCAGGCGCGCGAGCGGATTGAGGGATCCACCTTGTCCATCACGCCGACGACATCCGGGTACACACGCCTGACCGCTTCCAACACGCGCGCGGCCTCCACGAACTGGGTGGAGGGCAGGTAGGGGCAATCGGTACGGGGATACGACGTGGCCTTGTAGGTTTCATACAGCGCCTGAGCACACTCCAGCGTCTCGGCCGCGCCCATCCCCCAGCGCCGCGAGGCCTCCTGCTGGAGCGTGGACAGATCGAAGGGGAGGGGAGGCGGCTCCTTCGCCGGCGCCGTCTCAGCCAGGGAAACTCGCCCCGTTTTGCCTGACACCTTGTCCACCACCGCCTGTGCGGCGGCGTTCGACAAGCATCGTCCCTCATCATCCGCCACACCTTCCGGCGGCACCCACAGGCCTGGAAAGGCACCTTCACGCGCCTGGAAGGACGCCGACACCATGAAGTAATCCTTGGGCTTGAAGTTCTCGATCTCGCGGTCGCGCGCGACGATCAAGGCCAGTGTGGGCGTTTGCACCCTGCCTACGGATACCACCCCGGAAGCCCCTTGCCCTTGCCATGCACCACCGTGTAGGCAATCGTCAGATTCATGCCGACCAGCCAGTCCGCGCGAGAACGTGCCATGCCGGCGAGGTACAGGGCGCGGGTCTTCTCTCCGGGAAGGATGCTGGCCAGCGCCTTACGGATGGAGACGTCGTCCAGCGCCGAGAGCCACAACCTCGACACCGGCCCGCGCCAGCCGTGCTTGTCCAGAACCTCCCGGCCGATCATCTCACCCTCCCGATCGGCATCGGTGGCCACCACCACTTCAGAAGCACTCTTGAGCAACTTCCCGATCAGGCTGAACTGTTTGTTCGCCGATGCCTTGACTGCGGTCTTCCAGCCGTCAGGTAGCACTGGCAGTTTCTCCAGCGCCCACAGGGACAGGGATTCGTTGTATGCCTCGGGCGGCGCCAGTTCGATCAGATGGCCAAAGCACCAGGTCACGGTGACATCCTGGCCCTGTAAGCAGCCGTCGCCTTGGCGGTCGGCTTTCAGGACTCGGGCAATGTCTCGGCCCTGGGAGGGCTTTTCACAGAGGTAAAGTTTCATTTCTTCCTCATGTGCTGACAGAGCAACTCACTACTGCCATAGCTAATACAACAAGTCCGATGGCACGGGAAAACCACCACGGTAAATCAACAAGCCTATCTGCTACATGGATAGACCGCTGATCTTCGCACTGAGGTTGACTTGATCCGTTTGACCGACCTTGCGTGTCCGGCACACACGCCTTACGAACGCATTCCGATGCCTGCGGATTCGTTTCGCAAGGGACGGACTCGACATCGCAGATCCAACCACGCTGGCAGTCCCGATCAGTCGCGCAATCCCTGTATTCCCTTGCGAGCGTGGGAGTGCTGGCGAAGACTGAGAGCACCAGGGTGGCCAGCCCTAGCAGTCGGCATATCGACTCAGTCATGCATGACTCCGCAGGAGACCGTGTTCGTGGAACTGGACATCCTTATTGCCAACGGCTCATGCCGTGATTAGCAGCTTTTCGGATAGCTGTAATCACATCAGGAGATAGCGGAGCGCGAGCCAAGTAAAACGCATGCCCAAGCGCGGCTTCCACCACCTCACCCGGCTGATAGCCCCTGACCATCGTGTCGGCAAGCTGCCGATCATCAAGATCACCCAGATGTAGCAAAATCGTTTCATGCGCGCGGAACTGGCTCACCAGTGCACGCACGCTTCCCGAGAGCCGATCAGATGCCTTCTGCTCGTAGATTCGCTCTTGTCGCTCAAGATCAGTCTTGAGCCGGTCGATTTGTTCCAGTAGCGCATGAATCACACGGCCAGATTCTTCGACTTCTTTCTCGTTGATGCTCATGTTGATGACTCCTTCATGGGTTGGAACGGATCTGCCACGAGCGGCACGCCGTTGTGGTCAATGATCTCCATCAGGACGTGAGCCGGTTCCGCAAGTTGGAGCACCTGGCACGCTTCGCGGATGATGATTTCCGCCGCCTGTTCCGGCGTCTCGAACATGCCCAGGCAAGCCTTGGCGCGCATCGACATCCGAGCTTTTGTCACAGCGCCGGCCGTTCCATGTTCTCGTTGCCGATATATGGACAACCACAGGAAATGGCGGATAGCAGCTTGATGGCGGCGTCGGATGATTTCTTGCGATCAGAATCAGGCATCGCGGGGCTCCTCTGCCGGACATTGGACGCCGAGGCGGGACTGGACGAACTCGCGAAGTCTCAGACGGGCCTTGTCGGAACAGCAGCACCCACCCTCGATTTCTTCAATGTCCTGGCGTAGCAGGTACATCACCAACGGAAGCCCATACGTCGTGAGCATCAGGTCGCGATCAATAGCCTGTCCATGTTTACTCAGCACATCAAGCAGGTCCAGCGAGACGCTCCGCATCCGCTGTTCCGCCTCGGCAACGGCGGTGCCAATTCCGCCGTCTTCGTATCGCTTAAACAGCCTGCTGTAATCTGGGTCGGCGAGTCGCCTCGCTTCCGTATGTGCAAGAGCTCCGACCAGCACTTTGCGCAGCGCTTCTTCTGTAGTTGTCATTCAATCACCACCGTGCGGCAAGAGCGCGCCAGAGCCCATATCCGTTGGCCGCAAGGCACACAACACCTGCAATGCTCACCCACACGCTACTACCGGCGTATGCCACGTAGCCCGCAGCCAGAAAACCAATCAAGTGAAGGATTGGAAGTTCCATAACTCTCATGATGTAGCCCCCCTTTGTGCCACGCTCAGCGCCACAGCAATCGGCCGCACCCAGATCGGGGTAGAGCCCAGACTGAACGTCTCGCCTGTCCACGCCAGCAACAGCGTCTTGCCCATCACGCCAGCTATCGCCTGCGCCGCCGGCGGCGGCACGGCGTTACCGATGCGCTCGCGCCAGCCCGAATCGCTCAATCCATCCAGTTCGAGTTGCTCTTCGGGGTTGACCAGCCCCTGCAATGCCGCCAACTCCAGCGTCGTGAACGGCCTGTGCCACGTCCCATCCAGGGCGCGGATAACGGCCACCAAGTTTTCGTTCGCCGCCGGCAGGGCATCCACCCTGGGATCGGCCACCGATCCATAGCCGTTGTCATGGCCACTGGATGCCGTGACGGCGCCGCTGGGCGAGGCCCACTGCACAACGCCATAGTGCCCGGCGGTGAGGTAATGGTCGCCGCGCTCACGCTGTAGGCCGGGCCGAGGATCGGCCACGGCATAGGCGCCCTGAACGGCGCCAGAAATCACCGTGCCGGCGTTCTCATGCCACGGCGTCACAGCGTACTTACCGAAAATCGGGCCGACGGGTCTCGGGTCGCTCACACATCCCGCACCGCTGCCTACCTGCTGGCTCCCTGTCACGGTCGAGCTGTTGCCGTCCCACCTCACCACGCGGAACATCTGCTGGTGGCGCGAGTCGCTTTCCGACATGCGCGGGTCAGCGACGGTGTAACCACCCCCACCCGACTTGCTCTGACCGCTGATTGCGCCGGTGTGCTTGTCCCAAGTCAGCACGCCATACTGGCCGTATTCATGACCATTGAAGCGGGGATCTGAAACTGCAAACGCACCATTGCCCGTGGTGCTTCCGGCAATGACTGTGTTCGCCGGGGAGTCGAACGGTGTGACGATGTACTTACCACCCCCGCCAAAGCCCGAACAGGCACGGGGGTCCGCCACCGAGTAGCGCCCATTCGTCGGCAGCCCGCGAGCGGAAACGGTCGCCCCAGTTTCATCCCAGCCTGTGACGCCCAGAAAATCCCGACGCCGCTCCGGCACGATCAGATAGTCACGCAGGATTCCGCCCTCGACGGCCAGCTCGTTCAGCGAGCGCCAATCAGAACCGGCCCGCACGAACGCCAACCTGACCCACGTTTTCATCTGCAATCGTGGCACGCGGTGCATTGGCCCGCCGGCGGGATCACCTGGCAACGGCATCCGCCCCAGCACGTCGCCCACGGCGTGCAATGGGCGTTTGTGGGGTTCGTACAGAAACGGGCTGATTTTCCCGGTATGCCGGGCAACCAAGAGGAAGCGCTTACGGCTCTGTGCCAATCCTCCCAATTCCCCGCAATCGTGGGTGGTCTCGGCCACGGCATAGCCGTAGGACCGGAGCACGTCACCAATCTGGTCCAGTAGATGCCGGCCCCGGCTCTGGATGCGCGGCACGTTTTCCAGGATGACGAACTCAGGCGGATCATCCGCCCAGGCCTCCATCGTCAGCCAGATACCGCGCAGGGTGAGGCGGTTCAAGGCTTGGTATTTATCCGACCGGCTTTTGTTCTCGGACAACAGCCCCGAGAGCCCCTTACAGGGCGGGCTGGTGAAGACGATGTGCGGCCGCTCGCCGCCAGCGGCGAGGCGGATGTCGTCAAGCGTGGCTTCACGCCACCCGGGTGGCGGTTCGTGGCAGTGAAACGCTGTGTACTGGTCACGGCTGAACAGATCGAGGACCGTGCCCGGCACCCCGGCCAGACGGCCGAAGTCCGCGATCGCGGGGGCGTTCACGTCAATCCCGCCCAGGCAACGAAACTTCGCCTGGAGGTTGCCCACGCGGGCTTCGCCGCGATTGAAGCCAGCCGCACCACCGCCGAGCCCGGCGAACAAGTGAAAATGCTTGATTTCTACGTCACGGCGGCTCATGGCTTCTCGTCCCCAAGCACATCACCCAACCCAATACTGGAAAGCGCGTAATCAAACGCTGATGCCGAAAGTTGCACCGGAGCCAAGGCGGGTTCGTCGTATCTGGCCTCGATGCGACTACTGCCATGCACTGTGCCATCGCCAGATGTGTAGTTCAGCCAGACATTCACCACTTGGCGAGGCCGGTCCAATGCATCTCGCTTCGCTTTGCAGTCGTCGCTATACATCGCACAGAAAGAATAGGGGTTTTTGGGTGCATGAGTCCTCTGAATCAAACCGGTCAACCCCGTCAGGTCAAATAGGCCAGCGACAACCGCCTGTACCCCAAAGCCACCAGCGAGGCTGCCACCGGAGAGCTGAAGTGAGTGATAGTTGGCGCCGAGGTCGCGCCCGATACCCGAAAGAGCGGACGGCCGCTTCCCAGAGTCCGCAGTCTCTTTGTTCGGCGGCACGGTGGACAGAACCAGAACCTTGCCAAGTTCGACATTACCCGTACTGATCTTGCCGACTTCCTGGAACTTGCCATCGGCCGAGTAATCGGCCGCCAACTGCAAGTGGGCAACGCCGGATTCGCGGACATCACTCAGCTTGTAACCCCGTGAACCAAGCCGATCCCGAAGGGCGGACTCGAACGCGCCGACACCGATGAACTCTGCATAAACCCGAGGTGCCTCTCCAGACTTCGGAAATGCAATCGACCCGAACTGCTCGAACGCAAACCTCGACGGATTTACTTGCAGCACCGGCTCCGTCGACGCGGGGGCCGACGCCACAGTATTGCCGCCAGATGAATCCCCGAAATCCAGGATGCTGTCGCCGTGAGCGACACCACCGAACATGCCGCACATCAATGCAACCATCCATTCCAACCTGACCATCTTTTTCATTTGACCATCCCCAAAATTGAAATCTGCTACAAACTCTCCACCAAGGTCTGCTGATCCAATACATACCCGCCAAGCCGCACCACCACCCTGGATAATCTGGCTGCCCTGCCGTGCCGGTGTACGCGGCAGCTCGACGCATCCACGACGAAACCGTGGAAACTGCCGTGAAACGCCCCGCACTGGCGGGCCTCTTCCAGCGCCTGGATGGAAATGGCGCGAACCATCGCCATTTCCATTTCATCGTGGTAGTAGGCAGGCTGCCACACCAGCATGGTTACAGTGCCTCCCTCATCTCCTTGAACGGGCGAAAGCCGGCTACCCGTTTCTCAGGAACCGCCACCGAAGCCCCGGTATGGGGATTCCTGGCCATGCGAGGTTTCTTCACCTTCACCACAAAGCGGCCTACGCCCGGAAGCGAGAACTCCCCGGACTTCACCAACTCCGCCAGAGCCGCCTTGGCCAGGCCCTTCAGGACCACCTCCACATTGCTCCGAGGAAGCGTCTTGTCCGAATGCATCAGCACCGTATCGACCAATTTATGTTTGTTCATGTCGGCCACCTCAGAACGGAACTTCATCATCGCCGCCCCAACCCGATTGGGGCGGCGGCACACCAGCACCAGTCGCTTCATCACCGGCATCATCGGCACCAGCGTCCTTCGGTTTGCGATCCAGCAACCGCCACCGACCCATCACGTACTTGTCGCGGTATTTGGTCACGCCTTCCTTGTCTTCCCACGTCTCGTTACGAATGGACCCCTCGATCAGCACCTGAGCACCCTTGCCGACCAGCTTGGCCAAGTTCTCCGCCGACTTCCCCCAGCACTCCCAGCGCAACCAAGTGGTGCGCTCCTGTATCTCGCCTTCCTTGTCCTTCCATCGGTCAGTCGTCCCGACCCGTACCGTGGCCACCGCATCACCAGACGGCACATAGCGCAGCTCCGGCAATCCCCCGACAAAACCGATTTGCGTTGTTCTCAGCATGTTTTCACCCCTTACGTTGGCAACAAAAAGCACCACCACACATGGCGTGCCACAGATCCCTCCCACCAAAATGGCAAAAGGGCACAAAAATTGCTTAACTCACCTGCCTGGCTGCCACAGCGTGGCTTTCATTTTTTCTAATTGACACAGCGAGTGGCATGGCATGAAATCCAACCGCCTCAGCCACTTCATGAACGGAACAATGGCCGCCTTCGATCTTTACGCGCTCCCCGACCTGTACCCGATCTACAAGCGCTACCTCGCCGATCACCTGGGGCCGCGTTGCCGTGAATGTGGCCACTACGGCCCGCCGGAGACGCTGGACGGTTATTTCGAGACTCACCGCGCCCTCAAGCGCTTGATGCACGAAAACCCGCTCGACCCTCTGACTGACATCTCTGACGAAGCCTACGGCGCCGTGTGCTGGGTCGCCGTCAAAGCCGTTGGCATGATCGACGAGCAAAAACACGCGAAAGCCTTCCTCCCTACCGAACACACAGACGCCACGGTCCTGCAACTCATCGCGCGCAGCATCTGGCCGTACACCATCTGCACTGAAATCTTCGTCCCCGCTCGCCAGGAAGAAAGCCCGGATACAGGGCAACACCACCACTGACCCTCCGCGTTCTTGTCCAGACCCTGGACTATGACGAAAGTCACCCATGTCTAGCTTTCGTCATACGCGTTGAAAAATCGTCACGCGCCACCGCCCGCAGCTCCCGCTCCTCGCGGTTGAGCTTTAGCGCCATGGCATTCTTCTCCGCGTACCAGTCCTTCCACACCAGAGCCAGCCGAGAAAGCGCCAGTTGCATGGCCTCGTCTTCCCACTTCACATGACGCCAGCCGCCAGGCACCAGACGCCACCGCAAGCTGGTTTGCCCTGTTTGCTTGCGGCGATGGACTTCCAGGAAGAAAACACGCCCGGCAACCGCCTTCGTCTCCTCGGCCAACATCCGCATTTCCACCTGAACATCCACCAACACCCGCACCCCTCGCCCGCCCTTACCCTTAAAGGCCTTTGTGTCAGCACCCTGTTGACAACTCGCACCAGCCCCCCCGCCAAGTGTTGACAACCCCGCTGCGCCAGATTGAACCCCATCCGTGCAGTCGCTCAACGGGAGAATTCGCTGCGCCATGATCATTCCAACAACCCGCCTTCATCCTCGTCCGAGACATCGGCTGCCACAGGCGAAAGCGCGGCTTCCTGCAACAGGCGTAATTCCTTCTCCGACAAATTCGCGTGCCTACGGCTGTGACGTGGCGCAATCTGCCCGGTGAACACCTCACGCGGCACTTCCCCGAACAACCCCACCACCGCTGCCACACGCTTCTGAGCCTCCTCATTCGCACCAGGCAGGAAATCGGAACGCGAGAGCTGGCGCAGTTCCTCGCGCATCAAGAAACGTTCGTACTTCGACGGATCCTCGAACATCGACCGAATCTCGCGAACCCGCTGGCGCATGGCCACGCGGCCTTCCTCATCGGACATACGGTCTTTGCGGATCAGCGTCTTGATCAAACGCACGAAATAGTCGTAATGCACGATCAACTCGGCGACTGCATAGCCGTATGGGCTGCGGAAACCCAGGTCCACATCCTTCGGCTCACGCGATCGCAACACCGAATAGGTCAACCCCCGCTGGCGCAGGTCTTTCAACACCTTCTCGCACCCGGTAATCGCCGTCTCCAGCTTCCCTTTGGCTGCATCCATGCGATCCATGAAGGCGATCAACACCCAGTCCGCATAGGGGTTGTCATTGCCAGAGAGCACCCAGGCCGAACGCAATGCCGAAGCGACACGCCGACCGCCGACGATAGGGCTGTGATTACCCTCCGCATCGCGCGCTCTCCCCATGAACAATCGATACGCCTCACGGGTATGCAGCGTCATCGTGTCCTGGTCTTCGTCTTCCAGGGCGCCGATGTAGCGCATGTCGCTGGCTTCCTTGTTGGAGACCAGCTTGTCCGCACCCTGACGTTGCCGGTATTCAGACTGGGACCGTTGCAATGTCTCTTTGCGGGATTCGAGTTCGACTACCCGAGACCACCTGGGATCCATCGTGTTCGGGTTCTCGGCGTCGAGCAGATCCTTGAGGGCGGCTTCTTCCCCGGCGATGTCGTAGTGATCGGGAAACGGCGAATCCGGGCTGGTGGCGAACGTGGGTTTTAGAGTGGTGGCCATGATCAATTTGGTTGGGTTGGTGGAAGGGGTGGGAGGAACAGCCCGGCGGTAAGATGGAGATGCGGAGTCACGTTCGCATCCCACCCAACCGAAAGGAGCCCTCCCATGGAAAGATTCGGCGCCAGGGAGCCTGCGGTTTTGGTTTTCCACCGGGTGGAAAGATTCGGCGCCAGGGAGCCTGCGGTTATTCCAAGCTGCGCCAGGCACATCATGACGGCCTCCTGGTCGGCCACAACTCCGACATTTTTTTCTTCAGCAACGCCCTGCCTGCATCCATAGCCTGCAAATCCCGTGGCGCACTTGGGGTGGCGATAATCTGTGACTGGCGCACGCTCTCGATCTCCTGCCGGCGCTGGCGAGCAGCTGCAACCTCGAAGCAAAGGCACGGTGTGAAAGGTTCGCTGTCGAGGCCCTTGGCCCGTTTCACCAGCGTGTTGAGCACGCCGAGCCGGCTATACATCGGCTTGATGCCGCGAGCAGCCAGCGAGAGCAAGCCAGCCCATTCATCCGCCACCTGCTGGCGCAGTTCGCCCTCCAGCGGCATCAGCCAGTTGCGGGCGGCGGTGGCTTCGCCGGCCAGCAGTTTCTCGGGAAGGATGATTTCCAACTCACTACTACTACCCACGGCCGGGGCAGGGGAGGGCGCCTGGGCTTCCGGCGCGGCTTTTTGTAGTGGTTCTCTTTTGTAGTTTTCTTCTTTAGTGATTGGCCCTTTCCGCACAGCTTGATCTGCGCTTTGGGCAACTTCAGTTATGCGGTTCGGGCATTCCTTGTTTTGCGCTTTGGGCAACTCCAGATATGCGCTTTGGGCAACTCTTGTTTGCAGGATTCCGCAATCAAGATTGCGGAATCCTGCAAACATGTTTGCGGAATCCTGCAAACAGTGGATTTCATTAGCTTTTTTGGCACATTCAAGGCCAAGCTGACCCAGATTCAGGCGGGTCAGAAGCTTGGGCTGAACGACTCTCTCGAACGTTTCTTCCACCAGCCCGGCCTGACGCAGTCGCTCCCTGGCCCTGCGCTGTTGCTTGAGCGTGATGCCCAGAAACTCGCGTGTATGGCCCACAGGGATGTGCATCCATTCGCCGTCGCCGCCGTCCGACAGATCGCGCCGGGTGGCGCGGAACAGGTAGGAGAGGATCAACCCGCCGACAACACTTTCCGCCACCTTGATCAGAATCCGGTGACAGGGAACGGGCTGGCCCAGCAGATGAAGCATGGCCGCGCGGTCCCAACTCCACTCCTCAAACTGCCGGCCGGCCGATGCCGCCACAAGGTGTCCCAGTTTGTCCAGATTCACTCTGTACCAAATCTTGGCCGGCACGCCGATGCGTTTCTCTTCCAGGATGCCCATCCCCTTGAGGATGATTCGAGCGGTGGCCTGCTCACGGCCGCTGAGACCCGCACCCTCATGCCAATCCGATGCACGCAGCCAGAACCATCCATCACGATCAGGCTGTGATTTATGCACATAGCGCGACCAGGAAATGGCGTGAGACAGGAACAGGGCCGCTTTCACATTACCGGTCACGGTGGCCAGGAGGGGATGGTAGGAGACATAGCTCTGGCCCAGTGCAGACGAGACGGTCCCCACCTGCCCGGCAATAGCTTGCCGGGTTGATCGGTTGGGTGGGCGTCGCTGGGCCATGTCAGGGCTGCGCCACGGCGTTGGAATCAGGAGAAGGCGATGCTTGAATTCGCCCAGAACGGGAAATAGACGCCTCGACATCAATGCGACGAGCCAGTTCTACCAATGCATCCCAGGTCGAGAAGAGAAGATTGGAAGCAAATGTCCACGGCGATTCATCTCCGGGAGAAACGCCGCAAGACGTGATGCCCAGGAGCTTGTACGGGCCGAAGCAGTGATGCAGAAGCGGCCCCTTCGGAGTCTCGAATCGGCTGGCCCACCAGACGTAAGGGGGCTTGCCTGGCTGGCATGTCGAAACAGACAGGTTGGTTTCCTGACCGGTATCACCGTTCAGATGGAAATAGACGTCGGCGTAGTCGCTATCGAATTCGACAGGTGACGCCACCAACTTGGCTTCAACCACAAAATAACCAGAATCACAGGAGGGGCAAAAACCAACCAAGCGCTCGTAATCAAAGCCGATGTCCTTGTATAGTTTTCCGGCATCGGCGAGTCGTTGATGTAGGCCGGGAATCGTGTCTCCATCGTTTAGAAAGTAGCCTCCGCCGGGGATTACGCTCCCGCGCGGATAGATATGCAGACGCACGGTGCCGCATTCCGGGCAACAAAGATCAAGCCCTTGTGAAGGCAATGAGGTGATGGTCAGCGGGCTGTGGATCTCCACGGTGGCCGGCATGCTGCTGGAAACGGTGTGCAGTGTTGTCATAGCGGCTGATACCCCGGCGGGAACGCCTTCGATGTGCGTTTCCCGCTCTTGGCCTGCGGCGCCGCGTATACCCGCTCGTCCAGGTGGCCATAGGAATCGGCCGCCAGCGCATCGACCAGGGCATAGACGCGGTCTTGATCGACCTTGTATTCCAGCCGTGCCGGCATCCCCTTCCGCCGCTCTTTGAGCAGGCCCAGTTCAAGCAATCTGGCTCTCGCCGTTTCCTGTTCTGATCTGGACAGGCCGGCTTCCTCTTGCCATTCCTTGATGGTCTTGGCGAACCAGCCTTCGTTTTTGTTCTGTAGGGCCTGGCTCAGTTGCAGCGCATAGGAAATCATCACGGCGGCGGTAATGCTGCCGGTTGCCGTGACTGCCCAACGCTGGGCGACGATGGGCTCGTCGAAGACCACCATCATGTGGGAAGGGCGCATGCCCTGGGCGGGCTTTGGATCGGGTTTCAAGGCGCGGTTATTCATGGCGTCACCTCACATGTTGAATTCGTTGATCACGGCGTACAGGGACGCCAGGGAGAATTGCGGCCATTTCTTATGCAGCGCAATCCAGCGCTGGCGTGTCGGCATGGATTGATTCGCTGCCCACCATTGGTGGATAGCATCGCGTGTGCCCACATCCGGCATGCTGGGGCGGCCAGAACGCTTGTCCGTGGTCATCAGGGTGGCCAGATGTGCCTCGGCCTCAGTAAGCGAGATCCGAAAAATCTCCGACAACAGCAGCGCCGTGGCGCCCGCGCGGGCGAGATAGGTCAGGTCTTGCGAGTCGTTGATCCGGCGTGTCCTGGCTGATATGGCGGATTCGAATCGCGACACATTGAGCAACAGAGACATCATCCCCATCGTGCCGGCCAGGCTGCTCAAATCGTTTACCGTCATCTGGCGTAACGTCGATATGGTTTCCGGTGAGAAGCCAGCGGCGATGAGCTGGTCGATCTCGCCCGACTCGGCCAATTCGATGAGGTAACACAACGCCTTGAAACTCAAGTCTTGCGAGTCGATGTCGATGCGGCTCATACCCCCTCCCGCTTCGTGAAATGAAGAAGGAGCCCGGCGGCGGCGCCGGCGCAGACAGGATCGGTCAACAGGTCGACCACCCAGCCGATGCCGACCGATGGCCCCCAGCCAAGATCGGCCGCGCCAGGCGTGCTGTGTCCACCGATGTCCACCAGCAGTTGGTCCTGGACCAACATGGGTAGGGCTTCAGAGCTAAGTCCACCCTCGCACAAACGCATACGCCTCCATAGCGAGTCCATCGGCAGCTTCCGGCAGGTGGCTTCGTCCCACTGCCCGGACAGCACCGCGAGCAATTGCCAGGCGATGATGCGATGTGATGTGCGCGGGCATTCCGCGCAGACGTCGATGGCCTCGGTCGGAAGTTCCACATAGAAGCCATCCGGCATCGATGCGTACTCACGCAGGCAATCCTCGACATGGGCCGCCTGGGCGAGGGCATGGGCAGCGGCCAGAGACGTGCCCGTTGCCTCATTGACCCTGAGCATGATCGTCGTGTTCACGTTGCCTGAAATCGCCTTCTCGACTTCTTCCGTGCTGCCGGCGGCCATGGGCACGGAACCCTGACCAGCCTCCGATGCAGGAGCGGTAGCGTCCAGCGCAAGACTGGACTGGCCAGGCGTATTCCCGGTGGTGCCTTCGTTGGAAGGGTCGCCCGGAGCGGAGGAGGGGGCTGCCGTCTTCGCGGGCTTCTTGGGCTGCGCAGGCGGTGCGTTGCGCAAATCCTCCTCGCTGGCATCCGGGAAGCGTGCCAAGGTATCGAGCCAGCGGCGCATTTCAGCGGGCGTGCCGCCAAGGCGGGCGGCGAGAGCGGCTTCCACGGCGGGGAGGAGGGCATCCGCGCGGACGCCTTCGCTCTTCTCCTCCGACGCTTCCAGTTGCGCGCGTTGCGCGTCCAGAACGGCATCGAGCACGGCCTGGAAGCCGGCGTCGTCGATGCTGAATTTCTCGGCGAGACGGGCAAGCAGGTTGATGGCGGGTTGAAGCTGGATGACTTGCTTGGCGCTCAGATAGGGGCCGATCTTGGCCAGGCGCTCGATCGTGAACTGAAATAGGTAGATGCGGGATTTGCCGACCCCAATACCGCGCCGGGCCAGTTCTTCTTCCAGACGCAAAAGAGAAACCTTGCCACCGACCTCCTTCTCAATCTCCGCGCGCATGTCGACCAGGTAAGCGCAAGCCTTGTCCCAAAAGGTCATGTCTGCGCGGTTGTTGTTCTCGATCAGGTGCTGAGCCAGGGTGTCGGCCTCCGAGACCCACACCTTGTAGACGACGATCAGGCGCTCCCAGCGTGCGTCGCCTTTCTGGAACAGTTCCTGGATCGCTGCCAGACGGGTATTGCCGCCCCGGTAGGGCATGTACCAGTCCTGGTCAGGCCGTTGCGTGACCCACAGTTCCAGGCTGTCCCGGCCCGTGGCGCTTAGCGACGCCTTGATGTCCTCGAAAGCCGCGTTGCTGGATTTGCGCGGGTTGCGGTCATAGGGCCGGATCTTCGCCAGCGGGATTTCGTGTTTGGTGCCGTCGAGCATCGAATTCGGCGTAATGCTCGCAGCGGCATTGGGCGGATTCGGGATGTTCAGGGAGTCGGTTAATGAGACCGGTGCCCGCGCCAGCGCCCGCACATCCTTCGGGGTCATTTTGGGTCTGGACAGCCGTGACAAGTCGGCTTCCGTGGAGAAAGGAATGGTGGGCTTGACCATCACGCCTCCTCGCCGATGTTGCCGGCCTCGATGCCTTCCAGGTTGGGCATCAACTCCCATACCAGCTTGTGCATGATTTCGTAGGCGCAGGGCGTGGCCCCGGTGGTCACCCGGTCATGCCAATGCACCGGCAACTGCTCCCTTGAGGCGCGGGTGTAGGCCACCGTGCTGGGGACCACGGTATCCAGCACGGCCACCCGGCCTGCCATCGGTATGTGCCCCTCGCGCTTGATCTGCTGAGCGATGCTTGTGGCGTCGGCCGTGCGTGTCTGGCGGTAGATCAACGCCTTGACCGGGCCGAGTGTCGGCATATGCGGCATCGGCGCGCCACGGTAAGACAGGCGGTTGAGCATATCCATCGTCCCGCTCAGGAACTCGCGGGCCGACAACATTTCCGGCACGATCGGCGAAATCAGGATGTCGGCCGCCAGCGCCGCCGCATCCTGGAGTGGCCCCACGGCGCCTTGCGTGTCGATCAAGACGACGTCGTATTGATCCTTCAGTTCAGCCGAGTGCAACGGCCCATAGAGCCGGGTCTCCCGGAAGGTCTGATTCATGAGCCAGGTCTGTATCTGGCCCTCGGGCGTATCGGACACCACGATGTCCAGGACACCATTCACGGACAGGTCAACGACTGAGATGGCGTCGGCCGTGATCATCCCGGACGTGATGATGTGCGTCAGGCCGCGTGGGGCCCGGTGCTTGAGCGGATAGAACTTGCTCAAGGACGGTTGCACATCCGCGTCGATCAGCAGGACGCGAAGACCAAGATCGGCGAGCAGCGCGCCGAGGTTGGCGGTCAGCGTCGTCTTGCCGGCGCCGCCTTTGGTACTTACAACTGCGAACACGATCACGTTACTTCTCCCAGTGGGTTGAGGTCACTGGAACTGGCGTCTCGGATGCATCAGCTGCATGTCAAGCCATCGTTAAACCCTGAATGAAGATTATGTTAAATAATCGTGCGGCAGTTCAATGTGGGCTGGCTTGCGCCTGGCTACTTGACCAGTGTCACCGGCACCTGCACCAGATGCAGCACTTTGGTGGAGGTCGAGCCGAGTAGCAGCCCTTCCACCGAGCCCATGCCGCGGGTGCCCATGACGATCTGGTTGCAGCCGCTGCTGACGGCAAGTTCGGCGATGGTTTCCGCCACTTCACCCACCCTATGGTGAAGTTGATAGGAAATGCCGGCCGCATCGAGGATGGCGCACGCGGCTTGAGTGGATTCTTCCGACAGCGCCGTATGCAAGTCATCGATTTCCCGTTCACGCAGGAATCGCTTCACTTCCCAGGCGGTGACCGCCGGCTGCACATTGACCACGTGGGCCTGCATCGGGCCAACCAACTTGGCCAGTTCGACGACATGGCGCACCGCGCGCTCGGAACTGGCGGAACCATCGACGGGAATCAGAATGTTGTACATGGTGGAAGCCTCATTTATTGATCGTCTTCAAAGCGCTTGATAACTTCGTTTGGTGCAACGCAATATAATCGTACATCGCCATCCGAATACAGACTATTCCATGTTTACTCCCGTGCGTCTCGTTGCCATCTCACTCACTATCCTGGCCTTTCCTTCTCTCGCGCTGGCTGCCGACGGCCCCGCATTGCTGGGTATTCCACTGGAATTCATCCTGTTCGCCCTGACCCTGCTGGGGGTGGCACTGTTCCACCATCACACCCTGCTGGTCGCGCTCACCGGCCTGGCCACCATCACGCTCTACAAACTCGGCTTCACCGGCATTCATGGCGTTGCCGGTCTGCCCGGCCTGGCCCTGCACCTGGGACATGAGTGGGTAACACTTACCAATCTGCTCGGGCTGTTGCTGGGCTTTTCCATACTGGCGCGCCATTTCGAGGACAGCCGCATCCCCGAAGTGCTGCCACGTTACCTGCCGGACGACTGGAAAGGCGGTTTTGTGCTGCTGGTGATGGTGTTCGTGCTGTCGTCCTTTCTCGACAACATCGCGGCGGCGCTGATCGGCGGCACCGTGGCGGCGGGGGTATTCCATCGCCGCGTGCATATCGGTTACCTGGCGGCCATCGTCGCGGCATCCAATGCCGGCGGCTCCGGTTCGGTGGTGGGCGATACCACCACGACCATGATGTGGATAGACGGCGTCGCGCCGCTCGACGTGATCAATGCCTATGCCGCCGCCATCCCGGCGCTGCTGATTTTCGGCATCTTCGCCGCGCGGCAGCAACAGGCTTACGCGCCGATCCAGAAGAGTGCCGGCGTGCATGCCCGCATCGACTGGGCCTATGTGGTGATCGTGGTGTTGATTCTGGCGGGCGCGATGACGACCAACATCGTGGTCAACACACACTACCCGGAACTGTCCGAGTCCTTCCCTTTCCTGGGCGTGGCGGTGTGGCTGGTGGTGCTGGCCTTGGCGCCTTGGCGCAAGCCGGAATGGAGTTTGTTGCCGGATGCCATCAAGGGCAGCGTGTTCCTGCTTTCATTGGTGTTGTGCGCTTCCATGATGCCGGTGGAAACCCTGCCGGCGCCCTCCTGGCAAACCGCCTTCGGCCTCGGCTTTGTCTCCGCCGTGTTCGACAACATCCCCCTTACCGCCCTGGCCCTCACCCAGGGCGGCTACGACTGGGGCGTGCTGGCTTATGCGGTAGGCTTCGGCGGCTCGATGGTGTGGTTCGGTTCCTCGGCCGGCGTTGCCCTTTCCAACCTGTTCCCGGAAGCCCGCTCGGTCGGCGCCTGGGTCAAGGGCGGCTGGCATGTGGCGCTGGCCTATGTGATCGGCTTCTTCATCATGCTGGGCACGGTGGGCTGGCATCCGCATACGCCGCACAAGGAGCCAGCGCAGGCGATACCGGTTCAGGAGCCGCGCCCATAGTCGTGATGGTGTTGTCGAAAATTACCGTCCAGCGGCTTTGCCGAACCCGTCACGCAGGGTTTCCAACGCGGCATGGAAGTCATAGTCATCCGCCTGTTTGAGAAGTCGCGCAAGGGTTTCCGCGGGTAGGGTTTGCTCCAACTGTGGCGCAATGCCGCGCAGGGTGGCGATGGCGCGCAGATCGTCGGTGGCGAACAATTCCTCCAGGTGGGCGACCGCCACGCCCAGATCGATTCGGGCGTCCGCTCCACGGTCCACAGCCGCTGCTTCCTCGGGCAAGGCTTCGAGCACGGCAATCGACAGCGCGGCGAATGCCTGATCCAGTTGAGAAATCTGATCGGCGAAAGCGGCCATGCCGGTGTCGTTCGGATCGGCATCGCGTATGGCCACTTCCAGTCGGGTGGCCAATTCCTGCAAGCGTGTTGCTCCCAGCGTGCCTGAAGTGCCCTTGATCGTGTGCGCGATGCGCCTGGCCGAGGCGTAATCGCCAGCCTCGAATTGACTCCGCAACAAGTTCATGTCGCCGCTGTGGGCCACGACAAACCTGCGCAGCAGTCGTGCATAGCTGGGTAACTTGCCGCGCACACTGCGCAAGCCGGCACCCAGATCGAGCCCGTCGATGCTGGCCAGTTTGCCGAGCAAAGCGGAGTCATCCTCAGCGCGCTTTTCTTCCTTCATTACCGGGAGTTGTACGGAACGCCGTTCCGGCAACCATTTGGCGAGGGTGGCAAACAGCACATCCGGGTCAACCGGTTTCGGCACCAGATCGTTCATGCCGGATTCCAGGCACTGGCTCTGTTCCTCGGCGAAAACACTGGCGGTCATCGCCAGAATCGGGGTGGCGGAGTAATTCGACAGGCGGCGAATGGCCGCCGTTGCGGCCAGACCATCCATCACCGGCATCTGCACATCCATCAGTACCAGTTCGTAATCGTGACCGCGCGCCTTTTCCACCGCCTCGCGCCCATCACCGGCCAGGTCGGCGCGAATGCCGACCTCACGCAGCAGGTCGAGCGCGACTTCCTGGTTGATCGGATTGTCTTCCACCAGCAACACATGGCGACCACGCAGTTTGGCGAGCAGGCTGCCCGTCTGTGCGCGCGGTGACGGCTGGCCATCCAGTGTGCCGGCCGTTGTATTACTCCGCTGCACGCGCGCGGTAAACCAGAACGTGCTGCCCTGCCCTACCCGGCTTTCGGCGCCGGCCTGGCCGCCCATCAACTGTGCCAGTCGGCGGCTGATCGCCAGGCCCAGCCCGGTGCCTCCGTATTTTCGGGTGGTGGAACTGTCGGCCTGCTCGAAAGATTTGAAAAGATGCGGCAGGCGGTCGGCGGGAATGCCGATGCCGCTGTCCTCCACTTCGAAACGCAGCAGCAAGCCGCCATCGCCTTCCTCCAGCAAACGCGCTCGCAGGGTGATCTGGCCCCGGTCGGTGAATTTCACCGCGTTGGAAAGGTAATTGAGCAGGACTTGGGATAGGCGCGTCGAGTCGCCGCGCAGCGCGCCGGACAAGGTCGGCTCGATCTCGCGCGACAAGAACAGGCCTTTCTCGCGGATCTTGTCCTCCATCAGGCTGGAGGCCCCATTCAACACCTGATCCAGGCTGAAGTCGGCATTCTCCAGGGTGAGTTTCCCGGCTTCGATTTTGGAAAAATCGAGGATGTCGTTGATGATGCCCAGCAAGTGTTTTGCCGCTTCCGCGACCTTGGCCAGACGCGTTTGCTGACCGGCGTCACGCACGTCGCGGCGCAGGAGATAAGTCAGTCCAACGATGGCATTCATCGGGGTGCGGATTTCATGGCTCATGTTGGCCAGGAACGCGCTCTTCGCCTGATTCGCCGTCTCGGCGGCGGTCATCGCGCTGGCCAGTTCCTCCGTTCGCCGCGCCACCTGGTCTTCGAGGTGAAGGCGGTAGCGCGCCAATTCGTCGAGATTGTGCTTTTCCTCTGTGATGTCCTGAAAAGCGGTCACCACGCCCTGAATTCGCCCATCGGCATCGACTATGGGGCGTGCATTGAGTCTGACCGGGAAGCCCTCGCCGTTCTTGCGGAAATACCATTGCTCGCCGGAGTAGGGGCGCCCACTTTGCAGCGTGATGAAGATCGGGCACGCCTCGCGGGCATAGTCACTACCATCGGGATGGTGATGGTGAGTGAGGCCATGCATGTCACGGCCCAGCGCCTCCTCACGGGTGAAGCCCAGGTTTGCGAGCGCGGTGGCATTGATGAAGGTGATGTTGCCCGCCTTGTCGATGCCGATCACGCCCTCACCCAGGCTTTCCAGAAGGGCATCGCGCAGCGCCAGGCGCTCGGCTTCCGCCAGCGCCGCGCGCAGGCGGCGATTGACCCGGCGCATGGCGACCAGGGCCACAGCCGCCACCAGCAGCGCGGCCAGTGCCGCCATCACCCAGTGCGAATAGCGTTCGATGAACATGGAGAAGGTGAACTGGTAATCCGGGTGTACCCGCAGCTTCACCATGATGGTTTCTATCCGGCTGTAGTCGCCGGCCGGCGCGAAACCGAAGAATTTGCCCGTCCGGGCCACCTCGCTGTTCGGGTCCAGTTCGAACAAGGCCTGCACCACCTGCTTGGTGAACCATCCGGGCACCCCGGTGGTCGCCGAAAACGGCCATTCGGGATAGAGGTCGGTGGAAATCTGTTGCGGGAATTCCGGTGTCTCCGCCTGTTTCAGCACCCTCAACTGACCGGGTTTGAGCTTGCCTTCCTTGACCAGGGCCTCGATCACGCCGGTACGCACGAAACCGGCGTCGACTTGGCCGGAGAGCACCTCGAACACCACCTTGTCATGCGGCATGCCGGTGAATCGCAGATCGCGGATATCGCGGGTGATGTCCACGCCGGCTTGCAACAAGGCCCAACGCTGCATCAGGTAGCCGCCCAGCGATTGTTCGCTGGGCGAGGCAAGACGTTTGCCCTTGAGGTCCAAGAGTGTTTTCAGGTCCGGGCGATCCGCCCTGACCACGATGACCCCACCGAACTGGCTGACCGGAAAATCGCCCGCCATCGGCATCAGGGTCGCCTGCGCGGTCAGGCCGTAACGCGAGCGCAGCAGGACGTAATGCTCTGGATTGGTCAGGACCATATCCAGTTCGTGGCGCGCCACCGCCTGATCGAGGTCCGGGTAGTACAGGGGCACGATGCGAAAGCGATATCCGGGTATGCGTCGGCTGAGATAGTCCGCGAGCGGCTGCCATTGCAGGGTGGTGTGTTCTATGGAACGGAAGGAAAGCACGCCCAGGCGCACGTCCTGGAGCACGGGCTCCACGGCCCGTGCGGTGGAGCACGCAATGAACAGCAGGAGCAGGCCGGGCGTCGCCGCGCGCGCCCAACGCGCGAGCACCGCAATCCCTCGCCCCCACGCCCCGGCCAAAGCAGTCATGAGACGCTCCCTGTTCCGCGCGGGGCTTCCACCCGCCGGGCCGGGCTGGACAAGGTGGCGCGTGTCTCGTGGCTCACGCGCGGCCGGGACGTGGGTTGGTTTAGGCGCAACGTAGCGCGGCGGATGGCTGTCCCGGGTTTTCGCATCGCTAAACCATGCCGCGCGCGTGCAGGGTACCGAGCTTGAGCTCGAGCGCCTCGTCGCTGTCGGCATAACGCACCAGGATTTCCTGAAAGGTGCCCTTATTGGCGAGGAAGGCCGCCACCACGTCCGGATCGAAGTGTTTGCCGCTGCCTTCAGTGATGAGCCGCACCGCCTGCTCGAACGGCATCGGCTCCTTGTAGACGCGCCGGCTGGCGAGGGCGTCGAAGACATCGGCCAGGGCCATCAAACGCGCGGGGATGGGAATGGCGTCGCCGACCAGGCCGTCCGGATAACCGGAGCCATCCCACTTTTCGTGGTGCCACATGGCGATTTCCTTGGCCACGGCGAGAAAAGCCAGGGGTGCGCTTTCGAATTCCCGTATCGCCGAGGCGAGCGCATTGCTGCCCATGTGGCGGTGTTTCTGAAGAATCAGGAAGTCCTCGTCGCTGATTTCATCACGCATGGCCAGATTGATGGCATCGCCGCCGATGCTGCTGTGGGTTTTCATGATCTCGAATTCGTCGGCGGTCAGGCGTCCGGGTTTCAACAGGATGCTGTCGGGTATGCCGACCTTGCCGATGTCATGCAGCGGCGCGGCCTTGGCCACCATCTGCGCGGTCGCGTCGGTGAAGTAGCCGGAAAAGCGCGGATGCGCGCGCAGATGCGCTACCAGCACTTCGATATAGGCCTGGGTGCGACGAATGTGCTGGCCGGTTTCCATGTCGCGCGCTTCGGCCAAGCTGGCGAGTGCGCGAATACTGACGTCCTGCATCAACTGGTTGTCGCGCATGCGCCGGGCGATTTCGCTTTCCAGCCAGGCGTTCTTGTCATTCAGCCAGTCGCGCGCCTGCTTGAGTTCCATGTGGGCCTTGACCCGCGCCAATACGACGGCGGGGCGGATCGGCTTGGCGATGTAGTCCACGGCGCCCAGTTCCAGGCCGCGTTCCTCGTCCTCGTCGGCATCCATGGCGGTGACGAAGATGACCGGGATGTCGCGGGTGCCGGGGTCGGCGCGCAGTTCATTGATGACGGCGTAGCCATCCATCTCCGGCATCATCACATCAAGCAGGATCAGGTCAGGACGCGGCTTGCTGGCCGCCACCTGAAGCGCGCGCTGGCCGGAATTGGCGACCCGTACCCGGTACCTGGGTTGCAACAACTCGCCCAGAACGGTGAGGTTTTCCGGCGTGTCATCGACGACCAGAACGGTGAGTTTGGCGGCTTCTTGCGGCATGTGTCGACCAGGGGTCAGGGCAATCGCGATAAGAGGGGTCTCATGCGAGGCTTAACGGCAGATTCGGAGGGAACTTGAGTAGGTGGCCTGCATGGATGCCTTCAGGCCGAATTGCCGCCATGGTCGCCTGTCCTGTTCGTCTTGGTCGTTGATCAACGTGTTCGCGCCTGAGTGAGTGGCCTCCCCCTTTTCAAAGGGGGAATGAGGGGGATTTAGCGACGTTTGCCTGGGCAGCCGCCTCAGAAATCCCCCCTACCCCCCTTTGATAAAGGGGGGGGCGCTGCGCCAACCGCATCACCAGCTAACGAGAAAAGCGCCCTTATCCGGCTTACGGATTCGCTGGATTGCCGGTTACTCCCGTACTGACCGGATGTGTCACATAAACCAGGCGCAGCTTTTCACCACCCACCCGCTCGATCAGCGCGGCAATCTTGCTGTCATCCGCGAAGAATTCCACGGTTTCCGGCAATTTTCCCGCCAGCTCGAAGAAATGATCCTCATGGAGACCATGACGGCCAAAGCCCGCCGCGGCGCGAAACACCGTGCCGCCGGGAATATCCAGCCCTCGCGCGGCCGCGAACAGCCATTCGTGGATGGACTGGTGGCCGTGTTTCATGCCTTCCTGGACATAGAAACGGATGAAGATGGTTTGCGGCATGGCTATCCCCTTATCTGGCCGTACGTCCACACCCCCAGCGCGGTAAAAGCCAGGGAACCGAACAGATGGACGGACGCCGTCCCCAGCGCCCAGGCCAGTTGCCCACGGCTGATGAGGGTGAAGACTTCGGCGGAAAACGTTGAAAACGTGGTCAGGCCGCCGAGAAAGCCGGTGATGACGAATAGCCGCCACTCCGGCGACAAGCCGGGGTGCTGCACGAAAAAGACGATGGCGATGCCGACCAGATAGCCGCCCAGCAGATTCGCCGCCAGGGTGCCGTAAGGCAGTGTCGGGAACAGCGGATTCAGCCACAGCCCCAGGCCCCAGCGCAGCCAGGCGCCGAGGGTGGCGCCGAGTCCGATGGCGAGGAAGGAAGTCATGGAGTCAGTCGCTACCGTGCAAGGCAATGAAGCGCATTACTCACCCCTTTGCAAAAGGGATGGCTGGGGGGGGGATTTCTGCGGCGGTTGGCCATGTAAAGGTTGCCAAATTCCCCTCAATCCCCCGTTGGGAAAGGGGGAAGGTGCCTCAGTCAGCGCCCCAGGTATTTTCAACGGCAAATGCGTACAGAGCCTTTGGTAAAGGGGGGTGAAAATCACAGCCATACCATCAACCCCATCTCGAACGGGTGGGTGAGCAGGCCGTGAATCGGATACACACGCACCCGGTAGAGCAGGCGGCCGCACATTTCCGGGGTGAGTTCCAGTTTGTAGACGCATTCCTGGCCTTCCCAGCCATCCGGATTCAGCGGCACGGCATCGAGATCCTTGTCCTGGCCATTTTTCGAGGCGCGCCCCATCAGCACTTCGACCCGCACATCATCCGGGGCGAGGCCGTTGAGGTTCACCACTGCCTTGATTTCCAGGCTTTCGCCAAAGGTAATGCGTTTCTTCGGGTCATCCAGGCGGCGCAAGGACACCCCCCCCCAGGCGAGACGCACCTTGACCTTCCATGCGGCCAGCCCCTGGGCCGCGGCGAACCCGCCTTCCGAGTAGCGGCGCCATTGCCGGCTCGCGGGCGCGTAGAACTTGTTGGCGTACTGCATGACCATGCGGGTGGAATTGAAAGCGGGCAGCAGGGTGGCGATGGAACGCTTGGCCATCTTTACCCATTCGCCCGAGAACCCCAGTTCCTGGCGTCGGTAATACAGGGGGATAACCTGATCCTGCAGCAGTTCGTAGAGGGTCTGGCTGTCCTCGCGGTTGCGCCTGGCATCGTCGTAATACTCGGGCGCCGGCTTGATCGCCCAACCGTTGCCGGGCTCGTAACCCTCATCCCACCAGCCGTCGGTGACCGAGAGGTTGAGCACGCCATTCATGGCCGCCTTCATGCCGGAGGTGCCGGAGGCTTCCAGCGGGTAGATGGGGTTGTTGAGCCAGACGTCGCAGCCGGCCACCAGACGCCGCGCGAAGCCGAGGTCGTAGCCTTCCACCATCAGGAAGTTGCCCTCGAACTCCGGCATTCGGGAAATTTCGTGCACGCGGCGGATCAATTCCTGTCCGGGCTTGTCGGCCGGGTGTGCCTTGCCGGCGAAAATGAACAGGATCGGGCGGCTCGTGTCGTTGATGATCTGGCGCAGCCAGTCCATGTTTTCGAAGATCAGGGTGGCCCGCTTGTAGGTGGCGAAGCGCCGCCCGAAGCCGATGGTCAGCACGTTGGGATCGAGCGGGTTGGCGTACTTGAGCATGCGCTCCAGATGCGCCTCGGAACCGTGGTTGCGCAGATGTTGTTGAGTGATGCGGTAGCGCACCGAGTAGAGCATCTGCGCCTTCAGGCCCTGGTGCACCGACCAGAAATGATGGTCGGGAATGGATTCCACTTTCTGCCAGAACGCCGGCTCGCACATGCGGCGGCGCCATTCATAACCCAGCTTGGTGTCGAAAAGATCCTGCCATTCCTGCGCCAGAAAGGACGCTACATGCACACCGTTGGTGATGTAGTCCATCGGCGACTCATCCTCGGAAACCTGTGGCCACATGTCCGCCAGGATGCGCGAGGAAACCTTGCCGTGAATGCGCGAGACGCCGTTGTGATGGCGCGAGCCATTCAGCGCCAGGCGGGTCATGTTGAAATCCTCGCCGTGTCCGGCGCCGCCCAGACGCATGAAATCTTCGCGTGAGACCCCCAGATCGGAACAGCAATGGCTGAAATAGTCCCAGATCATGTCTTCGGCGAAATGATCGTGGCCGGCCGGCACCGGGGTGTGGGTGGTGAATACCGTCGAGGCGGCCACGGCTTCCAGCGCGGCATGAAAGGACAATCCCGCCTTTACCTTGCTCCGGATACGTTCCAGCACCAGGAAGGCGGCGTGGCCTTCGTTGATGTGGTAGGTGGTGGGTTTGACGTCGAGCGCGGCCAGCGCGCGCATGCCGCCGATGCCGAGGACGATTTCCTGCTGGATGCGGGTGTGCTTGTCGCCGCCATAAAGCTGGTGGGTGACGTAGCGGTCTTCCGGGCTGTTGATCGGCAGGTCGGTATCCAGCAGATAGAGGCGGGCATGGCCGACCTGGGCTTCCCAGACCTTGACTTCCAGCGTGCGCCCGGGAAATTCGATCTGGACATGGATTTCGACGCCCTCCTCGCTCAGCGCGGGGCGGATCGGCAGATCGTCGAAATCGGAGTCGGTGTAATTGGCGATCTGGTTGCCGTCGTTGTCGATGCGCTGGTGAAAATAACCCTGGCGATAGAGCAGCCCCACCGCCACGAAGGGCAGGCGCAGATCGGAAGCGGCCTTGCAGTGGTCGCCGGCAAGGATGCCCAGCCCCCCCGAGTACACCGGGAAGCTTTCATGGAAGCCGAATTCCGCGCAGAAGTAGGCGATCAGGTCGCCCGGCTTCAAATCCAGCGGCAGATCGCGCCGCAGCGGCTCGCTCATGTAGGTGTCGAACGAGGACAGCACGCGGTTGTAACTGCCCAGGAAGATATGATCCTCCGCCGCCTCGGTCAGACGCTCCTCGTCCACTCGCTTCAGGAAGGCCTTCGGATTGTGGCCGACGGCATCCCAGAGGCCGGGATGCAGACGCGCGAACAGGGTGCGGGTGGGGCGGTCCCAGGCATACCAGAGGTTCTCCGCCAGTTCGGACAAGCGCGCCAGGCGGCGCGGCAGGCGCGGGTTGACTTCAATGACGTAGGGCGTGCCGGGTTTCATGGGGGGGCTCCGTTAACGTGAAACAACTGCGGTGCCGTAGGAGCGGCTTTAGCCGCGATGCGGGCGGCAGCCCGCAAAGGTGGAACGGCGTGGTCTTGGTGAGCATTTGCACTTTGCGCCTCACGGCGCATCGCGGCTAAAGCCGCTCCTACGCGCTCATCCGAATGAAAGTATCGCGGTAATACTTCAATTCTTCGATGGATTCCTGAATGTCGGCCAGGGCGGTGTGGCTGTTGGCCTTTTTGAAACCGTCCTTGAGTTCAGGGCGCCAGCGCGCAGCCAGTTCCTTCAGGGTGGAGACATCCAGGTTGCGGTAGTGGAAATAGGCTTCCAGCTTGGGCATGTGGCGGGCGAGAAAGCGGCGGTCTTGGCAGATGGAATTGCCGCACATGGGCGACTTGCGCTCACCCACGTGTTTTTTCATGAATTCGATCATTTGCGCTTCCACGTCGGCGTCGGACAGGGTGGAGGCTTTCACCTTGTCGATCAGCCCGGATTTTCCGTGGGTGCCCTTGTTCCAGCTATCCATCGCATCCAGTACCGCATCGCTCTGATGCACCACCAGTACCGGGCCTTCCTCGACCAGGTTGAGATCCTTGTCGGTGACGATCAGCGCCACTTCCAGGACGCTGTCGCTATCGGGTTCCAGACCGGACATTTCCATGTCGATCCAGACCAGGTGGGTATCGTTCTGAGCCACGTTTATTGATCCTTTACAGCCCTGAAGGGCGGGGCCGGCATTGTGGCATAATCGCCCGTCCCTTGTAGAAAACGCTCCTAATGCCTTCATTTCAAAGCATTTTTCTCGCCGCCCTGATCCTCGCCTTCGGCCTGAAGCTGTGGTTGCTGCTGCGCCAGATGCGCCATGTCTGGCAGCACCGCGCGCTGCCGCCGGCGGTATTCGCCGCCCGCATCCCGGTCGAGGACCATCACAAGGCGGCCGACTACACCCTGGCCAAGTCGCGCCTGGGCCTGCTGCATCTTGCCGTGGAAGCCGGCCTCCTGCTGGCGTTCACCCTGGGTGGCGGCTTGCAGTGGCTCAACGACCTGCTACTGCCGCAACTGTCTCCTCTGGTCGCCGGCACCGCCCTGCTGCTCGGCCTGTTCCTGATCGGCGCCGTGGTGGAACTGCCGCTCAATCTCTATCACCAGTTCAGCATCGAGGCGCGCTTCGGCTTCAACCGACAGACCGCCGCCGGCTTCATCGCCGACCTCGCCAAGCAGACCTTGCTCGGCTTAGGTATCGGCGGCCCGCTGATCCTGCTGGTGCTCTGGCTCATGGGCATCATGGACGAGGCTTGGTGGCTCTGGGTCTGGGGGGTGTGGATGGGCTTCAACCTGCTGATTTTGATGCTCTACCCCACCGTGATCGCGCCGCTGTTCAACAAATTCACGCCGCTCGAAGATGCCAGCCTGAAAGCCCGTATCGAAGCCCTGTTGCAGCGCGCCGGCTTTACCGCCAGCGGCGTCTTCGTGATGGACGGCTCGCGCCGCTCCAGCCACGGCAACGCCTATTTCACCGGCCTGGGCAAAAACAAGCGCATCGTCTTCTACGACACCCTGCTCAAGCAGTTGAACCCGGAGCAGATCGAGGCCGTGCTGGCGCATGAACTGGGACATTTCAAGCACCGCCACATCGTCAAGCGCATCGCCCTGATGTTCGTACTCTCGCTGGTAATGCTGGCCGTGCTGGCCTGGCTGAAACAGGCGCCCTGGTTCTATGCCGGCCTGGGCGTGGCGACGCCTTCCGATGCGGTCGCGCTGGCCCTGTTCTTCCTGGCCCTGCCGGTGTTCCTGTTCCCGCTGACCCCGTTGATGAGCCTTTATTCGCGCAAACACGAATTCGAAGCCGACGCCTTCGCCGCCAGCCACAGCCAGCCGGAACACCTGATCGCCGCCCTGGTCCGCCTCTACCGCGACAATGCCGCCACGCTGACGCCGGACCCCATTTACTCGCTGTTCTATGACAGCCACCCGAAGGCGGTCGAACGGATCGCAAAACTTGAGTATTATGGTCAAGCATCAACCGCCCCCCAACACGCCTGAAAGGAACGCCATGAAAACCTTGATCGCCCTACTCGTTTTGCTCAGCACCCCCGCCTTCGCCGCCCCCTTCGACAAGGGCGACGCCAAAGCCGGCAAAGCCATTCATGACAAGCAATGCAATGCTTGCCATGCCGCCCGCTTCAACGGCGATACCGGCAAGATCTATACCCGCGCCGACCGCCGTGTGAAATCCCCGGCCAGCCTGGCCCAGATGATCACCACCTGTAACGCCAACCTGGGCAACAACCTGTTTCCGGAAGACGAGCTGAACATCGGCGCGCACCTGAACGGCACGTTCTACAAGTTCAAATAAGGACTGTCATTCCCGCCCAGGCGGCATTCTGTTCTTTGGTTGGGCAAAGCGCTGCGTGCCCAAAAAACCGCTCCCATGTTGGGCACGCTGCGCTTTGCCCAACCTACCGATATCTCAGACATCAAACCAATGACCGATACCTTCTGCGACCTCTCCAAAGACAAATGCAAACCCTGCGAAGGCGGTGTCACGCCCTACACACAAGATGAAATCAGCGCGCTCATGCCCCAGCTCGCCGGTGACTGGCAGGTGGTGGATGGCAAGTTACGCCGCGACTTCGAATTTCCCGACCACTACATCACCATGACCTTCGTCAACGCCGTGGCCTGGGTGTCGCACCAGCAGGGACACCACCCCGACCTCGCCGTGGGCTACAACACCTGCCGGGTGGAATACATCACCCACGCCATCGACGGGATATCCGAATCCGACTTCATCTGTGCCGCGAAGATCGACGCGCTGTTCGCGCTTTGAACCTGGGTAGAGTCGTCGCCGTCCACGGCCACCATTTCCTGGTGGATGGTGGAGAAGGCATCATCGAATGTGTCACCCGCGGCAAGAAAGGTGGCGTGGCGTGCGGCGACAACGTCACGTTCGCCTCCACCAGTGCCGGCAAGGGCGTCATCGAAAGCATCGAGGCGCGCCGCAACCTGCTTTACCGTTCCGATGAATTCCGCAGCAAGCTGCTCGCCGCCAATGTCGATCAGGCCGCCATCGTCGTGGCGGCGGTGCCGGCGTTCAACGAGGAATTGCTGATCCGCTGTCTGGTGGCCTGCGAGGTGGCGGAGATTCCCGCGCTGATCGTGTTGAACAAGGCCGATCTGCCGGAAACCGAAGCGCTGGCGCGCGCCTTGGCACCCTACGCCGAACTCGGTTATCCCTTGTTGCTGGTGTCGGCGCGGGAAGAGGTGGCGATGGCGGAACCGCTTCGCGTTCCGCCCTACGTGGAGGGTTCCCCGCGCGGGCAACTGGCCGAATTGGATCAATGCCTGAGCGACAAGACCACCGTGTTTGTCGGCGCCTCCGGCGTCGGCAAAAGCACTCTGCTCAACCGCCTGGTGCCGGATGCCAATGCCACCACCGGTGAAATTTCGCTAGCCCTGGACGCCGGAAAGCACACGACCACGCATGCGCGACTATTTCGCCTGCCCAGTGGTGCTGGCGCCTTGATCGATTCTCCCGGGATGCAGGAATTCGGCCTCAAGCATCTCGATTTGGCCAGCCTCATGGCGGCCTTCCCGGAAATCCACAGCCGCCACGGCCAATGCCGCTTCTACAACTGCCGCCACCTCAAGGAACCCGGTTGCGCGGTGCTGGAAGCGGCAAAGGACGGCGCCATCATGGCCAACCGGATGAAGGTCTATCACTGGTTGCTGGCGGGGTTGGTCAAGACTAACCAGGGCAGTTAGCGGCACTGAAGATCGTAGGTTGGGCAAAGCGAAGCGTGCCCAACATCTCACGCCTGATTGTTGGGCACGCTACGCTTTGCCCAACCTACGAAGCCTGATCCCGCCCACCACGCGCGCGCGGCGCGCGCTACTTCGTGGTTTTCACCACGGCCGGATCATCGGCATGATCCAGCAAAATCCTTTGCACCCGCTCCTGCCATAGCCGCGCGAATTCGGCGCGCTCGAAGGCATCGGCCTGGCCACTCACGACGCGTGGCATCAGGGTCTGCATTCCGGCGGCCGGGGGCACGGCTTCCGGGTGGTATTCGAGCTGCACGACGGCGCCGTTATCCAGCCGGGTGAAGCGGACTTCGGCCGCGATCTCCGCGCCGAAAAGCAACAGATCGCGGCGACCGAAGCGAGGGCCCAGGCCTTTGAAACCGCCCTCCCCCGCCGCGCCGGTGATCAAGCCCAGCACCGCGCCGACCACGCCGGTGGTGCCGGCATCCTGAGCGGCACGCAGTTCCACGCGGATGCCGCCGCGCTCCGGCATGCCTTCCGGATAGAGCGTGGACAGACCATGCCGCGCCAGCAGCCAGGCGCCCGCCACGGTCGGGCAGGAATGCCCGGCCAGACGCACGACATCCTCGTAGCGGTATTCGATGATGCCACCGGCGGCGGCGCCCAGCACTTCGGCCAGGCCATCGTGCAGGGTCAAAGGGGAAATTTGAGCGAAGAATTCGGGGAAGGGCATGGTTTTTACCTGGATGCTGCCGACATCACCGTCGGCACGAAAACAGCCGGCTGGAAGCCGGCGCTACAACTACTTCAATGCCAGATGGCGCAACTTCATGACTACGCGTCCCATGCCGACCGGCATGCCGGCGGTGGCGGTTTCCAGTTCCACGGCGTCGAGCATGTTCTTCACCGTCAAGCCCAGGTCGGTATCGCCCTCGATCAACAGGCGGCGGTTGAAAAACAGGGTATCCGGGTCTTCCAGGCGCAGCGCCAGGCGGGCGAAATCCTGGGCGGTGGCGGTGAAGGTGACATCGGCCAGACCGTTGTGCAGGGCGCGGAAGCCATTGGCATGCACGGAGAAATACAGTTTCAGTCCAAGGTCGCTCACCTGCACGCGAAAACGGCGGCCGGCGACATGTGACCAATCCAGATCACGCAAGGAAGGCCAGGCCACCAGATTACCGGCCGCGACAAAGGCGCGCGAAGCCGGCCAGGACGGCAGGGTGGACACGAAGCGTGCGAGGGGTTTGGGGAAGTTGGGCAGTTTCATGGTGGTTTCCGGGTAATTCGTAGGTTGGGCAAAGCGAAGCGTGCCCAACATTGCGACGGTTTGTTGGGCACGCTGCGCTTTGCCCAACCTACGTCGGCGCTACATGGGGTGATAGGCCATCCCCGCCTCGCCCAGCCAGTAGCCGTCGCAGGGTAGTCCTGGCATGAGTTTGTCGAGTTTTTCCGGCGCGGTGGCGGCGGCGATGTCACCCGTCAGCAGGGCGCGGAATACTTCAACCACCCGCCCCATGTGCCGCGACTGGGGCGACAGGCGCAGGAGGTCAATGCCGGCTGTGCGCAGTTCGTCAACCCGGTGCGCCAGGCTCATGACCTTGGCCGACTGGGTCTGGATGCCGTTGATGGTAAGAAAATCCTCGCTCTCACGGGTACGCATGGTCAACCCGTCCGGATGGTCGAGGCAGCGGAACTGGCAGTCGTCCTTCTGCAGGTTGTGGCGCCGGGCGGTAAAGCAGCGCGCCGAGAAGGCCAGCGGCAGGCGGCCGTAGGCGAACAACTCGGTTTCCATGCGCTCCGGGACAGCCGTCGATGCCAGCATGGCTTTGACCATATCGCGCGGCATTTCCACTGGTGGCACCCAGCGGGTTGCCCCCATTTCGGCGAGCAGGGCCAAGGTATCCGGGTTGTAGGCATTGAGCGTCGAGCCGGCGACGAAGGGCGCGCCCTTCTCCGCCAGCAGGCGCACCGCGCCCCACTCGTTGGCCTCGACCAGGAAACGGCCATCGGCAACCACCTTGCGCAACGCTTTGAGATCGGATTCCGATTCGATCAGGGTCTGTGTCGAGAGCACCACTTCCTTGCCAGCGGCGGTGAGTTTTTCCGCCAGTTCCAGCCAGTCCGACAGGCGCAGCAGGTGGCGGCGCGAACAGACAGTTTCGCCCAGGTAAATGCTGTCCAGCGGCCAACCGGCGGCCTCTTCATAAAAGGCCAGGGTGTCTTCGCGCGACCAGTAGTACAACAACGGCCCCAGGGAAAGTCTTGTAGCGCCGGCTTTATGGCTCGAAGGGCCGGTATCCTTCAGGGCCAGCCGGCTGTCTGGCTTGTTGGCCGGCAGGGATGCCGGCGCTACAGTTGCGTTCATTTCCACGGCCTGTAATACGCCCCGAGGGTGCTCATGCTGCCCTCGGAAACCTTGTTGAGTTGCGCCATCCAGGCCGCCTCGGGTTTGAAACTGCCGGGCTTGAACGCGGCCATGTCTTTCTTCACCGCGTCGATGGCGGCGCGCCAGACTTGCGTCACCTGGGCGACATAAGCGGGACTGCGCTGACGGCCTTCGATCTTGATCGCGGCTATCCCTAAGCGCGCCATCTCCGGCAGCATTTCCATGCTATTGAGGCTGGTCGGTTCTTCCAGCGCGTAATAGGTCTCGCCCTGCACGTCGAAGCGGCCTTTGCACAGGGTCGGGTAGCCGGCCTTTTCATCATCGGCATAGCGGTCGATCAGGACGCCGTTGAGGCGGGTTTCCATGCCCTTGGGCGTCTGTTGCCAGCGCACCGCGTGGCCGGGCGAGCAGGCGCCGAAGGTATTGGGCGAATCGCCACAGGCGTAGGAGGAGAGCAGACAGCGCCCTTCCACCATCACGCAGAGGCCGCCGAAGCCGAACAATTCGATTTCCACGTCGGTGTTGTTCACCACGTTCTCCACCTGCGGCAGCGACAACACGCGCGGCAGGACGGCGCGTTGAATGCCGAAGCGTTCCCGGTAGAAATTCACCGCCTCGTAGCTGGTGGCGGAACCCTGCACGGAAAGATGCAGGCGCAGGTTCGGGTGGACCTTGCGCGCGTAGGCCATGAGACCGGGGTCGGCCAGGATGATGGCGTCGAGGCCGGAGGTGGCCGCCGTATCGACGGCCTGATGCCAGCGCGACACGGTATCCGGTTGCGGATAGGTGTTGAGCGCCATGAGCACCTTGACGCCCTTGTTATGGGCATAGCGGATGCCCTCGGCCAATGCCTTCGCATCGAAGTTGAGGCCGGAGAAATTACGCGCGTTGGTGTTGTCCTTGAGGCCCAGATAGACGCCATCGGCGCCGTTATCGACGGCGGCCTTGAGCGCGGGCAGGCTGCCGGCCGGACAGATGAGTTCAAGCAATGCAGACATTTTCTTCAGTAACCTTTTGATAAGGCGTGACTTTGCACCCCTGGCGCGATCCCCGCCGGCGCAACTCGGCCACCACGGCATTCACCACCGGCCATTTCTGGCTGCACCAGGCGGGTGCCAGCAGCAGATTGGCCGGCGCGGTGCCGGTAACACGGTGGTACAGCACTTCCCATGGTGTGCGTTCGATCAGATCGGCGGCGATCTCGATGTACCTCTCCAGCGTCAGCGGCTGGTATTCGCCACGCCGCCACTCATTGGCCAATTGCGTGCCCTTCACCACATGCAGCGGATGCAACTTGAGCCCGTCGGTGCCGATGTCGAGCACGATGTCCAGGCTCTCACGTGCATGCCAGCCGTCCTCGCCGGGCATTCCAACAATCAGATGGGTGCACACGGGAAGTCCCAGGCGACGCGCGGCGACGGTGGTCTGGATGTATTCCTTGAGGCCGTGGCCTCGGTTCACTTTTTCCAGGCTTTCGTCAAAGGCGGACTGTAGGCCCAGTTCCAGCCAGACTTCCATGCCTCTGTCGTGGTACTCCGCAAGGAGATCAAGCACGGCCGGCGATACACAATCCGGCCGGGTACCCACGGACAGGCCGATCATGCCGTCCACCGCCAGTGCCTGGTCGTACATGGCGCGCAGGCTCTGCACGTCGGCGTAGGTATTGGTGTAAGCCTGGAAATAGGCGAGGTATTTTCTGGCGCGGGTGCAGCGATCGATGCCGCTGCGGCCGGAATCGAGCTGATCGGAGAGCGATTTGCCGCCCCCCTCACCCCCAGCCCCTCTCCCACCCGCGGGCGAGGGGAGCTTCGTGCGTTGCTCCGCAACGGTCACGTTGAACGAGGCGTTGTTGCAGAAGGTGCAGCCGCCGATGCCCTTGCTGCCATCGCGATTCGGGCAGGTAAAGCCCGCATCCAGGGCGATTTTGTGTACACGCTCGCCATGCTTGGCGAGCAGCCACTGGCCGAAGGTATGCACGTAATCCGGCAACATTCAGGACATCACTCTCTGGAAAGCCACAAAGCCAGCACGATGCCGAACCAGACCAGCGCGGTCAAGGCCGGCATACCGGAACATTTGTAACCGAACAGCGGCAACAAGGCCGCCGACAGGAACAACAAGGCGCGCGCGCCGTTCCAGCGGGTCAGGCGCAGGCGCGCTTCGTGATGCCAGGCGACCGGGCGGGTAGGCTCGGTCCAGACCGGCGCCAGTTGGCCGGCGGCACCGGTGACCAGGGGCATGAGGAAACCCGGCAGGAACAAAGTCAGGGGCGAACCGATTTCCAGCAGCGTGCCGATCATGGCGAAGGCAAAACCCAGGGTGGCCGCCAACAGCACCGGCGCGGCGCCATGCAAGGCCAGGAGGTGGCTTCGATGCAACCGCCACCAGGCCACGGCCATGTGGCCCAGCACCCAGCCCCAGAGCGCGCCGCCGAGCCAGGCCAGGGGCGGCAGCCAGGCCTGGCCGATCGCCAGGATCAGGCTGCCGGCCACCGCCCATTTCAGGTCGCCGCGTAGGCGTGAGGCGGCCTGCGGGTCGAATTGATTGGCGGCGGTCGGCATCAGCACCTGCAAGGTGCCCACCGCGGTCAGGCCGATGAAGCCATATAAATTGATGTGCAGATGAAAGACGCGCAGCGGCGCATGCCACTCGGGAAACAGCGGAATCAGCATCGCGGCGATCAGGCCCAGCGCTAGGCAGGCCATGGCCGCGACATACCAGTCGAGGCCGGGATGCGGGCGCCCCAGGGTCTTGCGCGCGCGCTCCAGCATCCAGACGATCATCGCCACGGCGCCGAACAAGGCCAATAGCGCCGCGACCGGCACCCAGTAGAAATCCAGCCAGCCGGCGAATATCACCAGCGCCAGCGCGCCCGACGCCGTCATCAGCCAGGGCAATCGCGCCGTCCAGCGGCTCGGGCCGCGTCCGCGCGTGAGCACCGGCACGAAGTGCTGCATCGCGGCGGTGATCAAGGTCATCACCCCCAGCGCCAACACCAGATGCGCCCAGAACGCGGGCGCCACATTGATCGCCTTGGGCAGTGCCTGCCCGGCGAACAGCGCGATCAGTGTGGCGACAAGGAGCGCGACCAGCACCGATTTACGAGGCTTTGACGATGAAGTCGATCATCACGCCCTGCGGACCCTGGTCGAGATAGTTGATCTCGATACGGTCGCCATAGCGCGCCTGCATCTGCTGCAGGAGGGGAATGGGGTTGTGGTCGTTGACGAAGCGCATCCGCTCGCCGGGGTTCAGGGCGTCCAGCGCACCGAAGATGGCGGCATGGCGGAAACGCTTGGCGATGCCGCGCGCGTCGAAAGGATAGATGGCATCGGCGGTGGTGTGATCGTGGACGGGGATATGAACGGACATGGTGCACCTCGGAATGAATGGGGGACGCATAGTCAGGCCAGACGCCGATACCGACCTTGACTGAAGTCATGGGACAGCCCTTGCTGCAAAGGGGTCAAGCGGACGCGGCCCGCGCGGTTTGCCGATACACTCACCGGCAGCCAGCACAATAAACGATCCAGAGAGACAGACCCGTACTCGTGAGCACACATCACACGGCACTCATCATCGGCGGCGGCCCCGCCGGTTCCGCCGCCGCCCATACCCTCGCCAGCCACGGCATCGACACCGCCCTGATCGACAAGGCAATCTTCCCGCGCGACAAACTGTGCGGCGGCCTGCTCACCCTGCGCAGCAAGAAAATCTATTCCCGGATATTTCCGACAGCGTGGGACCCGGTGATCGACTTCACCGCGCGGGGCGTGAAATTCTTTCACCGGACGAAACTGCTCAACGAGGTCAGCAATGCCGACGAGCTGTATTTCACACGGCGCCTGGATTTCGACCATTTCCTGCTGAATCAGGCCATCGCCCAAGGAGCCCGGCACTACCAGGGCGAAACCGTCATTTCCCTGGATCTGGCCGGCAAGTCGTGTCGCCTACGCTCCGGCAAAGAGTTCACTTTCGACTACCTGATCGGCGCCGATGGTGTGAACAGCCTGGTCGGCAAAACCCTGTTCGGCAAAGCCTTCGACCACGACCGCATCGCCTTCGCCCTGGAAATGGAAGTCGACCGGGCAGCGTGCAATCTCCAGATCGACGCACCGGAAATCATCTTCGGCCTGGCGCGCTGGGGCTATGGCTGGGTCTTCCCGAAAAAGGACACGCTCACAGTCGGTATCGGCGGGCTGCACGCGAAGAACCCCGATCTGAAAAAGGTGTTCCATGAGTTCCTGACGGCGCGCTTCGGCGCCATTCCGGAGGGCAAGATCAAGGGCCACCACTTACCCTTCGGCGACTACAGAAAAACGCCCGGCCGCGGCAACGTCCTGCTCTGCGGCGACGCCGCCGGCCTGGTGGAACCCATCACCGGCGAAGGCATCGCCTTCGCCATGCAGAGCGGCCTGTACGCGGCGCAAGCCATCATCGAAGCGCAAGACAGCGGCGGTGACGCCCTGCCCCGCTACCAGGCTCGCTACCGGGAAATCACCCGGAATTTCGATCACGCCAACCGCCTGCGCACTCTGCTGTTTCCCAGCGCCTGCGAGCGCCTGTTTCTCAAGGCCCTGCCCAAAAGCAGAACGCTGCCGCGCAAGCATCTGGAACTGATGGCCGCCAAGCTCCAATATGGCGACTATTTCCGCTATCTGATGTTCAAGGTGCTGAAAGCCTTGGTGAAACGCGCGCTATTCATCAAGTAATCAACGAATCCAGCAGGAGCCACCGCCATGAGCCATAAACACGATCATCTGATCCGCGCCATCTTCCAGGACCCGATCAGCGGCAACATCCACTGGCGCGAAATCGAATCCCTCATCCTTCATCTGGGCGCCACCATGGAACCCATCACGGGCGCGCGCTATCGCGTGGTGCTCAACGGCGTCGAAGGCATCCTGCACCACCCGCACCACAGCAGCGTCTTCGGCAAGCAGGACATCAAAAACCTGCGCCAGTACCTGGCCTCCGCGCGGGTGACGCCGTCGCTGTATGAGGAAAGCCAGAAGTCCTGATCAAGGGGCTGCCCTATATCACCCTCCTCCGGGTTATTCCAGACCACATCCAAGTGTTCGACATCGTCCACAACGCACGGAAATTTCCGCGATGGCACCGTCGGGTATGGCGGCTTGCCTATGGCGGGAATCGACCCATTTCGGCCAGTCAGTTTTCTCCATAGCTGCCTTCCCGCCAAAGCCATGCTCTGCGAACTGGAGTTCTACAAAGCGGCCGTTGGCGACATCACGCTTCCGGCCATCTCCGGCCTTCGCACTGCGCTGCAACCGGCCGGATGAACGTCTGTAGCACCCCAGACAGCCGCCGTACAGGCCATCCTTGCGTGCTTCCGAAGCTCGGCCAAACCAGTCATTGAACAAACCTTGAGCCTGACTTACTGTAGGGTACTGTCTGAAATGTTGCCCGAACGCCCTTGCCGTTTTGGATAGCAGTGGGTGACGCATTACGAAATACAAAATCACCAGAGATCAACAGGTCATGCAGCCTTCAGACTTGTTACAAATCACCAATCACCAGAATCCAGGTCAATTTTGACGTGTAACTGAAACTTAGAGCTCGGGAGCGCGCTGTGGATAGCAAGAAGGCGATTGATCTTGGAGCAAGAGTGGTGGAACTCCAATCGCTTATGATTGCCTTTGCAACCGATGGAAGGACTCCGGATCAACCCAGCGCTTACCGCGATCTATATGCCGACGTGACTGTCGAGCTTGAAGATGCGAAGTACGCGAATCCAAACCCCCACAAGTCACTGGAAGTCTTCTTTGCCTTCTGCAAGTTGCAGGACATGAAGACCTACGCTAGCCGTCGTGCCTATGTAGAAGAGTTGTACGCCGACATATTGCTAGACCTAAAGCGAATCCAACGTCACGCACCGTCGTCCAAGAATTGGGGCAAAGCAAACGACGCCCTAAATGATGAGTTGAACCCAATCCGCGCGCAGTGGTTGAAGGCAAAGAACTTCATCTACTCATCAACGCCGGACTTCGAGAACTCCATTAAGGAATCTATCAGTGCAGTTGAGTCATGCCTCATGGTCCTGTTGGATGAACCGAACGGAACGCTCGGAAAGATCATCAAGAAGGCTCTCCTAGATTCTGATATTGAGCGCCTTATTACCCATGCCTACGGTTACGCCAGCAACAAGGATTTTGTTCGCCATGGCGGTACCACCGCATCTGCCCTCACGAAAGCCGAAGCGGAGTTTTTTCTAGAATTCGCAGCCATGTCCATCGTGTACATCACGTCCAAGCTGAAGCATGAATAAGCCGCCACTAACACAAACGCGAGCCTGCTCATGACCTTGAACGTTGTTAGGAGCTTTCTATGAATCGAGACGTCTTCGACGCCACGAAAGAGTTTGCTGCCAAGCTCTTTGAGCTTGTTGATCTGCCTCTATACGACCAGTCGAGCAGATTAGTGACAAGCGATGTTGCTTGTTCAATGTCCCTTGAGCACTGGAGCGCCACACTCCAACTGATGCAATCAGCACTGCTTCCTTCAGCGGTTACCGTGCATCGGGCTCAATTTGAAGCACTATTGCGCTCAATCTGGATTCTCTATGCTGCCAACGATCAGCAGATCGACAAACTTGTATCTGACCTAAATCTAGAAACCGATCAGACAGCTAAGAATCTCCCACAAGTGGCAGACATGCTGACCGCGTTGGAAAAGAATGGCCCGGCACAAGCATTTGAAGCACTAACACGCTTCAAAGACAATTCTTGGAAGGCGCTGAACTCATATGCTCACGCAGGCATCCACCCAATACGGCGTCATGCTGAGGGTTACCCCATCCCCTTAATTGAGAGCATTACCAAGAATGCCAACGGACTTGCGGTTGTCGCGGTTATGCAAGCATCAGTCCTAAGCGGTGCTCAGCCTTTGCAGCGCGAAATCCTAGATCTCGCCTCGAAATATCCTGAATGCATGCCACCGCCACTATGAAGCACCTAACAGCTAAGCAAATGCCGATTCAGACTGAAAGTTTATACTCAAACATCACGCTTACGGACGTTCAACTCGCCTCGGCGTATTACCCAATTCTCATTGATCTTGCCAGGCACAAGCATTGCTTGACCTATGGTGAGCTTGTCGAGCGTGCTCAACGCCTGTACCCGGACAAGCCAGTTGTTAAAAATGCGATTGCAGTCTCCACTGGGCGTCGACTTGATGTAGTCCGCCTCTTCACATCCGAGCGTGATTTGCCTGACCTCACCTCACTTATCATCAACAAGGGGCTGGGCGAGTGTGGCATCGGCTTCACTCAGCACTTTGACCCAAAGGCAACCCGCGAAAAGGTTTTTGCGTATGACTGGAGCGAAGTCTCCACGGACTTCGATGGGTTCTTACAGCACACCGAAACCGCAATAAAGCCGCGAAAAAAGGTTAAGAAGCAGAAGGCTCTCGAATTAATGGCCGAGCATTACAAAAACAACAGAAGTACTTTGCCTCCATCCGTACGAGAGCATCGCGAACTGATCGTGGAGCTAATTATGGAAGGCCTCTCTCCCGAAGATGCATTTGCAAAAACGCGCAGCACCTCAGATTCACGTCGAACTGCAGAAATAGTCGATGACTAGGCATCCACCCCTGATATTTGAATGGCGGCTCCACCCCAGTCTGCCGCCCGTCAAGACGTCGAAAGCCGGGCGACGGTTGAGGGTCGGGAGCACTTGATGACGACTGGCTGCTTCCGGGAAGCGAAATTTCACTGGCCGCTTTCCGGCAACGAATTCGAAGAGAGGACAGTCTCGTCGCGACCCATTTCGGTCAGCCAGTTTTCTCCATAGCTGCCGTCCCGCCAAAGCCATGTTCTGCGACCTGGAGTTCTATAAAGCGGCCGTTGGCGACATCACCATTCCGGCCAGTTTCCGCCGTTCAGGAACTGGAAAATTTCCCGAATTGAGCGTCAGCAGTACCTCACATTACAGCCCTTCGGAAAATCGAAGTCGGCATCAGTCATTCCGCTAGATTTCGCGCTTTTCAATAGCCGTTAACACTGATCCAGGGGTTTTGAAGAAGTCATCGCGTGCACAAAATCAGGCATAACGCGCCGCTCCCTCGCTCAACTGTTTTGCAATTTCAGTGCGCAATGTTTTCGGCCCGAGCACTACGATGTCGCCTGTTTTCGAAAGAATCCACCAGCGCAGTCGCCAGCTATCGATCAGCGTGGCGGTCAGTTCAAAGCCGTCTGCGACCGGCTGCAATTTCTGGTCTGCGGCTAGCCTGGTTTCTGCCATCCGTTCGCCAAGCATCTTTGAGACCCATGCTTTGAGCTTGATCGGACCCTTTTCACCAAAACCAAATCCACCCTGATCGATAAAGCCTTGGAGAGAAAAACCCTTCGGCACGGTCGCGGGCTCGTAGGTGTTGCATCCCGTGTGATTATGTCCCCGTCCGCAGCTGGCCGCTGTTCCGAGCCCGAGACCTGATGCAGCAACTGATTGAGTCGTTTACACCCTCTGGTGAGGCAACAAACGCCAGCCCCGTAGCCGGGTCAAGG
>JAUXXW010000003.1 GCA_030684775.1 Pseudomonadota bacterium
GTGCTTCAGTTGAGGCGGCTTGCAAATCAGTGACGTAGGTTGGGCAAAGCACAGCGTGCCCAACAACCTGTCGCCATGTTGGGCACGCTTCGCTTTGCCCAACCTACGCTTCAATCCGTGCTTCAGTTGAGGCGGCTTGCAAATCAGGTAAGCGAAACGCATCCACCGTAGGCCTACACCCTCTCCCGCACTTCCGCCAACCCGTCGTGATTGGCCCGCGCCAGCGCCCGGAAGGGTTTGCTGATACGTGGCTCGATGGCCACGCTGTGCCAGAAATCCAGGGCGGCGGCGCATGCGGTGTGCCAGTCGGCGCGTTCCGAGGGGAGCGGCAGCGCCGGGTTGAATTCGCGTGGCGGGACTTCGCCGCCCGCCAGCGGGGCGTAGTGCATGGGCAGCATGTCGTAGACCGGGGCGGGGATGAGTTGTACCCCCGTCACGTCCCTTCGGGCCGCGCCACCCCCCGTGGGGGGCAAGTCTATCTTGGGGCGGCCCGGCGATTGACTTGCGTGTACAGGCGCCACACCGGGCGCGGCCGCGAAGGTGAAGCTCAGGTTGCCGGGGTGCATGTCGCTGTTGGCGATCAATTTGCCGTACCACCAGGTCAGCCGTATTGCCGCTTCCATGCCGGGGGCTGCGAGTTTCAATTCGTTGGCGATGCGGGCGGCGACTCGCGGCCAGTCGTTCTGGGGGCTACCGAGCAGGGCGGCATCCAGGCTGGCGAGGCTGATGAGTTCGCCGCGGCCGTGCGGTCCATGGCGGTCGAAGCGTTCCACTTCCAGGAAGGTGCGGCCACCGGCCTGGAGAATGCGGCTGGCGGCCACCGGCAAGGCGGTGGCACGAGCGAGACATTCCAGCGCCAGGTGTTCACAGATCAACAGGTCGGACCAACGGCGCACCGTGGCCGAGTCGTCGCCACCGGAAAATTTGACGATGACATGCGGCGTGGCGGCGCCGGGGTGTTCGCGGCTGGCGGTGAATTTGGGGAATTCGCCCGCCGCGCTGGATTCCGCTACTCCCTGGCTTGCCACTTGTTGCGCCCATTCCAGATAGCGCGCTTCCAGGCCACGTTCCGGGTGTGGGGCCTCGGCTTTGGCCACGGTGTCCATCCAGCGCGTATACGCGGCCTCACCCAGGATCAGGTTGCCGGCGCAGTCGGCGCCGTAACGGGAGAGGGCGAGCACGATCTGATCGTCGTGCCACTTCTCAGGGTCGGGGGACGCTTCCAGGTCCGCCGCATGGCGGCGGGCGAAGGATCGGCCGAGGAACCCCTGTGGCCGCATGTCGTGCAGCGGGTAGGGCAGGCCGGCCCACCAGCCGTCCCGGTGCTCCGCATCCACCGGCCAACCCAGGCCGGCGAGGTCCAGCAGCGAGCCTTCGGGCTCGACGAGGTCGAACACGCCGGCCTCATGGCCACGCCCGTGGCTATCCACGCGAAACAGCGGAATAGGCCGGGACGAGCCGCGCAAAGGTCGGCGCAAGGCATAGCGGGTCCGGCTCGCGGACCCCGCGCGCAGCACCCGGTCTTCCTGCTCGCGCAGGATGCGCAGCAGGGTGGGGAGGCTGATGGACAAGCGTTCCGCCAGACCGGCCGCGCTGCTGCGTGGGGATTTGCGCAGTTCGGCTTCAAGACGGTCGCGAGCTACCTGGTTTTGTGGGCGCATGCTTCGTTAGTTAACGAGTTATGACGCGATCTTATTTGAAATTATGCATATAAAACAATGAACTATTTGTGAATGTATTGTTGTTATGATTCGTCTATTTGATGTTTTGAAGCTGCTTGTCACGCATACGGTCGGCAGGACTTCCTTCTTCCACGGAGGGGAATGGGGGCGGGCTTTCTCCGATTTGGCGCCGCTCGAACGTTACGCAATCTTTGTAGAAATCCCCCCCGGCCCCCCGTTCCCCCCCCGGCCCCCCTTTGGCAAAGGGGGGAGAAAAAACGGCGCCTACGCCACGCAATCCACGTAATAGCGCGTCTTGCCGTTGTTCTTGTCCTTCACCAGGCCGTGCACGTCGGTTTCGAAGCCGGGGAATTTCTCGTTGAATTCACGGGTGAATTTCAGGTAGCGGACGATGGTTTCGTTGAAGCGTTCGCCGGGAATCAGGAGGGGGATGCCGGGGGGGTAGGGGGTGAGCAGGATGGAGGTGATGCGGCCTTCCAGTGCGTCGATTTCCACCCGTTCGATGTCACGGTGCGCCATGCGGGCGAAGGCGTCGGCGGGGCGCATGGCGGGGACCATGTCGGAGAGATACATCTCGGTGGTCAGGCGGGCGACGTCGTTGGCCTTGTAGACCTCGTGGATGGTGGTGCACAGCGCTTTCAGGCCGGTGCGTTCGTAGATCGGATGCTTGGCGACGAAGTCCGGCATGATCCGCCACAGCGGCTGGTTGCGGTCGTAGTCGTCCTTGAACTGTTGGAGTTCGGTGACCATGGTGTTCCAGCGGCCCTTGGTGATGCCGATGGTGAACATGATGAAGAACGAGTAGAGGCCGGTCTTTTCGACGATGACGCCGTGTTCCGCCAGGTATTTGGTGAGGATGGCGGCGGGGATGCCGGTGTCGGCGAAGTCGCCGTCGACATCGAGGCCGGGGGTGATGATGGTGGCCTTGATCGGGTCGAGCAGGTTGAATTCCGGCGCCAGGTTGCCGAAGCCGTGCCAGCGCTCGCCGGCGCGCAGCATCCAGTCGCAGCGAGAGCCCATGCCTTCCTCGGCCAGTTCTTCCGGCCCCCAGACCTTGAACCACCAGTCGGCGCCGGCATGGCTTGCCGTGTCGCTTTTCGTATCGCTCTCCATCTCCGCGCCCACCTTGCGCATGGCGCGGCGGAAATCGATGGCTTCGGCGATGGATTCCTCCACCAGGGCGGTGCCGCCCGGCTCTTCCATCATCGCCGCCGCCACGTCGCAACTGGCGATGATGGCGTACTGCGGGCTGGTGGAGGTGTGCATCAGGAAGGCTTCGTTGAACACGTCGCGGTCCAGTTTTCGGTTCTCCGATTCCTGCACCAGGATCTGCGAGGCCTGCGAGAGGCCGGCCAGCAGCTTGTGCGTCGATTGCGTGGAAAACACCATCGAATCCTTGCAGCGCGGGCGGTTCGCGCCGATCGCGTGCATGCCGCGATAGAAGGTGTGGAAGGTGGCGTGCGGCAGCCAGGCTTCGTCGAAATGCAGGGTGTCGATCTTGCCGTCGAGTTCCTTCTTGATCTCCTCGACGTTATAGAGAATGCCGTCATAAGTGCTCTGGGTGATGGTGAGCACGCGTGGCTTGGCGTTCTTGTCCGGGGCGAACGGGTGGGCGGCGATCTTCTTCTTGATGTTTTCCCAGTTGAATTCCGAGCGCGGAATCGGCCCGATGATTCCGTAGTGATTGCGCGTGGGCATCAGGAAGACGGGGATGGCGCCGGTCATGATGATCGCGTGCAGGATCGACTTGTGGCAGTTGCGGTCCACCACGACGATGTCGTTGGGCGCGACGGTGGAGTGCCAGACGATCTTGTTCGAGGTGGAGGTGCCGTTGGTGACGAAGAACAGGTGGTCGCACTTGAAGATGCGCCCGGCGTTGCGTTCCGAGGCCGCCACCGGGCCGGTGTGGTCGAGCAGTTGGCCGAGTTCGTCGACCGCGTTGCAGACGTCGGCGCGCAGCATGTTTTCGCCGAAGAACTGGTGGAACATCTGCCCCACCGGCGACTTCAGGAAGGCGACGCCGCCGGAGTGGCCGGGGCAGTGCCAGGAATAGGAACCGTCCGCGGCGTAATGGGTGAGCGCGCGGAAGAATGGCGGCGGCAGGGAATCCAGATAGGCGCGGGTCTCGCGCACGATCAGGCGGGCGACGAACTCCGGCGTGTCCTCGAACATGTGGATGAAGCCGTGCAATTCGCGCAGCACGTCGTTCGGGATATGGCGGCTGGTGCGGGTCTCGCCATAAAGAAATATGGGAATGTCGGTGTTGCGGTGGCGGATTTCCTTCACGAAAGCGCGCAACTCGGCGATGGTTTCATCGGCTTCGTCGGAAGAGAAATCGTCGTCGTCCACCGACAAAATAAAACCGGAAGCGCGGCTTTGTTGTTGCGCGAAGGAGGAAAGATCGCCATAGCTGGTCACCCCCAGGATTTCCATGCCCTCTTCTTCGAGCGCCTTGGCCATGGCGCGTATGCCCAGGCCGGATGCGTTCTCGGAACGGAAGTCTTCGTCGATGATGACGACGGGAAAGCGGAAACGCATGGTGGTGCTCCTGAGCGGGGGAGGAAACTAACAGCGCCGGGATTATAAGAATGCAAGAAAAACGGCGTGCTAATTCTTGGCGGATGTTCCGCCGACGCGTTCGCCGGCAAGGCGGCGCTACTGGACGGCGCTACTGGAGATTAGGGCCGAGTGCGATCCCGTGGAGCTTGCCCCGCCCTGCGCGGCGACCAGCGGCCCCCATCAGAATTTCAGGCGTAGTGCCACACCCACCGGCTTTCCCGCTGCTACCTTGGGATGATCGGTCAAACCCGACTGGGCCGGTTCGGACTGTGATAACCCCAGTTCCCACGCTTGATTGTTCGCGGGAATGGTCTCCACGCGGGAGCTCAGATTCGCCGCCATGTCTTTCAGCTTGCCGAGCAGCGTGGATGCCGCGCCGCGACCCTCGTCAGCGATTTGCATTTCCGGCGCTTCCTGAATCAAGTCGGCGAGGTCTGAAACCGGCGCGCCGCGACCGGAACCGGAATAGTGATGGCCGTGACGTTCAATCTTGCCGTTTCCCTGGGCAAACGTACTCGCCGGGAAGCCGGCCGCGACGGCCATGCCTATCAATAGCATCTTACGTTTGGCTTTGTGTCTCATCTCGCTTCTCCCACGCCCACCCAGTTCGAACAATATCGTTATAGCAGGCTGCCGGCGCTGAAACTCGGCGGTGGGTCAGGCTGTGGACAGCAGTGGTTCAATCTAAATCCAGCAGTTGAAGCCGTAGAAGCGTAGGTTGGGCAAAGCGCAGCGTGCCCAACCTACCTATCACCCATTACCTCTCTATCAGGATCGCGCGAAAGTCATTGGCATTGGTGCGGGTCGGGCCGGTGACCAGCAGGTCGTCCAAGGCCGCGAAGAAGCCGTAAGCGTCGTTGTTCGCCAGATGCGCGCGGGCGTCATGTCCCGCGGCGCGCGCCAGGGTGTCCGGCGCGATCATCGCGCCGGCGTTGTCTTCCGTGCCGTCGAGGCCGTCGCTGTCGGCGGCCAGGGCATGGATGCCGGGCAGGCCGTCGAGCGCCAGCGCCAATGCCAGCAGGAATTCCGTATTGCGGCCGCCACGTCCACCGCCACGCACGGTGACGCTGGTCTCGCCACCGGAGAGCAGCACCAGCGGCGGCACCCAGGGGCTGTGGTGCTGTTTGATCTCGCGCGCCAGGGCGGCGAATGCCTGCGCCACTTCGCGCGCCTCGCCGGTGTAGGTGTCACCGAGGATGATCGGGCGGATGCCCGCTTCCGCGAGATGGATCGCCGCGCCTTCCAGCAGGGTGTGGCCGTTGCCGATGACGCGGGTGGTCACCCGGCTGAAACAGGCGTCACCCGGCTTCGGCGTGTCCGCGATGTCGCCGGCGGCGCCACTTTCTAGGTGGCGGCGCACCGCGTCCGGCGTGGCCACGTGCCAGCGCTCCAGGACGGCGAGGGCGTCGGCGTAAGTCGTGGGGTCGGGCGCGAACGGGCCGGAGGCGATCACCGCCGGGTCGTCGCCGGCCACGTCGGATAAAAGCAGGGCGGTGACCGGCGCCTTGCACGCCGCCGCCAGCTGGCCGCCAAGCGTGGATGAGAGATGTTTGCGCACGCAGTTGATCTCGGCGATGGGGGCGCCGCTGGTGAGCAGGGCGGCGGTGGTGGCGCGCAGGTCGGCGAGGGTGGGGGCGTTCTGGGAAACAGCCGGCTGGAAGCCGGCGCTACAAAGGCTCAACAAGCTCGACCCACCCCCCGATAGCAGCGCGATGACCTGATCCTCCGGCCCGGCGCTTTTCACCAACGCCAGCAACCGTTCCGCCGCCGCGAGCCCAGCGGCGTCGGGCAGCGGGTGGCCGGCTTCCACCACTTCGATGCGAACCGTGGGGACGCCGTGGCCATGGCGGGTGAGGGCGAGGCCTTCCAGGGAGGCGGCCAGCGGCCAGTGCGCTTCCAGGCAGGCGGCCATGTCGGCCGCCGCCTTGCCGGCGGCGACGACGATGTTGCGGCCGCGCAGCGGCGCCGGCAGGTGCGGCGGCAGCAGCGCCTCGGCGCCCACGGCGTCAACGCCGGCCTGGAAGGCGCCGATCAAGAGTTCACGCGGCGACATGGGGTTTCCTCATGAATACCCGGTAGAGCAGGGGAATGACGAACAGGGTCAGCACGGTGGAGATGGTCAGGCCCCAGACGATGGCCGAGGCCACCGGCCCCCAGATCAGCGACTTGCCGCCGAGGCCGATGGCCAGCGACAGCAGGCTGCCGATGGTGGTGCTGCTGGTGATGAGGATGGGCACCACGCGGCGGCGGGCGGCGTAGACGGCGGCGTGCAGCGGGCCCATGCCGGCGTGGCGGCGCTGGTTGGCGGCGTCGATCAGGACGATGGCGGAATTGACCGCGATGCCGACCAGGGCGATGGCGCCGTAGAGGGAATACAGCGACAGCGGGTTATTGGACACGACCAGGCCGAACACCACGCCGGTGAAGGCCATCGGCACGGTGACCAGGATCATCAGCGGTTGCCAGTAGCTTCTGAACTGGGTGGCGAGGATCAGATAGATCAGGCCGAGGCCGAACAGGAACAGGGTGAGCATGGAATCCAGGCTTTCCTGAATGTCGTCGAGTTCGCCGGAGAAATCGATGCCGACGCCGGGATAACGCCCCGCCAGCTTGGCCCATTCCGTCTTGACGAAGGTGTTGGCGGCCAGGGTTTCGGTTTGCGTCTGGTCCAGGCCCGCCTCGACGGTGATGGCGCGGCGCAGGTCGTAGCGTTTGATCACGCCCTTGGCGATGCGCGTTTCGCTGTCCAGCAGCGCGTCCAGCGTCGTGCCGCCGCCGCCCGGCAGGGCCACCGGGTCGGCGAGGGCGGCCTGGATGTCGTCGAGATTGCGTTCCGGGCCGCGCACCCGAACCTCGATCTTCTCGCCGCGATCACGCGCCACCGCGACGATCTCGCCTTCCGCGTGCAGCCGGACCAGGCGCGCCACGCGCGCCGGGTCGAGGCCGGCGGCGCGCACGGCGGCGGCGTCCACGCGCAACACCAGTTCGCGGCGGCCGGGCAGGTCGTCGTCGGCCAGGTCGCGGATGCCGGGAATGCGCGCCGTCACCGCCTTGAGTTCGTCCGCCGCGCGCCGCAGTTGTTCGTAGTCGTCGCCGCGCAGGCGCACCTTCACCGGCTTCTGCGCCGGCGGGCCGCCGGAAACGACAAAGAAGGTGATGTTGCCGCCCAGGCGCATGGCCTCTAACTCGCTGCGCATGTCTTCCACCACTGTGTCGGTCGCCCGCCCTTCGACTTTGCCTATTCCACCCGCGCGCGGCAGCAGCGACACCGCCACCTGGCCGTAGGCGTCGCCATAGAGCGGTTCGGTATCGGTGAACTTCAGCCCGGCATAGCTGGCGGCGGCGCGCAGTTCGCCCTCGCGCAGGCGGGTGGTGACGGCGCGCTCCAACTGTTCCGTCTGGCGCAGGGTCACGTCGAGCGCGGTGCCGGGCGGCATGTCCAGGTTCACGTAGAAAATCCGGATCGGGTCCATCGCGAAGAAGTTCTGCTTCACCCAGCCGCCACCCACCGCCAGGAAGGCGAGGACGAAGGCGGCGCCGATCAGGCTCGCGGAGAGCCAGGCATGGCGCATGGCGAGCAGCAGCAGGCGGACATATTTGAGGCGCAGGCCATGGGTGAAGCGGGTGCGCCAGGCGTGCATACGGCTGGGTTTGGAAAAGTCTGGGTTCAGCGCCGCGACATGAGTGGGCAGCATCCAGAACGCTTCCACCAGGCTGACGGCGAGCGCCAGGGTGACCACCAGCGGCACCACCATCATGAACTTGCCGACGATGCCGGGCAGCAGCATCAAGGGCAGGAAGGCTGCCATCGTGGTGAGCACCGAGGCCAGTACCGGCAGGCCGACGCTGGTGACCGCCAGGGTCGCCGCCTCCAGCGCCGCCGCGCCGCGCGCCATGCGGTAATAGATGTCTTCCAGGATCACCACCGCGTCGTCCACCAGCATGCCCAGGGCGATGATGGCGCCGAGCAGCACGGTCATGTTCAGGGTGTTGCCAGTCAGGGAGAGCACCCAGAAGGTGCCGGCCAGGGAAAAGGGAATGCCGATACTGGTGAGGAGCGCCATGCGCGAACCCAGGAACAACCAGGACAACAGGAATACGAACGCCAGCCCCTGCAAAGCGTTGTTCTGCATGATGCCGATGGATTGCCGGGTGGGGATGGTCTGGTCATCGAGCAGTGCGAGGCGCAGGCCCGAGCCGGCGAGCAGGCGGTTCTGCTCGGTGATGTAGCCACTGACGCGCTCAACCAGTTCCAGCGTGTTCACCCGGCTTTTCTTGGTGACGGCCAGCAGCACCGCCGGGCGGCCCTGGCGGCTGACCAGGGTGGCGGGCTTCTCGCGTGCCCGCGACAGTTCGGCGACATCCTCCAGCGGTGTCTGCCGGGCCGGGTTCATGCTCGGAAACACGGTCAGACGGGAGAGATGTTGCGGCGACACGTCCTGGCCGAACACCCGCAGCAGCCATTCCTCGTCGCCCACCCGCGCGCGCCCGGCCGGAGTGTCCTGGAACCAGTGGGCGACGGAATCGGCGACATCCGCCGCGTCCAGCCCGCGCGCGGCCATCGCCGCGGGGCGCAGGGTGACGCGCAGTTCCGGATCGGAGAGGCCGGTGGCGAAGACGTTGTCGACGCCGGGCATGCGCTCCAGGTCCACCTTCAGGCGCCGCGCGGCATCGCGCAGGGCCTCGTCGTTGGCCGCCCCCTGCAGCAACAGCATGGCGCTGGGGAAACCGTTGTTGGTGGTGATCTCGGTCACCACCGGCTCGTTCGCCTCGGTGGGCAGGTCGCGCTTGGCGGCGGTCTGCACCTCGCGGCGCAAGTCGGTCACGCGCTGCTCGAATTCATCGTCCGGGATGTCGCGGAAGCGGACCAGGATGCTGGCGACCCCCTCGCGGCTGGTGCTGGAGATGAAACGGATGTCGCCGATCCGCGCCACCGCCTCCTCCAGCGGCTGCGTCACCTTGCGCTCGACGTCGCCCGCCGCCGCGCCGGGCAGGGTCGCGACCACCGCCAGCCAGTTGAAATTGATTTCCGGATCCTGCTCGCGCGGCATGCCGAGATAGGCCAGCAACCCCATCACCAGCACCACCACGAAGGCGATGTTGGCGAGCGGGTGGTTGCTCAGCAGGGCGCGATAGAGGCGCATGGGGAATCGCTTAAGTAAAACGTCGGCTCTTTGCTCCCCCCTTTTTCAAAGGGGGGTCGGGGGGGATTTCTCCAAGGCTGGCGGTGCCGCGAACGCCACAAAATCCCCCCTGCCCCCCTTTGAAAAAGGGGGGTGGCATGTGCCGATTTCATACGCGAGGGAATCCGCCGGCGATGCATCGTTAACGCAACTCGCCCAGACCCTGGACCGCGATCCGGCTGTCCGCCCGCAACCCCTCGGCCAGCGCCGGTCGGCCTTCCTGCGCCTCGGTCAGGACATGGAAGCGCGGCGTATTGCCTTCAACCAGGAATACGCCCAGGCCATCGTTGCGGCGCACCACGAATTGCGGCGGCACATGGCGTTGCGGGCTGCGCCAGACGATCTGGCCGCTGCCGCCGGGCGCGGCGGCGGCGCCGGTGAAACGCAGGCGCGCCTCGACCAGACGGGAGGTTTTCGCCACGGCGGGCGACAGGCGTTTCAGCTTGACCGGCCAGCGGCCCGCCAGGCTGACGAACTCGGCGCGACCGGCGCGGTGCAAGCCGGCGGCGTCGGCCTGCTGCACTTCGGCGCGCACCTCGATGCGCGAGGTGTCCAGCAGGCTCAATAGCGGCGTGCCTGGCGCCGCCATCTCTCCAACCTGAGACAGACGCTCGACGACGATGCCGGGGAAGGGTGCGTATACGCGGCATTTGCCGCGATCAGCCTCCGCCGTCTTCACACTCGCGCCATTGACCGCCACCTCGGCGCGGCTCGCCTCTTGTTCGGCGGCCTGCACATCCAGCGCCTCGCGGCTGACGAAATTCTCGGCGGCCAACTTGCGCGCGCGCTCGAATTGCAGCGCGGCCAGTTTGGCTTTCGCCTCGCTCGCGCGCAGCGCCGCGCGCGCGCGCTCCGCCGCCAGGTCGTAATTGCCGCAATCGAGCCGCGCCACCAGCGCCCCGCGCGCCACCCGTTGTCCCGGCTCCAGCGGCAGTTCGACGACGCGCGCGGCGATCTCGGCGGCCAGCCGGCTTTCGTTCAGGGAGACCACCTGCGCCTGCGCGCGTCGCTCCGGGTGGACGGCGATTTCACGGAGTGGCTTCGCCTCCCAGGCGAGCGCCGGGAGGGCGGTGAGCAGGAGGACGAGGCTGGCGGTGAGTCTCATGGCAAAGTCGGCACTTCCGGTTTCTATGTAGCGCGGGCTTCCAGCCTGCCTGCCCCCGTCAGCGGTGGAATGCAGGCTGGAAGCCTGCGCTACAAGGGTTGGCGGCTGTTCTCGTCGTGCGCATCAGCGGCGCAGCGCCTCGGTCACATGCGGCTGGATGGTTTGCAGCAACTGCACGAAGATTTTCGGGCTGCCGGCGATCACGTTGCCGGACTGGAGATAGTTTTCCTCGCCGCCGAAATCGCTCACCAGGCCGCCCGCCTCGATCACCAGCAGGCAGCCGGCGGCGATGTCCCAGGGATTGAGGCCGATCTCGAAGAAGCCATCGGTGCGGCCGGCGGCGAGCCAGGCCAGGTCCAGCGCGGCGGAACCGGGGCGGCGCAGGCCGGAAGTCTTCTGCACCAGATCGCGGAACATGCCGGTGTAGGCATCGAGGTGAGTGAAGTCGTGATAGGGGAAGCCGGTGCCGATCAGCGCGTCCTGCAACTTGTCGCGCTTGCCCACCCGGATGCGGCGTTCGTTGAGGAAAGCGCCACGGCCACGGCTGGCGGTGTAGAGATCATTGCGCACCGGGTCGTAGATCACGGCTTGCGAAAGTTGCCCCTTGTGCAGCAAGGCAATCGACACCGCATATTGCGGAAAATCGTGCAGGAAATTGGTGGTGCCATCGAGCGGATCGATCACCCATTGATATTCCGAGTCGGCGGCCGCGCCTGACGCACCGGACTCCTCGGCTAGAATCGCATGGCTCGGATAGGCGTCCAGCAGTGTCAGGATGATGGCCTGTTCCGCCTTTTGGTCGATTTCGCTGACGAAATCGTTTTCCCGCTTGGATTTCACCGTCAGGCGATCCAGATTCTGGCTGCCCTGGTTGATGATTTTTCCAGCGGCGCGGGCGGCCTTGACGGCCGTATTGAGCATCGGGTGCATGATTGTCTAAAGAACGATTGAACTGGGCCGGGATTTTACCTTGAACACCAGCAACTCCCTCGCAAACATCCGTGTTGTCCTGGTGGAAACCAGCCACCCCGGCAATCTCGGCGCCGTCGCGCGCGCCATGAAAGTCATGGGGCTCACCAATCTGGCCCTGGTCAACCCGAAATGCGAAATCGACGACGAAGCCCGTGCCCGCGCCTCCGGGGCGGCAGACGTGCTGGAAAACGCCGCGATTCACACCAGTCTGGACGCGGCCCTCGCCGACGTGGTGCTGGCCGCCGCCTGCACCGCGCGCCGCCGCGACCTGCCGCACCCGGCCTATACGCCGCGCCAGGCGGCGCCGAAACTGCTCGGCATCGCCGCGACCCAGCCGGTGGCCCTGGTGTTCGGCTCGGAAACTTTCGGCCTGTCCAACGAGCAACTGATGAAATGCCGCTGGCTGCTCAACATCCCCAGCAACCCGGACTATTCCTCCCTGAATCTCGGCTCGGCCGTCCAGGTGCTGGCCTACGAACTGCGCAGCAGCCTCGACGACGCGGTGTTGGCGCTGCCGGAGTTCGAACTCGCCCCGCACGAATCCGAACAGGCCTTGCTGGTGGAACTGGAAAAAACCCTGATCGAACTCGGCTTCCTCAACCCCGATAACCCCAAACGCCTCATGCCCCGTTTACGCCGTTTCTTCGCCAAGGCCGGGTTGGAGAAGGACGAAGTGGCGATCTGGCGCGGGGTGTTGAGCGCGGTGCAGGCCAGCCTAAAGTTGCGTAGGTCGGGTTAGCGAAGCGCAATCCGACACGCTTCCGCATGACGCCTACCCGGAAATACAAGAAAATCGCGCCCTCCCAACAGGACTCCCGACCATGAACCTCCACGAATTCCAGGCCAAGGCCGTGCTGCGTGACTACGGCATCGCCACCCCGCGCGGCGTGGTCATTACCGCCGCCGATCAATGCGCGGTTGCGGTCGCCGAACTGGGCGGAGACGCCTGGGTAGTGAAGGCGCAGATCCACGCCGGCGGGCGCGGCAAGGCGGGTGGCGTGAAGTTGTGCCGCTCGCTTGACGATCTCAGCACCGCCGCCGCGTCGCTGTTGGGTAGTCGCCTCACCACCTACCAGAATGCGCCCGACGGCCAGCCGGTGAACCAGTTGCTGATCGAGGAAACCCTGCCCATCGCCCGCGAGCTGTATCTCTCGATCACCGTCGACCGCGCCGCCGAGCGGATCGGCCTGGTCGCCTCCGCGTCTGGCGGCATGGACATCGAGGAAGTCGCGCGCAGCGAGCCGGAAAGAATCCTGAAAGAGTGGGTCAACCCGGTCACCGGCCTGATGGATTACCAGGGCCGCAATCTTGCTTTCGGCCTGGGCCTGGCCGGCGGGCAGATCGGCGCCTTCGTGAAAATGGTGAAAACGCTGTACCGCGTGTTCCTGGAAAAAGACCTGGCTTTGCTGGAAATCAACCCGCTGATCGTCACCGCCGATGGTCAGATCATGCCGCTCGACTGCAAGATGGGCGTGGAAGACAACGCCCTGTACCGGCAGAAGGCGCTGGCCGAGATCGCCGACGAAACGCAGATCGACCCCAAGGAAGCCGAGGCGCACGCGCATGACGTCAACTACATCGCCTTGAATGGAAACATCGGCTGCATGGTCAACGGCGCCGGCCTGGCGATGGCGACCATGGATTTGATCAAGCTCTCCGGCGGCATGCCCGCCAACTTCCTAGACGTCGGCGGTGGCGCCACGGCGGCGACGGTCTCACAGGCGTTCAAGATCATCCTCGCCGACAGCAACGTGAAGGCCATCCTGATCAACATCTTCGGCGGCATCATGCGCTGCGACATCATCGCCCAGGGCGTGATCGACGCGGTCAAGGACGTCGGCGTCACCATCCCCGTGGTGGTGCGCCTGGAAGGCACCAACGTCGAACTGGGGCGCAAGATGCTGGCCGACGCGGTGGCCGAACTCGGCCTGCCGATCATCGCCAGCAATGACCTCGACGAGGCGGCAAGGCAGGCCGTGGCGGCAGTCGGAGCGCCGTCATGAAATATTGGATTGAATGCGAGCGGGAGGAAGATGGCCGCTGGCTGGCTGACATGCCGACGCTTCCTGGGGTGATGGCTTATGGCGCCAGCGAAGAAGAAGCGAGGACGCGGGTGGAAGCACTCGCCTCGAACTATTCCTTCGACGAGCAAGCAGACGAGTAATGAAACCGGATACCCAATCATGAGCATCCTCGTAAACAAATCCACCAAAGTCATCTGCCAGGGTTACACCGGCAAGCAGGGCACCTTCCATTCCGAACAGGCCATCGCCTACGGCACCCACATGGTCGGCGGCGTCACGCCCGGCAAGGGGGGGCAGGTTCACCTCGACCGCCCGGTGTTCAACACCGTCAAGGACGCGGTGCGGGAAACCGGCGCCGACGCCTCGGTCATCTATGTGCCCGCAGGTTTCGCCGCCGACGGCATCCTGGAAGCGGCGGATGCCGGCATCAAGGTCGTGGTCTGCATCACCGAGGGCATCCCGGTGCGCGACATGATCAACGTCAAGGCCGCCATCCGCGCCAACGGCGCGGTGCTGATCGGCCCCAACTGCCCCGGCATCATCACCCCCGGCGAATGCAAGATCGGCATCATGCCCGGCTTCATCCACCAGCGCGGCAAGGTCGGCATCGTCTCCCGTTCCGGCACCCTGACCTATGAAGCGGTGTTCCAGACCACGCGTCTCGGCCTGGGCCAGACCACCTGTGTGGGCATCGGCGGCGACCCGATCAAGGGGCTGGATTTCATCGATTGCCTGGAAATGTTCCAGGCCGACCCGGAAACCGAGGCCATCGTCATGGTCGGCGAGATCGGCGGCAGCCGCGAGGAAGAAGCGGCGGAATACATCAAGGCGCATGTGACCAAGCCGGTCGCCGGCTACATCGCCGGCCAGACCGCGCCACCGGGCAAGCGCATGGGCCACGCCGGCGCCATCATCGCCGGCGGCAAAGGCACGGCGAAAGAGAAGATCGCCGCCCTGGAAGCCGCCGGTGTGGTGGTGGCGGATAGTCCCGCCGGCATCGGCGCCGCTTGCGCCGAGGCGATCAAGCGGGGCAGGCCATCGTAGGATGTGGTTCGTACCTCACCGCATCCTACGAGCTTCCAACCTGCGCTACATAACCTGTCCTTTCTTCGTCATGGTTGTTTTACCGCCCGCTTTGGGCTAGTTTCCCCGCCCACGTTAGGGGTGCCGTCACAACTTCCCGATGCCTGTCGCGCAAGCGACACTCGACGCTCCCCTCGCCCGCTGGCGGGAGAGGGGTTGGGGGTGAGGGGGACGGCTGAGATCACACCCTTGGAACCTGATCCGGGCTATGCCGGCGTAGGGAAGCGTCAAGGCCGCCGCCTTCGCTCCCTACGTTTTTAATCTGATGGAGCGCTTCATGAACGCCGCACTGCCAAAACCCGCCCCCTTCCTTGCCGCCGACGCCCATGTCGATGAGGCCGCCATTCAGCCGCTGCCCAATTCGCGCAAGATTTATGTGCAGGGCAGCCGCCCGGACATCCAGGTGCCGATGCGGGAGATTTCCCAGGCCGACACCCCGACCGGCATGGGGGGCGAGCAGAACCCGCCCATCTACGTCTACGACTGTTCCGGCCCCTACAGCGACCCGGTGGCGAAAATCGACATCCGCCAGGGTTTGCCGGCCGTGCGCCAGAACTGGATTGATGAACGCAACGACACCGAGGTGCTGACCGGCCTGTCCTCCGAATACGGCCAGCAGCGCGCCGGCATGGATGCGCTCGCCGGCTTGCGCTTCCCCGGCCTGCACCGGCAGCCGCGACGCGCGAAGGCCGGCCCGGGTTTGAGTGGAAATGTCAGCCAGATGCACTACGCGCGCAAAGGCATCATCACCCCGGAGATGGAATACGTCGCCATCCGCGAAAACATGCGCCGCCAGGAATACCTGGCCGCGTTACGTTCCAGCGGCCCGATGGGTGACAAACTGGCTAACCTGATGGGTCGCCAGCATCCCGGCCAGAATTTCGGCGCCAGCATCCCGGAAGAAATCACCCCCGAATTCGTGCGCAGCGAGATCGCCCGCGGCCGCGCCATCATCCCCGCCAACATCAACCACCCGGAAGCCGAGCCGATGATCATCGGCCGCAATTTCCTGGTGAAGATCAACGCCAACATCGGCAATTCCGCACTCGGCTCCTCGATCAACGAGGAAGTGGACAAGATGACCTGGTCGATCCGCTGGGGCGGCGACACGGTGATGGACCTGTCCACCGGCAAGAACATCCACGAAACCCGCGAATGGATCATCCGCAACTCGCCGGTGCCCATCGGCACCGTGCCGATCTACCAGGCGCT
>JAUXXW010000005.1 GCA_030684775.1 Pseudomonadota bacterium
GCCTTCCGCCGAATGTGCAATGAAATGGCGGAAGGCGCTGCGCTTTTCCGCCCTACGTTTGCTGAAATCGCTTGGTGTTGGCAACGCCGAGCGGAGATAGTCCGGGCCTTCCCTCCGCCCCTTTCGATGCCCGATGTTCAAGATTCCCGTTTCCGTCCTGGTCGTCATCCATACCCCGGACTTGCAGGTGCTGTTGCTGGAGCGTGCCGATGCGCCGGGTTACTGGCAATCGGTCACCGGTAGCCAGGATGGTGGCGAAACCCTGCGTGAAACGGCCGTCCGCGAGGTGCGCGAGGAGACCGGGCTGGATGCCGCTCAATTCGTGTTGAGCGACTGGCAGCAGCAGAACCAGTTCGAAATTTTCGCGCGTTGGCGTCACCGCTACGCCCCCGGCGTCACCCACAACGATGAGCATGTGTTCGGCTTGCTGTTGCCGGAAGCGAGGCCGGTCACCCTATCTCCGCGTGAACACCTGAACCAGCTCTGGCTCCCCTGGCGGGAAGCGGCGGAAAAGTGCTTTTCCTGGAGCAACGCGGAAGCGATACGCAAGCTGGGAGAAGGCCCGTAGGTTGGGCAAAGCGCAGCGTGCCCAACAAGCTGCGACGATGTTGGGCACGCTGCGCTTTGCCCAACCTACGCCCTATGATGTTCCAGCGTTCGCGCCACCACCCAGGCACTGACCTCCACCGCGCCGGCGCGGCGCGCGGCTTGCGCCAGTTCATTCAGGCTGCTGCCGCTGGTCATGACATCGTCGAGCAGGGCGATGCGTTTTCCCGTGAGGGCTTCATCGCAGACGAAGGCGCCGCGCAGGTTGCGCTTTCTCGCCTTGAGATCGAGGCCGGCTTGCGGCGACGTTTCGCGCACGCGCCGGCAGGCGTGGCGGCAGGGCAGGTTCAGCCGCTCGCTCAGGCGCCGGGCGATTTCCAGCGCCTGATTGAAGCCGCGTTCACGCAGCCGGGCGGGGTGTAGCGGCATCGGGACGATGAGGTCGGGAAGCGGCAGGTTGGGAAGAAGCTGATCCGCCAGGCGTTGCGCCAGTGCTTCGGCGAACAATTCGGCCAGTTCCTGCGCGCCGCCGTACTTGCACCGCTGGATCAGCACATCGAGCGGGAAGGCGTAGCGGTAAACCGCCTCGCAATGCTCGAACAGCGGCGGTTTCTTCAGGCAGGCACCACAAAGGAGGCCGCCGGGGGAGGGCAGGGCGCATTGTGGACAGCGTTCCGCCGGTAGATGCGGCAGGTCGTCGGCACAGGCGGGGCAGATCAATTTGCCACGGACGCGCGCGCCACACAGCACACAGGGTTGCGCGATGCTGATCTGCGCAATATGTAGGCAGTTGTTCAGGATGGTTTTTAATGCGTTTGACAAGCTTCCCCCCTTACCGGAATATGCCGCGACTTTTTTCACCCGTTTGCCGCTGATTCTGCGCGCTTCTCGAATGCCTGAAAAACACCTCATTACGGCCGACTCCTGCAAGCGCTCCGCGCGCTTGTTCAACTACGGCACGATTGCCGGCGCTTTGTTGCCGATCCCCCTGGGCATGCTCTGGATAGCGGGCTCCATGTTCGTGTATGCCGCCAATGCGCACCATCCGGACCCACGCGTGGCGCATTACATCCGCTGGGGCGGTTATCGCTTCTATGCGGTGGCAGGCACGGTGACGGTGTTTTCCAACGACATGGCGGCGTTTCTGGGCGGCGGTGCCAAGGGCTGGCTGGCGGTTTGGGCGTTGGCCATCGTGCTCCTGGTGCCGTGGTCGCTGTATGACATCTGGAAAGCCGGTCGCGAGGACTGGAAAGACATCGAAGTGGAGAAGCATAAATGACTGATTTATCACAACCCGTTGCCGCAAAAGCCTGGTCGCTGGCCGAGGTGGAAGCGCTCTATGCGCTGCCGTTCAACGACCTGCTGTTTCAGGCGCAAAACGTGCATCGCCAGACGTTCGACCCGAACGCGGTGCAGCTTTCCACCCTGTTGTCGATCAAGACTGGCGGCTGCTCCGAGGATTGCGGCTATTGTTCGCAATCCGCGCGTCATGACACCGGCCTGGAGCGGGAAAAACTGCTCGACGTGTCGGCCGTGCTGGAAGCCGCCAAGGCCGCCAAGGAAGCCGGCGCCACCCGTTTCTGCATGGGCGCGGCCTGGCGCGGCCCGAAAGACAAGGACCTCGGCGCCGTCACCGAGATGGTCCGCGAGGTGAAGGCGTTGGGCATGGAAACCTGCGTCACCCTGGGTATGCTGAAACCCGGCCAGGCGGAACAACTCAAGGACGCCGGCCTGGATTACTACAACCACAACCTGGATACGGCCGCCGAGTTCTACGGCCAGGTCATCACCACCCACACCCACAACGACCGCCTGAACACTTTGACCCAGGTGCGCGAAGCCGGCATCCATGTCTGTTGCGGCGGCATCATCGGCATGGGCGAGAGCCGCCGGATACGCGCCGGGCTGGTCATGGAACTGGCCAACCTGAACCCGCAGCCGGAATCGGTGCCGATCAACATGCTGGTCAAGGTGCCGGGCACGCCGATGGCAGAGGGCGCGGACCTCGACCCGTTCGAGTTCGTGCGCACCGTCGCTGTGGCGCGCATCACCATGCCGGCTTCGCATGTCCGCCTCTCCGCCGGCCGTCAGGAACTGGGCGAAGCGGTGCAGGCCCTGTGCTTCCTGGCCGGCGCCAATTCGATTTTCTGTGGCGACCGCCTGCTCACCACCGGCAACCCGGAAGCGGAGGCCGACAACGCCCTGTTCTCCAAACTTGGCTTGTACGGTGAGCCGGTGCAGGGTCGGCGCTGCGCCGGGCACTAGGTTTTCTCCCTCCCCCTCCGGGGGAGGGCCGGGGAGAGGGCGCCACGGTTAAACAACCGTAGCCGCATGATTTTGCGTTGTTCCCTCTCCCCCAGCCCCTCCCCCGGAGGGGGAGGGGAGCTACCCTCCCCATGCTTCCCAGCCAACTCCAATCCGCTCTCGTCGATCTCGATGCCCAGGGCCTGCTGCGTCGTCGTCGAGTACTGGACGGCGCCCAGGGCGCGCGGGTGACGCTGGACGGACGCGAATACCTGTCTTTCTCCAGTAACGATTACCTGGGCCTAGCCGGGCATCCGGCCATCGCCGAGGCGGCGCGCCAGGCCGCCGGCGAAGTCGGTGTGGGTGCCGGCGCCGCGCATCTGCTCACCGGCCACCACCGTTTGCATCACGAACTGGAACTGGAGCTCGCGGCTTTCGTCGGCATGCCGGCGGCGCTGCTGTTTTCCACCGGCTACATGGCCAATCTGGGCGTGATCCAGGCCCTGCTCGACCGCCACGGTGAAGTGTTCGAAGACCGGCTCAATCATGCCTCCCTGGTCGATGCCGCCCTCCTGTCACGCGCGAAACTGACCCGTTATCCGCACCTGGATCTCGCCACCCTGGAGCGGCAACTCGCCGGCAGCAGCGCGAAGGTGAAGCTCATCGCCACGGATACGGTGTTCAGCATGGATGGCGACCTCGTGCCGGTAGCCGAACTGTTGGCTTTGGCGGAGCGTTACGACGCCTGGCTCTATCTGGATGACGCGCATGGGTTTGGGGTGTTGGGTGAGGCGGGCGAGGGCGCCAATTCGCTGTTGACCGTCCCGGGTCGAGAGGTCGCCCCAGGCGCGACTTTCTCCCCCCTTTGGAAAAGGGGGGCGGGGGTACCGAAGGGTAGGGGCTTCATCAGGGATTTCTTCAACGGTGACGTGAGCGCGAACGTCGCTAAATCCCCCCCACCCCCCTTTGGAAAAGGGGGGGGCTTTCCCCCGCGCCTCATCTACCTCGCCACCCTCGGCAAGGCCGCCGGGGTCTCCGGCGCCTTCGTGGCCGGTAGCGGCGAGTTGATCGAGTGGTTGGTGAACAAGGCGCGCACCTATATCTACACCACCGCGCAGCCGCCTCTGCTGGCGGCGGCGGTGAGCGCCAGCCTCAAGCTGATTGCCGGTGAATCCTGGCGGCGCGAACGCCTGCATGAACTGGTCGCCCGGCTGAAGGCCGGCGTCGAGGGACTGCCCTGGCCGTTGATGCCTTCCGATACGCCGATCCAGCCTTTGCTGGTGGGCGATCAACACGCCGCCCTGGCTTTGGCCGAGGGGCTGAAGCAGCGTGGCATCCTGATTCCCGCCATCCGTCCACCCACCGTGCCGCAGGGCTCGGCGCGGCTGCGCATTTCGCTGTCCGCCGCGCATACGGTCGCGGATGTGGATGAATTGCTGACCGCCCTGCATGAGCTGGCGCATGGCTGATACGGTGTTTCTGCATGGCTGGGGGCTTTCCGGGGTGGTCTGGGCCGAGACCGTCGCCGTGTTGCGTGGTGAGGACTCGCCGGTGAAGGCGCCGGCGCTACATCCCGATCTGCCCGGCTATGGCGAAGCAGCGACGCTGTCGCCCTACAGCGCCGAATCGCTGGCTGATGCCTTGGCGGCGTCCATCGCCACCCCGATCAATCTGGTCGGCTGGTCGATGGGCGGCATGGTCGCGCTGGCGCTGGCGGCGCGGCATCCGGACAAGGTGGCGCGACTGGTGCTGGTCGGCACTTCGCCCGCTTTCGCCGCCCGCGCCGACTGGCCACACGGCATGACGCCGGAAGTGCTGGACGAGTTCGCGCGCGCTTTGGCCCTGGATTTCCGTGCCACCTTGCTGCGCTTTCTTTCCTTGCAGGCGCGCGGCGGTGATGCGGCGCGAGCGGTGATCGTTCAGTTGCGCGCGCGCATGCAGGCCCAAGCCGAACCGAATCCGGAGGTGTTGGCCGCCGGCCTGGAATTGCTGCGCACGGTCGATCTGCGCGATCAGGTCGAGCAAGTGCGTTGCCCGACCCTGGTGATGCACGGTGCCTATGACACGCTGTGCGCGCCCGAGGCCGGCGCCTGGCTGGCGGAACATCTGCCGAATGGCCGTCTGGCGCTGCACGAACGCGCTTCCCATGCGCCTTTCCTGTCGCACCCAGACTGGTTCGTTGCCACTTTGAAGGAGTTTCTGCATGGATGACCTCCCTCACCCCCAACCCCTCCCCCGGAGGGGGAGGGGAGCGTCGAGCATCGCTGCGCGATGAACACTGTTAAACAGGCCATTCGCCGCTCCTTTGAACGCGCCGCTACGACTTACGACGAGGCCGCCTTTTTGCAACAGGAAGTGGCGCGCCGCCTCGACGACCATCTCGATGGCGTGAAGGTCGACCCCGCGATGATCCTGGATGCCGGCTGCGGCACCGGCTTTGCCTTCGATCTACTGAAAGCACGCTTTCCCAAGGCCCGTGTCATCGGCCTCGACATCGCCCACGCCATGCTGCGCCAGGCCCATGCCCGCCACGGTCGTCCGAGCGGCTGGCGCGGTCTGCTCTCACAACTCACGCCCAATGCCTCTCGTCTCTCACCGATTTGCGCCGACCTGGAACGCCTGCCGCTGAAGAGCAACAGCATCGACATGGCCTGGTCCAGCCTCGCCCTGCAATGGATGGATGATCTGGAAACGACCTTTCGCGGCGTGCATCGGGTCATGAAGCCGGGCGGTTTGTTCCTGTTCGCCAGCTTCGGGCCGGATACCCTGAAGGAATTGCGCGCCGCTTCCAGCGGTGTCGATGGCCATCATCACGTCAACCAGTTCGTCGATATGCACGATGTCGGCGACGCCCTGGTACATGCCGGTTTCAGCCATCCGGTGATGGAAATGGAGCACATCACCCTGACCTACAGCGAGTTGAACGGCCTCATGCGCGACCTCAAGGCCATCGGCGCCCACACCGTCAAACAGGGCGCACGCGCTGGGCTGATGGGCAAGACGGCGTGGCGCCGGCTGGCGGAAAACTATGAACACTTCCGCCAGGACGGCCGCCTGCCCGCCACCTACGAAGTGGTCTACGGCCACGCCTGGGCCGGCGCGAAAGACCGCCTGGAAGATGGCAGCCAGATCATTCAATTCCAGATGACGAGCCGGAAAGGAGGGCTGCGGTGATGTCTCATTTCTCGCGGTGTATTCACCCTTGCAAGGCGCTTTACGTGTCGGCTGTTGCTATGAGTGAAAGCGTCTGGGAGCGCGGCTTCCCCCTTTTTCAAAGGGGGATTGAGGGGGATTTCTTCAAGGGTTGTGCGTGCGCGACCGTCCGAAAATCCCTGATGAAGCCCCTGATAAAACCCCTAAGCGAAGGACTAAGCCGCCAAAGGACGGCGGCCAAATCCCTGCTTATACCCTTCGGTACCCCCGCCCCCCTTTGGAAAAGGGGGGAGTCGTCATGTTGAACGCACCGCACGGCTTCTTCATCGCTGGCACCGACACCCACATCGGCAAGACCCTGGTGGCCGCCGCGCTGCTGCATGCCTATGCCAGCCTCGGCTACCGCGTGCTGGGCATGAAGCCGGTGGCGGCGGGGGCGGAGCTGATCGATGGGATCTGGGTGAACGAGGATGTGGCGATGCTGCGCGCCGCCGCTAATGTCCAGGTCGCGCCGGAGTGGCTCAACCCTTACCTGTTCCGCGAGGCGATTGCGCCGCACATCGCCGCTGACCACAAGGGCGTGCGCATCGAGATTCCCCGCATCCGCGCGGCCTATGACGCGCTTGCCGCACAGGCCGATGTGGTGTTGGTGGAAGGGGTGGGCGGCTTGCTGGTGCCGCTGTCGGAGCATAAGGACGCGGCCGATCTCGCCGTGGCTTTGAAGCTGCCGCTGATTCTGGTGGTGGGCATGCGTCTGGGCTGCATCAACCATGCCTTGCTGACGCTCGAAGCCATCGCCGCGCGCGGTTTGAAACTGGCCGGCTGGGTGGCCAATCGCGTGGACCCGGCGATGGCGGCTTACCACGAGAATCTGGCCACCCTGAGCCGGCGTCTGCCGGCGCCACTGTTGGCGGAGTTGCCACATATGGCGAGTGCCGATCCGCAACGGGCGGCGCATTTTATGTCGCCACAAAAGTTGACCGCCATGCTCAACAATATAAGCAAGCCCGAATAAACTCATATATAGATCAGTGACTTATCGGCACTGATTGCTTGCTTTCGGCCATTACCTGACTACCTTCAGCAGTGCGTGGCCAATTCCGAGTGAATTACTCGGTTATGGTCGTGCCCTTTGGAGAAAAGGACATGCGGCTGGGGCTTCAAGGGCTGTTGATAACGTGCTCAGCTGGCTGGATTCAGCCGGTGGATGACATCCCGGCGAACTGGTGCAAGTGGAGTACGAGCTGGAAAACTTTACAAATCACCCCCTGGTCGGCCGCGCCGTGCCCAGCTACGCGCCGCTGGCCGTCGCCGCCCACTTCAAGAAGATCGACTGCTTCTGCTTCCGTGAACAACGTCTGGCACCGCATGAAACCGTGCGCCTGCCGGTGCTGTTCGTGCTGGATCGCGGCGTGGCACCGGATATGCAGGTGGTGACCCTGTCCTACACCTTCTTTGCATTGGGGAAGCGCACATGAGCCTCTGGCGGGCAGTGTTCTGGAGTTTCTTCGGTGTGCGCCGGGGTCGCGATCTGGAGCGCGACGCGGGCGAATTGAACCTAGCGCAGGTCATCGTCGCGGGTTTGCTTGGCGCGCTGGCGCTGGTATTCACCCTGCTTGTCCTGGTCCATCTGGTGACGCGATGAAGGAGCGGCCATGACGACTCATCCCGACGGTTATTACCTGCCCGCGCCGTCCCACTGGCCCTGATGGGCGCGGCCCTCGGCGCGACGCTGTTGATCCACGACATGGCCGCCGGCGGCTGGTTGCTGACGGCGGGTGGGGCGGGGCTGGCGGCCATGCTGGTCGGTTGGTTCGGCAAGGTGATCCAGGAAAGCGAGAGCGGCCTGTATGGCGCTCAGGTGGACATATCCTTCCGTTGGGGCATGGGCTGGTTCATCTTCTCCGAGCTGATGTTCTTCGTCGCCTTCTTCGGCGCCTTGTTCTACGGCCGCATGATTTCGGTGCCGGGTCTGGCCGGCGGCGAGCAGTTGCGCCTGCTTTGGCCGGGTTACAGCGGCGGCTGGCCGACCACCGGGCCGGGCGTCGAAGCGGCTTTCACGCCGATGTCACCCTGATGCATTCCGGCGCCACGGTGACCTGGGCGCACTGGGGCCTGAAATGCGGCCGGCGCGGCCAACTGATTCTGGGCCTGGCGCTGACTGTGGCCCTGGGCCTGACTCTGGGGGCCGGCATCTACGGCGCCACCTTCTTCATGCTGACCGGCTTCCACGGCCTGCACGTCACCATCGGCACCCTGATGCTGCTGGTGATCCTGGGCCGTGCCCTGGCCGGGCATTCCGGCCGGACCACCATTTCGCTTTCGAAGCGGTGTCCTGGTACTGGCACTTCGTCGATGTGGTGTGGCTGTTGCTGTTTATCTTCGTGTACTGGTTGTAACCAGGCACGCTGGAACGAAAACGTAGAAACGTAGGTTGGGCAAAGCGCAGCGTGCCCAACAACCCGTCGCCATGTTGGGCACGCTTCGCTTTGCCCAACCTACTTCACTTCCCCAGTTCTTCGCGTATCGCCTTGCGCACGGCTTCTTCCATGCGCAACTGCTGGCGGATGAACAGGTCGGAGAGACGTTGCTCCACTGCCGCGACCAGGTGCTCGAAATCTTCGCTGGCGGCGCGCGCGCGCGGGGAGAGGGGGACGCTGAGGCCGATCTGGCGGCGATCACCCAGGCGGCGGTCCTGATCGCGCCGGTCCAGGTCACGGCGGTCGCCGGCGCGGCGCTCCGTGGCATGTTCCTGGGCGCTTTGTTCTTCCTGGCCCGCCACCACTTCGGTCAGCACCGGGAAATCCTCGTGTTCCAGGCTCTTGTCGATCAACACGTCGAGGGCGCGCTTCTCGAACAAGGCATCGATCTGGCCGAACAGGTCGCGGCTTCCAGTCATGATTTTTCCGCCAGGTCGTGGGTTGCCAGTTCGTAGCCGCGCCCTTTGAAGAAACGGAAGCGCCGGCGTGCCCGTTCCCGGTCGCCCGGCTCGGTACTGACGACTTCCAGCAGGCGCTGGAAGCGGCCGAAGAACTCGGGTGGTTCGTCATCCAGGCTGATGAGAATATCCGCGCTGGCCAGTTCATCCGGATCACCGCCGATCAAAATGGGCGTCTGCCGGGCGAGCGGATGGCCGCAGCGCACATGCGGCAAAAACGACAACTGCTGCGCGGTCCAGAATGCCGTGTCCAGTTCCTGGGCCAAAGCCGCATCGCGGGTATAGACCAGCACCTGCTGGCCGGCGTTGAAGGCCTTGGCCGCCAGCTTGCGCGCCACGTCGGCCTTGGAAGGTGCGTTGAAATAGAAGTCGATGCGGGTCATGGGGTGTGCGCGTGCTTACACGTAGGTAGCCAAGGTTAGTGCTATAAAACGACTCACGCCAGCCGGCTATCACGAGGAGACCCCCATGAAACAGATCGCCTTAGTTGCCACCGTTGCCACGCTTACCGCCGCCGCCATCGCCTTTTCCGCGGGCGCCCGGGCGGAGGCCGAGACCTTCAGCATCGACAACACCCACAGCTTCGCCAACTGGGAACTCCGCCATATCGTTGCCCGCACCAGTGGCACGTTTTACGACATCAAGGGCAAGCTGGTGCTGGATACCAGCAACATCGCCAATTCCTCGGTGGATGCCACCATCAGCGTCTACAGCCTGAACTCCAGCCATCTCCGCCGCGACATGCATGTGCTCGCCGAGGAGTATCTCGATGCGCGCAATTACCCCGAGATGAAGTTCGTCTCGACCAGCGTGTCGCCCTATTCGGCCGACAAGGGCACGATGCGTGGCCAACTCACCCTGCGTGGCGTCAGCAAGCCGGTGACCATGGATTACCAGATTCTCGGTATCGGCGCCGACCCCTGGGGCGGCATCCGTTCGGGCTTCAAGGCCACCACGCGCATCAATCGCACCGATTTCGGCATCACCAAATTCGCCGTCAATGGCCCGGTCGGCAACGAGGTGGACATCACGTTGCTGATCGAAGGCATCAAGCTGGGTGCCGATGGTCAGCCGTACAACGCCAAGAAAGCCGCCGAGGAAAAGGCCAAGGTGATTTCCTATCCCATGCCCGCCGCCGCGCAACCGGTGCCGGTCGTCCAGCCTGTACCCGTGGCACCGGTCGTACAACCCGTCGCACCGCCGGTGGCGCAACCCGCCCCCGCTCCGGAAAAACAGGAAAGCGCGGAAGATCAACTCAAACGCAAGTTGTTCAAGGGCTTGTTCAACTGAGCTTCGCCCGCAAACTGGAAACGGCCGGATCAGTCCGGCCGTTTCCTTTTACGTGCAGTGCGCGGTAGGTTGGGCAAAGCGAAGCGTGCCCAACGAAC
>JAUXXW010000006.1 GCA_030684775.1 Pseudomonadota bacterium
GCACGCTTCGCTTTGCCCAACCTACGACAGGCGCCGTCCTACACCCGGAACTGATTCACCAGGTTTTCCAGCTCCCGCGCCAGGCTGGCGAGCTGCTCGCTGGCGCCTTGGGTATCGTGGGCATGGCTGGAGGCTTCGCGGGCGACGGCGCCGATGTCGCCGAGTTTCTGGTTGATGCTGTCCGCCGCGCTGCTTTGTTCTTTTGAACTGGAGGCGATATGGGCATTCATGCGGGTGATGACACTCACCGAGCCGGAAATGGTGGTGAGCGCCGCCGCGCTTTCCTGGACGCTCTTCACGCTGGAGTCGGTCTTCTGTTCCGCGCTCTGGATGGCGCCCACGGCTTCCTTGGCGCGATCCTGAACCATGACGATGATGCCCTCGATGTCTTCGGTGGCGGATTGGGTGCGTTGCGCCAGGGTGCGCACTTCGTCGGCGACCACGGCGAAACCGCGTCCCTGTTCGCCGGCGCGAGCGGCTTCGATGGCGGCGTTTAGGGCGAGCAGGTTGGTTTGTTCGGCGATCTCGCGGATCAGGCCGATCACCCGGCCGATGTCGCGGCTATCGGTATCCAGACGCTGGATGACGTTTACCGCCTGTTCCAGTTGGTCGGACATGGCGGAGATGGCGCCGAGGGCGCAGGTGGCGGTTTTTGTCCCTTCCTTCGCATCGTTGTCGGCTTGGCGGGCCGCGTCGGCCGCTGCCTGGGTGTTGTGCGCCACTTCCTGCACACTGCCGGCGAGTTGGGTCAGTGTGGCGGCCAGTTGTTCGGTATCGCCAAGTTGCTTGTCGACACCGGCCTGGGTACGGGTAGTGACCAGGACCAGATGGCTGGCCACCTGGCTGAGATTACGGGTGGCGCCGCCGACCTGGCGGATGATGTCGGCGAAGCGTTCCATCATGGTGTTGAAGGCGTGCGCCGCGCGGGCGATTTCATCCTTGCCATCCACGGGAATACGCAGGTTCAGATCGGATTCCTGTTCCACCCGCGTCATCAGCGCGGTCAGGCGGTTGATCGGCGCCGCCACGGTGCGGCGCAGGGCCAGGATGAGCAGCGCCATGCCGAGGACGAATAGCACACCGTGGATGCCCAGGCTGACCAGTCCCGCGTTGCGGATGCGCGCATCCAGCGGCGCCAGGTCGTAGCTGATACGGACAGCGCCCAGGACGGTGCCGGTAGGTACGCTGTGGCAACCCATACAGTCGACGCCCCGGGTTTTCTCGCTCGCCCGGAACGGCCGCACCAGGGTGAGCCGGCGCCCTTGCGGGGTTTCTTCGATACGCGCGGTTTCCTTGCCTTTCAAGGCATCGTGATCGAGGTCGTCAGCGGCCATTTCCCTGGCGTCGGCCGGCCCATACTGGCCGATTACGGCATCGCTCCGGATCACGCGCGCTTCCAGGACATTGGGCTGCTGTTTGATCTGCGTCGCCAGTTCATCGCGCGTCGCCATGGCGCCGGTCAGCATCAGCTTGTTCAGGCCATCGAAATACGTGTCCGCGATACCGCCTACCTGGTTGCCGACGAATTCCTCCGCCAGATTTTTCTGCGCGAAGTGGGTGTGTATTTGCGAGGCGGTGAGGATGACCAGAAACAGGCCCGCCGCGAAGGCGAGGATTCTGGAGGTAATGGTGCCGGTGCAGAAAGTGAGCGATTTCACGTGCGTCTCCGTCTTTTTGTATAGGAATTCGCCGCTTTATCGACAGTGGGGGAAGAAACTTGAGTGCGTTGTCGGCCGCTTGCAGGGAATGGCCATGCGGCGCATCCCGCCGGCACGCCCATAATTGCCCAAGTTATTCACGGACAGCCCCTTGGGTAGGCGCTGAATAAATACGATGCCGTCATTCCGGCGGAAGCCGGAATCCAGTGAAATCAATCACCTGGACCCCGGCTTTCGCCGGGGTGACGAATTAATCAGTGGTTCCTTAGGTCGACCTGTTCATCTCACCGGGCGATCTCCGCCCAGCGTTTTTCCAGGCGTTTCACCGACACCGGTTCCGGTGTCTTCAGTTCCTGGGCGAACAGGGAGACGCGCAGTTCTTCCAGTTGCCAGCGGAAGGCGTCAAGCAGCGGGTCGTCGCGGCCCTGCGTTTTCTGGCGTTCCACGCGGTTGCGCCAGGCCGTGAGCAGCGCGGCCATTTCGCGTTGCGCGGCGCTGTCGCGCGCGGGCTGGTTGGGGAGCTTGGCCAGGCGCATTTCCAGCGCCTTGAGATAGCGCGGCAGGTGGGTCAGGCGCTCGCCGGGGTGGGCGACCAGGAAGCCGGGGAAGACCAGGGCGTCGAGTTGTTCGCGCATGTCCGCGACTGGCGCTTTCCAGAGGGCGGGGGTTTTGGCCAGGGCCTGGCTGAGGCGATGCGCGGCGGCGATGGATTCCGTGGTCGTGTTGGCCAGGCGGGCGCAGATTTCCAGCAGGCGCGGGCGGATGGCTTGCGCGGCTTCGGCGAAGGCGGCCTGGCTACGGATGTCGGCCACTTCTCGGGTTGCGAGCACGGCGGCGGCCAGCACATCGCGGGCCAGGCCGGGGCAGGAGACGCCTTTGAACAACAGGGCGTTAAACAACAAAGCCTGTTGCAGGCAGGCAGGTTTCAGGCGCGCGGCCATGTCGCGCTCGCCTTGTTTCAACTGCTCGGGGAAGCCCAGCCAGAGCAGGCGGGCGACACCCAGGCGGTGCGCGGCGCGGGCTTCATCGGGATGGTCGAACAAGCGCAGATTGACCTGGCCATCCTCGCATTGCAGCGCCGGGAAGGCGGCTACTACCCGGCCGCCGCTGTTGACGGTGGCGGTTTCCGGCAGGTCGTCGAAGTCCCATTTCGTGATCCGCTCGCGCTGGAACTGGCCGGTGATTTGGCCAACTGCGCGCGCCAGTTCTTCGCTGGCGGCGCTGCCCAGTTGTTGCCGCAAGGCCGCGAGATCGCGCCCTTCGGCCAGGGTCTTGCCGGCTTCGTCCTGCACCCGGAAATTCATGATCAGGTGCGGCGCCAGGGCTTCCGGGCGCCAGGCATCGCGCGGGATGAGTTGGCCGGTGGATTTCGAGAGGAAGGTGGCGAGAGCGTCGGTGAGTGACGCCCCCCTTTCCCAAAGGGGGGCTGGGGGGGATTTCTCCGCCGGGAGTTGCACGCCAACCTGGGCAAATCCCCCCCGCCCCCCTTTGGGAAAGGGGGGGGTGTCTAGGCTTACACCAGAGGAAAGCAGGGCCGCCGCCGCCGCCTTCGCGTACTCCGGAACCGGCACGAAGGCGCGGCGGATGGATTGCGGCAGGCTCTTGATCAGGGCGGTGACCTTTTCTTCCAGCAGGCCGGGCACCAGCCATTCGCAGCGCGCCGGGGCAATCTGGTTTAGCGCGGCGAGCGGCACGATCAGGGTGACGCCGTCGTCTTCCGTGCCGGGATCGAAGCGGTAGGCGAGCGGGTAGCGGGCGCTGTTGAGTTCGATCTGCGGTGGGAATTCCTGCTCCTGGGTGTCGTGATCGTCGGCCAGCAGGTTGGCGCGTTCCAGGTAGAGCAGGCGCGGCTGGGCTTTTTCCGCCTCGCGCCGCCACTTGTCGAAGGCGGCGCCGTTGTGGATGCCTTGGGGCACGCGCGCGTCGAAGAAGGCGTACAGACGATGTTCATCCACCACCAGACGGGCGTTGCGGGCGCGGTGGGCGAGATCGTCGATTTCTTCCAGCAGGCGGCGGTTGTATTCGAACCAGGGCGCGCGCGTCTCGAATTCGCCTTCGACCAGGGCGCCTCTGATAAACAACTCGCGCGAGAGCGCCGGGTCGATCGGGCCGTAGTGCACCTTGCGGCCATTCACGATCGGCAGGCCGTACAAGGTGGCGCGCATCGACGCCGCGACATGCGCCGGTTTCTTGGCCCAGTGCGGGTCGGAATAGGACACCTTGAGCAGGTGCCCGGCGGCGTGTTCGATCCATTCCGGCTCGATCTTCGCCACCATGCGCGCATACACCCGCTTGGTTTCCACGATCTCGGAGGCGAGCAGCCATTTCGGTTTTTTCTTCACCCCGGAGCCGGGAAATATCCAGAACTTCATTTCCCGCGCGCCGAGATAAACGCCGTCCTCGGTGAGCATGCCGAGGTTGCCGAGGAGGCCGGGGAGCAGGGCCTGATGCAGGTGGGCGTAGGGTAGCGCCGGCGCCTCGCCGGCGGGGGCGCCGGCGCTACATGGCGGCGCCGCTTCCGCGACATGCCAGCCCATTTCCTTCACCTGGGTGGTCAGTTGCGCATACACATCGCGCCATTCGCGTGCCCGGTTGGGGGAGAGGAAATCAGCCTTCAGAGCGTCGCGGAACTTCTTCTGCGATTTGCGATGCAGGCTGAGTTGCTCGATGTGCGCCCAGAGTTTGAGCAGGCTGATGAAATCGGAATCAGGATCAACGAAGCGACGATGTTTCTGGTCGGCGGCTTCCTGCGCTTCCAGCGGCCGCTCGCGCGGGTCCTGGACCGAGACGAAGGCGGCGATGATCAGCATTTCATGGAGACAGCCGCGATCTTTCGCGGCGATCAACATGCGGCCGATGCGCGGGTCCACCGGCAGACGCGCGAGCTGTTTGCCGATGCCGGTCAGCCTGCCGCGTTCGTCGAGGGCGCCAAGTTCGCCGAGCAATTGCTGGCCGTCGCGGATGCGCTTGCCTTCGGGTACGTCGAGAAAGGGAAACACCTCGATCTCCGGCAAGCGCAGCGATTTCATTCGCAGGATGACCCCGGCCAGCGAGGAACGCAGCAGTTCCGGGGTGGTGTATTTCGGCCGGCCGAGGAAATCGGCTTCGTCGTAGAGGCGGATGCAGATGCCCGCCGCCACCCGCCCGCAACGCCCGGCGCGTTGGTTGGCGGAGGACTGCGCCACCTTTTCCACCTTGAGCTGTTCGATCTTGTTGCGGATGGAATAGCGCTTCACCCGCGCGAGGCCCGTATCCACCACATAACGGATGCCCGGCACGGTGAGCGAGGTTTCCGCCACATTGGTCGCCAGTACGATGCGGCGGCCACCGTGCGACTGGAATACGCGCTCCTGATCGGAAACCGACAGGCGCGCGAACAGCGGCAGGATTTCGGTCTGCGGCGGATGGTGCTTGCGCAGCGCCTCGTGTGCCTCGCGAATCTCCCGCTCGCCCGGCAGGAACACCAGGATGTCGCCGGGACCGGCGGCGGCGAGCTCGTCGACGGCATGGATCAGGGCGAGGTCGAAATCGGGTTCTTCTGTAGCGCCGGCATCCTTGCCGGCGTCTTTGCCAACGCCACGTTCCGCCACGCGCTCCGTGCTGCGGTAGCGCATTTCCACCGGATAGGTCCGCCCCGATACTTCCAGTACCGGCGCGCCATTGAAGTAGGCGGAAAAGCGGTCGGCTTCCAGGGTCGCGGAGGACAGGATCAGTTTCAGATCGGGTCGCCGTGGCAGCAGGGTCTTCAGGTAGCCGAGCAGGAAGTCGATGTTCAGGCTGCGCTCGTGCGCCTCGTCCAGAATCAGGGTGTCGTAGGCGCGGAAATCGGGGTCGGACTGGGTTTCCGCCAGCAGGATGCCGTCGGTCATCACCTTGATGCGGCTTTCCTTGGAAACCTGATCGGTAAAGCGCACCTGCCAGCCGACCAGGCCGCCGAGGCGGGATTTCGTTTCCTCGGCGATGCGCGCCGCCACGCTCTTGGCGGCGATCCGGCGCGGCTGCGTCATGCCGACCAGGCCACCCCCCTGGCCCACCCGGCCACGCCCGGCGGCGAGTACGATCTTGGGCAACTGGGTAGTCTTGCCGGAACCGGTCTCGCCGCAGACGATAATCACCTGATGCGAGAGCAAGGCGGCGGCGATGTCCGCGCGCCGGGCGGAAACCGGCAAGGCTTCCGGAAACTCCAGGTGCGGTAGGCTGGGCGGGGTGGAAAGTGAGGGTTCAGACATGGGGCGGCGAAATTAGCATGAGAGGCTTGTTGTTGTGTGGGATGTTGCTGTTGGCGGTTCCGAGCACCTGGGCGGAGGTGCTGCGCGTGGATGCCATGCGTTTATCCCCGGAGGCGCCCTGGCAGCGGGGAGACGCCGCGCAGGAGAAGGAAGACGGGCTCTTTCTGCTGGAGTGGCCCCTGGTTTCCGAGAGCACTCAGGGTGTCGCCCTGCAAGTCACGTTGCCGCGCCGGTCCACGCCGCTCAAGGCGGATGCCGAGTCGTTCCATGCCAACCTGCGCAAGATATGGGGCGCGCAATTCGGCAAGCGCGCGGAGATCGGGGAAATCGTGATCGGCGCCACGCGCTGGCTGGCCTGCCGCCGCCCGGCCGGCGATGGCGGCGCGATCGTGTTCCAGTTGGCCACGGTGTACGAGGGGCGCGCCTATAGCCTGCTGGCCTTCGCTTCGCCGCAAGCGACCGGCTTGCCCAAGCCGGTCTACGACCTGCTCGCCGGGGCGCGCTTCGGCCCGGAACCAAGGCCCTGGATCGCGACCCGCGTAATTGCCGCGCAACCCGGCCATGTAGCCCTGGAAGCCCTGGTGCGAGGGGACGCGGAACGCCTGGGCCAGGACGGCATGCTGACCGGCTACGGCATCGAGTACGCCCCGCTCCCGGACGCGACCGACGCCGGGCCGGGCAAGCGCCTGGCCTGGTTCATGGACGGCTTCAAGTGGCGCAACCTGGTCGGGCGCGATGAGCGCCTGCCGATCAGCCTGCGCGGCCACCTGGAGGCGCGGGCGCCGGCCCAGGTGGAAGGGGTGTCGGCGGCTATCTCCATCGAGTTGCGGGTCGCGGTGGAATCGAGCACGGGGGTCGAGGCGGAAGTCAGCCTGCTGGATGTATGCGCGCCCACCGCTGAACTCGACGCCGCGCTGGCGCGTCTCGAACGCGGCGCTCGCGCGCCCCTGGAACGCCTGGCGCGAGAGCGACCGGCAAGCTGTCCCGCATTGCCGGTTACGGTGCCACCCAAGACATTGCTCGCGCGGCCCGGCAATACCGTGGTGCAACCCCTGGCGTTTTCCCTGCCTTCCGCGCCGCCGCTTGCGGCGGGCTTGTCCAGAGTCCAGATAGTCACTGTGCGTCCCCACCTGGTCGGCAACGAAGACGCGTTGGGGCAGAACTTGTTGCGCCAGTTGGGGTTGTATTTCGTCTATGCGCCGTAGGATGTGGTGAGCGAAGCGAACCGCATCAACCACAGCTTGGTAGGGCGGAAAAGCGGCCTTATCGCGCCTTCCGCCGGGATTGTCGGAAGGCGCCGGCATGAAGCCGCCGGCTTTTCCGACCTACGCTTCACCACATCCTACGCAGGCTCTGAGAATTGGGCGGCTTCCCGCTTCAGCGTTGGCTTCTCGCCACCTTTTCAGGGTGTCAAGAGCGACTTGTGTCCACAGTTGCAACATCTTTGTCAGAAAGCGCGCGTATCTCACTGATGTTACTAGGTGTTTATGTAAGTCATTGATTTCTAATGGCGCGGTGGCTGCCTAAAAAGTGGTCGTCGGGTGGAAGGTACTGCCGGGACGGGGGGTTAGGGTGTTTGTCCCGTGCTTGTGCACAGAGTTATCCACAGAAGCTGTGGATTTTTCAACAGCCTGTTTCCGATGCCTCGTATGGGCGGTTTGTTGGGCACGCCGCGCTTTGCCCAACCTACATGGATGCCCTGTGATGACCTTGAGCCGGGACGGCGCGCGCGCCACAATGCCCGCCCCCTTCGGACCGCCCGTCGTGACCATCCACCTCGATCTGCCCTATTCCAGCGACAGCGCTCGCCTGTTTGCCCCCCTGGCGCATCAGCCCTGGGCGCATTGGCTGGATAGCTGTGCCCCGGGCTCGGAAAAAACGCCCGAGCCGCCCCCCGAGCACCCGCAAGGGGCAGGCCGTATCCGTAATGCCGCTGAAGCGTCAACGGCTACGCTCGTGGCCAAGTCGTTCTTGGGGCGGCCCGGCGAACGACTTGATAGCGCCTGGCCGGCGCGCCGGGCCGGGCGCTACGACATCATCACGGCACTGCCACGCGCCACCCTGGTGACGCGCGGCCAGGAAACCCGCATCGAATACGCGGATGGCCGCTTCGAGCAGAGCCGGGAGTCACCACTGGATTTGCTGCGCGCCCATCTGGGGCCACCACGCGCGCCCCTGGCCGCGCCCTTCACCGGCGGCGCCCTGGGCTACTTCGGCTACGATCTGGCGCGGCGTCTGCATCGCCTGCCGGCCGTGGCCAGGGATGTCGAGGGGGTGCCGGAAATGGCTGTGGGGATCTACGACGGCGCTCTGGTGATCGACCACCACGAACATCGCAGTCGCCTCTGGGCGAGCGACGACACCGCCGGACGCGATTGGCTGGAACGCTTTCTCACCGCGTTGCGGGAGGAATCGGCCGAGTCTGATTTCGCGCTCACCGGCGAGGTCGAGTGCAGTCTGAGCCCGGACGCCTATCGGCGGGCCTTCGCCCGGGTACAGGACTACATCCGCGCCGGCGATTGTTATCAGGTCAACCTGGCCATGCGCTTCGCCGCTCCCTGTCTGGGGCACCCCTGGGCGCTTTATCTGGCGCTGCGCGCGCGCAATCCGGCGCCGTTTTCGGCCTGGCTCAATTTTCCCTTCGGCCAGGTGCTGTCTTCCTCGCCGGAACGCTTCCTTTCCGTGCGCGACGGTCTGGTGGAAACCCGCCCGATCAAGGGCACGCGACCGCGCGGCGACGACCCCGGCGAGGATGCGAGGCGGCGGGCGGAACTCTCCGGCAGCGCGAAAGACCGCGCGGAAAATCTGATGATCGTGGACTTGCTGCGCAACGACCTGGGCCAGGTCTGCGCCCCCGGCAGCGTCACCGTGCCCAGCCTGTTCGCGCTGGAAAGCTACGCTACCGTGCATCACCTGGTCAGCACCGTGCAGGGGCGTCTGGCCGATGGCCGCGGCGCGCTGGATCAACTGGCGGCGGCTTTTCCCGGCGGCTCCATCACCGGCGCGCCCAAGTTGCGCGCCATGCAGATCATCGAGGAGCTGGAAGCGGAACGGCGCGGTGTCTATTGCGGCGCCATCGGCTATCTCGGCCACGATGGCGGCATGGATACGAACATCGCCATCCGTACCCTGACCTGTGGCGACAAGCATCTGCGTTTCTGGGCCGGCGGCGGCCTGGTCGCGGACTCCCAAGCCGACGCGGAATACCAGGAATGCCTGGACAAGGCGCGCGCGACGCGCGAGGTATTGGCGGGGTTTCGGGATAGGTAGGTCTCGTAGGTTGGACAAAGCGCAGCGTGCCCAACATTGCGGCGGGTCGTTGGGCACGCTGCGCTTTGTCCAACCTACGTCAGCCTTCCAGCCCGTTTGTAATTTAATGATTTGGTGGTATGTTTCCGCGCTTTCTTGATAAAAGCTGAGCGGTGGCCGTGGCTGCCGCATGTTGTTTACAGCGCTTGGGAAGTAGGGAAATGAGCACATCCAATTACCTGATGCAAACCTATGCCCGCCAGCCCGTGGCGTTTGTCCGTGGCGAGGGCGCTTGGCTGTTCGACGAGAACGGCGAGAAATATCTGGATGCCCTGGCCGGCGTCGCCGTGAACGGCCTTGGCCATGCCCATCCCGAATTGGTGCGGACCTTGTGCGAGCAGGCCGGGCGCCTGATCCACACCTCCAACCTGTACCAGATACGCGAACAGGAACGCCTGGCCGAGCGCCTGTGCGCGCTGTCCGGGCTGGAGCGCGCGTTCTTCTGCAATTCCGGCGCCGAAGCCAATGAAGCCGCGCTCAAGATCGCGCGCCTGCATGCCCATAACCGGGGCGTCGAGAACCCGGCCATCGTGGTCATGGAAAAAAGTTTCCACGGCAGGACGATGGCCACCCTCTCCGCCACCGGAAGCCGCAAGGTGCAGGCCGGCTTCGAGCCGCTGGTGACCGGTTTCGTGCGCGTCCCCTTCGGTGACGCCGAGGCCGTTTCCGCGCTGGCGACGTATCACAAGAACATCGTCGCCGTGCTGGTGGAGCCGTATCAGGGCGAGGGCGGCGTGCAGATTCCGCAGGCCGACTATATGGCCCAGTTGCGCCGCATCTGTGACGAAAACGCCTGGCTCCTGATGCTGGACGAAGTGCAGACCGGCATCGCTCGCACCGGCACCTGGTTCGCCTTCCAGCACAGCGACATCAAACCCGACGTGATGACTCTGGCCAAGGGCCTGGGCTCCGGTTTCCCGATCGGCGCCTGTCTGGCGCAAGGCGTGGCGGCGACCACATTCGTGCCGGGCAAGCATGGCTCCACTTTCGGCGGCAATCCACTGGCCTGCGCGGCGGCGCTCACCACCTTGCGGGTGATGGAAGACGACAAGCTGCTGGAAAACGCGGCGGTGATCGGCGCCTTCATTCGCGCCGACCTGACCCATCGCCTTGGTGGGCTTGCCGGCGTGCGTGAAGTGCGCGGCCAGGGCCTGATGATCGGCATCGAACTCGACCGCCCCTGCGGTGATCTGGTGAAACAGGCGCTGGAACAGAAAATGTTGATCAACGTCACCAATGACTCTGTGGTGCGCCTGTTGCCGCCGCTGATTCTGAATCGCGAAGAGGCCGCCTTGCTTACGGAAAAACTGGCGGGATTGATCCGCGCTTTTCTGGAGCAAGGGGCCTGTTCATGAATAATTTGAACATTCTGGCCGCACTGGCGGGCGCGCTGCCGCGTAGCACCCGCGGGGGGCACGCCGGATTCGTAGGCGCTGAAGCGCAACGAATCCGCTGCCGGTCGCTTGCGGGGAATGGCTATGCCGCGCACCCGGCGCCTTGCATCGCATCCCGCCGGCACACCCATAATTGTCCAACTCATCCATGAACAGGCCCCGAGGATCATGGCACCGGCACTGAAGCACTTCCTGCAATTCAAGGACTTCTCCCGCGACGAACTGGAGTACCTGTTCGCCCGCACGCGCGTCATCAAGGAGCGCTTCAAGCGTTACCAGCCCTACCATCCGCTGGCCGACCGCACCCTGGCGATGATTTTCGAGAAGAGTTCGACCCGCACGCGTTTGAGCTTCGAGGCCGGCATGCACCAGTTGGGCGGCTCCGCGATCTACCTGAACACACGCGATACCCAACTGGGACGCGGCGAACCGGTGGAAGACGCGGCGGAAGTGATTTCGCGCATGGTGGACGTGGTGATGATCCGCACCTTCGAGCAGGACATCATCGAGCGTTTCGCCGCCCATTCGCGCGTGCCGGTGATCAACGGCCTGACCAACGAATACCACCCCTGCCAGATACTGGCCGACATCTACACCTACATCGAACAGCGCGGCCCCATCCAGGGCAAGACCGTGGCCTGGATCGGCGACTCCAACAACATGTGCAACACCTGGCTGCAAGCCGCCGAGGTGCTCGATTTCAACGTCCACGTCTCCACCCCGCCCGGCTACGAAGTGGAGCCGGAACGCGCCGGCCTGTTCGGCACCGACCACTACGAAGCCTTTGGCGATCCCATGGATGCCTGTCGCGGTGCTGATCTGGTGACTACCGATGTCTGGACCAGCATGGGCTTCGAAGCGGAAAACGCAGAGCGTATGAAAGCCTTCGCCGACTGGCGCGTGGACGGCGACATGATGCGCGTGGCCGCCGATGCCGCCCTGTTCATGCATTGCCTGCCCGCGCATCGCGGCGAGGAAGTCGAAGCCGACGTCATCGACGGCCCGCAATCGGTGGTCTGGAATGAAGCGGAAAACCGCCTGCATACCCAGAAAGCGATGCTGGAATATCTGCTGCGCGGCCGCGTCGAGGACTGAGGTACTTCTCTGTTCATCATGGCGGAAACCGAACAACCTTCCCCGATAAGGTGCCCGATCTGTGGCAGCAGGCGTGTCAGGCTGTCGGCCAGGCAGTCGCACAGGCGCCCGGTCGATATTTACCGTTGCACAAAATGTAATCGCCACTTCGAGGAAGCCGCCGCGAACAGGGGCAAGCCTTTCGCGCTGGGCGGCATCGTTATCGGGGTGCTGGCGGCCATCGCCATTGGCGGGATACTGGCGGTCACCATGAACGGGGGCGAAAGCGAGTCCATCGCCAGTGCCGACCTCCCCAGCGTGATGGAACCGAATAGCCCGGCACCTGAAGCGAGTACCGACAAGGTCAGCCAGTACCAGCGCGGCTTGCATTTCTGGACGCTGGGAGACTACCGGGAAGCTTTTCCCTGGTTCAAATCCTCCGCGGATATGGGGCACAGGGAAGCGCGCTATTACCTGGGCCTTGCCTACCTTTACGGTCGTGCCACGATCCAGAATTACCGCCTTGCCTTCGAGCAGATGGAGGCATCAGCCCGCCAGAATCACCTCGACGCCCAGCATCGGCTGGGCCTCATGTATCGGGATGATATCGGCGTAGCCAAAAATCGTGAGCAGGCATACGTCTGGCTGAATATCGCGGCCTCGCGCGGCCATGAGGTCGCCACCCAGGATCGGGACAAGTTGGCCGCCGGCATGTCCACGGATGAAATCGCCCGCGCCCAGGATGGCACCATGAAGGAACTCGCCAACCTGCGCGCTGTGGCGGCGCCAAAGATCGCGGAAATATCAGCCGCCCCGGCTCAGTGAACCAATCAGAATTTCTTCCAGAGAAAGTAATCATGAGCGACATCAAGAAAGTAGTGCTGGCCTACTCCGGTGGGCTGGATACCTCGGTCATTCTGAAATGGCTGCAAGACACCTACCAGTGCGAAGTGGTGACCTTCACCGCCGACCTCGGACAGAACGAGGAACTGGAGCCGGCGCGCGCCAAGGCGCTGCAATTCGGCATCAAGCCGGAACAGATCTACATCGACGACCTGCGCGAAGAATTCGTGCGCGATTTCGTCTTCCCGATGTTCCGCGCCAATACCGTCTACGAAGGCGAATACCTGCTCGGTACCTCCATCGCCCGGCCGCTGATCGCCAAGCGCCTGATCGACATCGTCAACGCCACCGGCGCCGATGCCATCTGCCACGGCGCCACCGGCAAGGGCAACGACCAGGTGCGTTTCGAACTCGGTGCCTACGCACTGAAACCGGACATCAAGATCATCGCCCCCTGGCGCGAATGGGATCTGCTCTCTCGCGAGAAACTGATCGCCTACGCCGAGACCCACGGCATCCCCATCGACATGAAGCACCGCCAGGGCGGTTCGCCCTACTCGATGGACGCCAACCTGCTGCACATCTCCTACGAAGGCCGCCATCTGGAAGACCCCAACGCCGAGGCCGAGGAAGATATGTGGCGCTGGACCGTGTCACCGGAAAAGGCGCCGGACGAGGCCGAATACATCGCCCTTGATTATGTGAAAGGCGATGTGGTGGCGATCAACGGTGTCGCCATGAAGGCGCATGAAGTGCTTGCCGAACTCAACCGCATCGGCGGCAAGCACGGCATCGGCCGCCTCGACCTGGTGGAAAACCGCTACGTCGGCATGAAGTCGCGCGGCTGCTACGAGACCCCCGGCGGCACCATCCTGCTGAAGGCCCACCGCGCCATCGAATCCATCACCCTCGACCGCGAAGTCGCCCACCTGAAAGACGACCTGATGCCGCGCTACGCCAGCCTGATCTACAACGGCTACTGGTGGGCGCCGGAGCGCGTGGCCCTGCAAACGCTGATCGACCACACCCAGGCCAACGTCAACGGCTTCGTCCGTCTGAAGTTGTACAAGGGCAACGTCATGGTCGTCGGTCGCGACTCCAAGAGCGATTCCCTGTTCGATTCCACCATCGCCACCTTCGAGGACGATGCCGGCGCCTACGACCAGAAAGACGCGGGCGGCTTCATCAAGCTCAACGCGCTCAGGATGCGGATCGCCGCCAAGCTCGACGCACAGAGGAAGTGAATATGTCCCAGTTCGACAACGTCTCCGTCATCAAGAAAGCCAACGTCTACTTCGACGGCAAGTGCGTCTCGCACACCGTGCAATTTGCCGATGGCACCCGGAAGTCCGTGGGCGTGATCTTGCCCGCGCGCCTGACCTTCAATACCGGCGTGCCGGAAATCATGGAAACCGTGGATGGCCGCTGCCGCGTGCTGTTGAAGGGCGAGTCCGAGTGGAGGGAATACGGCGTCGGTGAATCTTTCTCCGTGCCGGGTAACTCCAGTTTCGAGATCGAAGTGGCGGCGGGCGAGGCTTACCACTACGTCTGTCACTTCGATTGATCCCGGATAGTCCTTTAGCCGAGGTTACGGAGGCGCCCTCACCCGTAGGGTGCGGTAAGGGGCCGTAAACAAATAACTAGAACGTTCTGGCCACGTTGACGGGCGCGCCGCTGCGTTGCCGGTCGCTTGCAGGGAACGGCCATGCCGCGCGCCCGGCGTCTTGCGGCACATCCCGCCAGCACGCCCATAATCGTCCAAGTTATTCATTTACGGCCCCTAAGCGAAGCGCACCGCATCAGATCGACAACTCCAGCAACAAACCGGTCAGACGCTTTTCCTGAACCCGGATGTCCAGACGCTGTGCCCTGGCGATCGCCAGGAGATCGGCCAACGCGGTATCGAACTGGTCGTTGACCACTAGATAGTCGAACTCCAGGCAGTGCGAGACGTCTTCCCGCGCCGCCGCCATGCGCCTCGCGATCACCTCCTCGCTGTCCGTGCCGCGCCCTTGCAGGCGGCGGCGCAGTTCTTCGATGGAGGGTGGCAGGATGAAGATGGAAATGGCGTCGGGTACCAGATGGCGCACCTGGGCCGCGCCCTGCCAGTCGATTTCCAGGAGGATGTCGCGCCCGGAGGCGCGCTCGGCGTCGATCCAGCGCTGCGAGGTGCCGTAGTAGTTGCCGTACACCTCCGCGCACTCCAGGAATTCTCCATTTCCCAGGCGTTCCTGAAATGCCTCGTGGCTGACGAAGTGGTAGTGGACACCCTCGATTTCACCCGGTCGCGGTGCCCGCGTGGTGTAGGAGATCGACAGTCGAATCGCCGGGTCGCGCTCCAGCACGGCGTTGACCAGGCTGGATTTACCGGCGCCGGAGGGGGCGGAGACGATGAATAGGTTTCCCGACATGGTCTGCTCGATTTATTCCACGTTTTGAATCTGCTCGCGCATCTGATCGATCAGCACCTTGAGTTCCACGGAGGTCTGGGTAAGTTCCAGGGAGACCGATTTCGAGCCCAGGGTGTTGGCTTCGCGGTTGAGTTCCTGCATCAGGAAATCCAGGCGCTTGCCGGCCGCGCCGCCGCTGTTGAGCACTCGTTCGACTTCGTCGAGGTGGGTGAGGAGGCGGTCGAGTTCTTCGTCGATGTCGATCTTCTGCGCGAACAGGGCGACTTCCTGGTGCAGGCGGTCATGGTCCGGCGAGGTCGATAAATTCGGCAGCAGTTCTTCCAGACGCTTTCTGAGCTTGTCGCGGTAGGCGGCGACGATCTCCGGGGTGCGCGGGCGGATGCGGGCGACGTGCTCGCGCATCCCTTGCACGCGTTCCAGGATGATGGCTTTCAATTTGTCGCCCTCGCGCGCGCGGCTGGCGTTGAATGGCACCAGGGCGCGTTCGAGCATGGCCAGGGTGCCGGCTTGCAGCGCCTCGCCATCCAGGGTGTTGTCGCCCAGCATGCCGGGCCAGCGCAGAATCTCCGCGACGGAGAGCGCGCTTGCTTCCGGAAAGGCGCTGCGTGCGGAAGCCGAGAGGGCGCCGAGTTGTTCGAGCAGCGCGCTATTGAGTTCGCTCGGCAAGGCGGCGTCGGCGCGCGCGGCCAGATTGAGGCGGCATTCCAGCTTGCCGCGTTTTACCTTGTCGGTGATGCGCTCGCGTAATCCCGGTTCCATCGCGCGAAAATCTTCACCCATGCGAAAGGTCAGGTCGAGGAAGCGGGAATTGACCGCGCGAAGTTCCAGCGTGACGTGGGTGCCCGCGATGTCGGCTGATTCGGCCGCGTATCCGGTCATGCTGCGTAGAGTTTCTTTCATGGCTGCCACGATCTTGGTTATCCTTCGTTGAATTCAAGTCGGCGCATCTTACCCCGCACCCCAGCCTAATTTACATGGCACTCCAATCCACCGAACCGTTGCCCCAGAACTATCAGTTGGGCGAGTACGTGATCGATCGTCGTATCGGTGGCGGCGGCTTTTCGCTGGTGTATCTGGCCTATGACAGCGAGGGGCAGCCGGTCGCCATCAAGGAGTATCTGCCCGGCGGTGTGGTGGGGCGCGGCAGTCTGGGCACCGTGCATCCCCTGGCGGAAGACAAGGAAGCCGCGTTTCGCTACGGCATGAAGTGCTTTTTCGAGGAGGGCAGGGCGCTGGCCGGTATCCGCCACCCCAACGTGGTGCGCGTGACCAACTTCTTCCGCGCCAACGAGACGGTGTACATGGTGATGAAGTTCGAGCAGGGCAAGACCCTGCAACGCCACATCACTGGCCTCAAGGAGCCCATGCGCGAGTCTTTTATCCGCGGTGTGTTCGTGCAGTTGCTGAACGGATTGCGCGAGGTCCATGCCCACAAGATTCTGCATCTCGACATCAAGCCGTCCAACATCTACGTCCACGCCGACGGTTCGCCCGTGCTGATCGACTTCGGCGCGGCGCGGCATGCGCTGACCTACGATTTTCAGTCGGCCTCCCCCATGTATACCCCGGGGTTTGCCGCGCCGGAGCAGTACAGCCAGCGTGAGCGCCTGGGGCCATGGACCGACATCTACAGCGTCGGCGCCACCCTCTATGCCTGTATCGCGAAGTCGCCGCCGCTGCCGGCCGATCAGCGCCAGGACAAGGATAAATTACTGGCGGTCGGCAAGACCCATGCCGGGCTGTTTTCCAGCGAGTTGCTGGAGTTGGTCGATTCCATGCTTAGGCTCAACTACACGGAGCGCCCGCAAAGTGTGTTTGCGGTGCAAAAACGCCTGATAGAAATGGCCAGAGTGTCGCGCGAGCACAAGCCCAGCTTGCTGGCCGTCATAAAAGAACGCATCACCCGGAGAGCATGAAATACGTCGTCTATCAGGCCAGCCGATGCGGCGGCCGTCCCTACAACGAGGACCGGGTGGGCTACGCTTATACCTCGGATGCGTTGCTCATGGTGTTGGCTGACGGCATGGGCGGCCATGCGCGCGGCGAGATCGCCTCGCAGCTCACCGTGCAGGTCATCACCGGCCTGTTCAACGCCCGCGCCAAGCCCATGCTGGTGGACATGGCCTCGTTCCTGCTCGACGGCATCTATGCCGCCCACGACGCCATCAACGAGTACGCCATGCGCCACAAACTGCCGGAACCGCCGCGCACCACCTGCGTGGTCTGCGTGGTGCAGAAAGGCCAGGCCTGCTGGGCGCATGTCGGCGACTCCCGGCTCTACCACTTCAATCGGCGCGCGCTCAAATTCCGCACTCATGACCATTCCGCCGTGCAGCAACTGGTCGATGACGGCCTGCTCGATGAAGACCAGATGGGTGTGCACCCGGATCGCAACAAGCTCTACAACTCCGTGGGCGGTTACATGCTGCCGGACATCGAGCTGGAAGAGACGGTCAAGCTGATCGACGGCGATGTTTTGTATCTCTGCACCGACGGGGTCTGGAGCGAGCTCAACGGGCAGGAAATGCTGTCCACCCTGCGCGCCTATCCGCTCGAACGGGCGGTGAAGAACATGCTCGACCATGCCGAATTCCGCGCCGGCCAGTATGCCGACAATCTCTCGGTCGTGGCCATGCGCTTCGGCGAAGAACACTTCGACGACGACGAACTGGTGCAGGCGGATGATCTCGGCCTGGACGGTTTCACGACCCAATTGAAGCGCCTCGGCAACAAGGAAATGGAAGAACTTGCCGGCAGCGACTACGAACTCGAACGTGCCCTGGCGGAAATACAGACGGCCCTGGCGCGGAACAAATCAACCTCCTGAAGGAAATACGATGTCTGAAAAACAACGCCCCTCCGGGCGCGCGGCCGACCAATTGCGCGCCGTGCGCCTGACCCGCAATTTCACCAAGCATGCCGAGGGCAGTGTGTTGGTGGAGTGCGGCGATACCAAAGTGCTGTGCACCGCCAGCGTGCTGGAAAAAGTGCCGCCGCATGTGCGCGGCAGTGGCGCCGGCTGGCTCACCGCCGAATACGGCATGTTGCCGCGCGCCACCCACACACGGGGTGACCGCGAAGCCGCGCGCGGCAAACAGTCCGGTCGCACCCAGGAAATCCAGCGTCTGATCGGCCGCTCGCTGCGCGCGGCGGTGGATCTGGAAAAACTCGGTGAGCGCACCCTTCATGTCGATTGCGATGTGCTTCAGGCCGACGGCGGCACCCGCACCGCCAGCATCACCGGCGCCTGGGTGGCGGTTCACGACGCCCTGGAATGGCTGGTGCGGGAAGGCAAGCTGCCGGTTTTTTGCACCCCCGGCTCGGAAAATGCGCCCGAGCCGCCCCCCGAGGGGGCCAAGTCGTTCTTGGGGCGGCCCGGCGAACGACTTGCCAACGTCATGCGCGACCAGGTCGCCGCCATTTCGGTGGGCATCTGGAATGGGGTGCCGGTGCTCGACCTCGACTATGTCGAAGACGTGGCCTGCGACACCGACATGAACGTGGTGATGCTGGGCGAAACCAGCCTGATCGAAGTACAGGGCACGGCGGAAGGCGTGGCCTTCACCCGTGTGGAATTGGGCGCATTGCTCGATCTGGCGGAGAAAGGCATCCGCGAATTGATGGCCGCGCAACGCGCCGCGTTGGCATGAATGTAACGCCGGCGCCCACGCCGGCGGTTTTAAAATACGCCGGCGAGGGCGCCGGCGCTACAGGAGTCCCCATGAAGAAAATCGTCATCGCCTCCAACAACGCGGGCAAGTTGCGCGAGATCGCCCGCATCATCGAGCCGATGGGCTTCGAAGCCATGCCGCAAGCCGCATTCGGCGTCCCCGAGTGCCCGGAACCGCATGTCACCTTTGTCGAGAACTGCATTGCCAAGGCGCGCCATGCCGCCGCCCACACCGGCCTGCCGGCGCTGGCGGACGATTCTGGCATCTGCGTCGACGCACTCAATGGCGCTCCCGGCGTCTATTCCGCCCGCTATGCCGGTGACCCGAAGTCGGACGAGCGCAACAACCAGAAACTGATCGAAGCCCTGCAAGGCCAGGCCAACCGCCGCGCGCATTACTACTGCGTGATGGTCTACGTGCGATACGCCGACGACCCCACCCCGATCATCGCCGAGGGTGCCTGGCACGGTGAAATCATCGACGAGCCGCGTGGTGCCGGCGGCTTCGGCTACGACCCCTATTTCCTGGTGCCCGCCTTCGGCCAGACCGGCGCCGAGATGAGCATGGAAGACAAGAACCAGGTCAGCCACCGCGGCCGGGCGTTGCGGACGCTGGCTTCGATGCTGGCGGGGCTGGCGTAGGAGCGGACCGTGTCCGCGATTTTGACGGCGGATATCGCGGACTACGATCCCACCCGCTCCAGTGGCGTAGGTTGGGCAAAGCGCAGCGTGCCCAACGATCTGTCGCGATGTTGGGCACGCTGCGCTTTGCACCCGCAAGGGGCACGCCGGATTCGTAAGCCGCTAAAGCGGACAACGACTCCGCTGCCCAACCTACGTTTCTACCCCTCCCACCCGCTCCAGTTTCGCGAGCAGTGTCCCCGCGCGTTTTTCGTGCGGGCGCAGGCGGCGGGCGGTCTGGATGCAGTCCAGGGCTTCCTTGACCAGATGCAGGTCGCGACCGCGTTGTTCCATGTGGCTGATGAGCAGATAGGCGTGGTTGAGCAGCAGGCGCGGGTTGCCCGGCATCTTGTGGCGCGCGTCACGCAGCAGCGAGAGGGCTTCGTCGAGTTTGCCCTCGCGTGACAGGCGCACCCCCTTGTCCATGATTTCCAGGGCGGATCGGGTGGTATCGGCCACCAGTTTTGCCCCGTCATCCCCGCGACCCGCTTCGCTATACAGGGTAAGCACCCGGTTCGCGTAGTCCGCGTTGTCGTGGTGATTGGCCAGCAGACTGGCGAACAGCGCGTCGGTGGTTTCACTATCCCCAAGCCGCATGAGCGGCCCAGCCAGGTCGAAGGCCACTTCCGGCGGTAGCTGGTGCGCGGCGTCGCGCAGGCTGGGTGCCAACTCCTCCAGTAGCTTGCGGGCCGCCTTTTCGCCGCCGCTGTTCAAGCGGATTGGAATTTCCATCACCCGGGCGAGAAATCGCGCGCCGCTGTCGCGCTTCATGTCGCCGGCGAGGTGGCCGATGATCTTGGCGGCTTCACCGGTCTCGCCGCGGGCCAGAAAAATTCGCGCCAGGCTCAGATAGGGTTCCACGGAGACAAGGGGTGAATTGCGCGCCAGTTCGATGCCGCGACGATAGGCGAGCGTGGCCGTCTCCAGATCGCCGCGCCGGGCCGCCACCTGGCCGAGGCTGGATTGCCGGGCGGCGACGTGAGGTGACACCGAGAGCGCGCGTTCCAGCGCTTCCTGGGCGCCATCCAGGTCGCCCAGGCTTTCCAGCGTGCGCGCCAGCCAGTCGTGCGCGTCCAGGTAGGAGCGGCTGCCTTCGGTCACTTGCAGCAGGTGCTGGAGGGCTTCATCCAGTCGGCCCTCCTGGAACAGGAGACGCGCCATGCCGAGGCGCGCCCAGGGCAGATCGCGCTGGTTCAGGGCCTCCTCGAATACGACGCGAGCCTGGTTCAGGTCGCCGGAAAGTTGCGCGAGTTCCGCCTTCAGACGTTTCAGATCCCAGGTATGCGGGGTGGTTTTGGCAAGCGTCTGGTCGACCAGGCGTATGGCCTTGAGGTATTCGTGGTCGCGCATGGCCTGCTCGATCGGCGCCAGCACTTTCTTTTTGTCCATCTGGCGTTGCAGGCGGGTAAACAACAGGGTTTCCGTGATCGGCTTGACCAGGTAGTCGTCGGGCCGGGTTTCGGCGCTGCCCATGACCATTTCCGAGGTTTTTTCCGCGCTGACCATTAGCCAGACGGTATGCGGTGCGGTGAGGCGGCGCAGGCGCGCTTCTTCCAGTACCTGCTGGCCGTTCTTGCCCTGGCCGAGATGGAGATCGCAGAGCACGGCGTCGTAGCGATGTTTCTCCAGCATCGCCAGCGCATTGCCGCCACTGCCGGCGAAGTCGATGCGGGTGGTGCCGGCGCGGCCGAGGATGTCGCGCAGAATGCCGCGCATGCCTTCGTAGTCTTCGATGATGAGAAACGATTTTTTCGAGAAATCCGGGCGGGGGAGGTCGTGGATTTTCATGGCCGCCCTTATGGCAATTCCAGGATGTAGGTTGGGCAAAGCGCAGCGTGCCCAACAGACAACTGTTGCATGTCGGGCACGCTGCGCTTTGCACCCGCAAGGGGCACGCCGGATTCGTAAGCCGCTAAAGCGGACAACGACTCCGCTGCCCAACCTACGCCGCCTTGGTGCGCGAAATCAGACCTCATGGCAATTCCAGACAGAAACAGCCGCCGCCCAGCCGGCCGCCATTCTCCAGGTGGGTGCCGCCGCCGCGCTCGCCATTGCGGTGCAGGCCGGCCACCACGCCAGCGAAATACAAGCCCAGCCCGGTGCTGCCGGTTTCGAAGCTGACCCCACGGTCGCGCGATGTGCCCTGTTGCAGCAGGAAGTCGGGGAAGCCCGGGCCGTTGTCTTCCACCCGGATCGTGATGCCGCCGCGCGGGTCAGCCGCGATCAGGCAATGCACACTGTCGCGCGTGTAGTGCAGGGCGTTGTGCAGCGCCTGCACCAGTACCCCGAGGATCAACTCGTAATCGACCCAACCGTGGAGATCATCCGGGCACTCGTATTCCAGGGCGATGCCGTTCGAATCGGCCAGATTGGCAACACGGGACAAGGCATCGGTCGCGAGATCGGCGAGATTCTGTTCCTGGGGGTCGAACGGATAAAAATCCTGCTCGATCTTGTACAGGGCAAGGAGTTGGATCAGGTGGTCGTTGATGCGCTGGGTTTCGTAGAGCGCCTGGCTGGTCTGCCGGTACAGCGGTGCCGATTGATCCGGCGCCTGGGCCAGGGCGGATTCGAGAAAGTTCGCCATGACCGCCAGGGAGTTCTTCATGTCGTGCACCGACGACACCAGAAAATTGGCCATGCTCATGCCGGCTTCGGCATTCAGGAAGGGGCTGTCGCTCATCTTTTCAGGGCCTGTGGCCGGGTTCGCATCGCTCATACTATCGGCATGTCCGCGATTCTCTTTAACCAGACACCCACCACGCAGCCGCCGCTCTCGGTCTACGCGCACATCCCCTGGTGCGTGCGCAAATGCCCCTACTGCGATTTCAACTCCCACGCCCGGCGCGAGGAAATCCCGGAAGCGCGTTATCTCGACGCGCTCACCCGCGACCTCGAACTGGCCTTGCCCGAAGTGTGGGGGCGCGAGGTATCGAGCATCTTCATCGGCGGCGGCACCCCCAGCCTGTTCACGCCCGCCGCCATCGACCGCCTGCTCACCACGCTGCGTACCCTATTGCGGGTCTCGCCGCTGGCGGAAATTACGCTGGAAGCCAATCCCGGAACCTTCGAGGCCGCGCGCTTCCGGGGCTATCGCGAGGCGGGCGTGAATCGCCTCTCGCTCGGCATCCAGAGCTTCAACCCGGAACACTTGAAGGCGCTCGGACGCATCCATGACGAGCGCGAGGCGCGCGCGGCGGCGGAAGCGGCCATCGGCCTGTTCGAGGCGGTCAATCTCGACCTGATGTATGCCTTGCCCGGACAGAACCTGGCACAGGCGCGCGCCGACCTGGAAACCGCCCTCGCGCTGGGGCCGGCGCATCTCTCCGCCTACCACCTGACCCTGGAACCCAACACCCCGTTCGCGGCGCAACCGCCGGCCCTGCCCGACGATGATCTATCCGCCGATATGCAGATTCAGGCCGAAGACCTGCTAGGCGCCGCCGGCTACGAGCACTACGAAACCTCCGCCTTCGCCCGGCCGGGATCGCGCTGCCGCCACAACCTCAATTACTGGACCTTCGGCGACTACCTCGGGCTGGGTGCCGGCGCCCACGGCAAACTGACCTTCCACGACCGCATCGAACGCCAGGCCCGCCTGAAACATCCGAAGGCCTATATGGACGCCGTGCTCGCCACCACCTTCGGCAACCCCGCTGGCCACATCGCCGAAACCCGCAAACTGGACCGGGGCGACCGCGTGTTTGAATTCATGATGAACGCGCTGCGCCTGCATGAAGGCTTCGACCCGCGCCTGTTCGAGGCCCGCAGCGGTCTTTCCATCGCCGCCGCCGAGGCCGGGCTGGCGGAAGCGGAACGCCGGGGGCTGCTGGTGAGAGAACTGCACAACGCGCGCCCCAGCGAAACCGGCCGGCGTTTTCTCAACGAGTTGTTGCAGGTTTTTCTTTGAACCGCGATAAAGCGGACTTCGCACATCCAACCAACCAGGAGGACACCCCCCATGACCAGCTATACCCGTGATGACCAGCTCGCCGTGCAGCCGGAAACCAACTTCGGCGGCCGCATCGAAACCTCCGGCGCCTACACCGGCCGCCTCACCCTGGCCAAGGAACGCACCGCCAAGACCGGCACCCAGGGCATCGAATTCAACTTCGAGGCGGATGACGGACGGGTGGCGCGCTACCTGACGCTCTGGGTCGCCCGCGCCAACGGCGAGAAGATCGAATACCCGTTCAGCCTGCTCTCGGCGCTGATGGCCTGCCTGGATGTGAAAAACATCGAATCCACCACGGAAACGATCGACGAATGGAATACCGCCAGCGGCATGATGGCGCCGACCGAAGCGCAAACCTTCCCGGCGCTGATGAACAAGCCCATCGGCATCCTGTTGCAGCGCGAGGAACGCGAGTGGGAAGGCAAAACCTACGTCAGCATGAAGATCGTCCAGTTCTTCGACCCGCGCGACCGCAGCACCCCTTCCGAAATCATCTCCGGCAAACGCTCCGGCCAGGCACTGGAAAAGATGGTCACCAACCTGCGTGAAACCGTGGTCCGTGCCGACGCCCCCCCGGCCGGCGCCGCCCCGGCAGGCGCCAGTTCCACCGGCTTCTCCGACATCGACGACGACGACGTGCCGTTCTAACGGCTCGATAGCTCATGGCGGCACTGACCCGTAGGTTGGGCAAAGCGAAGCGTGCCCAACGAACTGGCCCGTAGGTTGAACAAAGCGAAGCGTGCCCAACGAGCCGCCGCGATGTTGGCCACGCATCGCTTTGCCCCCGCAAGGGGTACGCCGGATTCGTAAGCCGCCAAAGCGGCAACGAATCCCCTTCCCACCCCGCGTCTCTACCCGCGGTGGGTGTCCGCGACAACCGGATAAGCACGATTGCCTGTTTCGCGCTAAAGATTTCCCGCGTAGCGCCGATGAAGGCGCCAGCAATACGCGCAGTGTCCTATCAACAGGAACAACGGAGATTTCCGCATGGAAGAGAACAGCAATTTCACGGTTCCCCCCTCTACCGCAGCGCGCCCCGACCTCGACTGGAGCCAGGTGCGCGAGACCATCATGATGCTCAACCTGGCGGTGGCTCAGATCGAGATGGCGCTGAAGGAATCGAGTGGCTCGGTCGACGTGCTCACCAATTCCTTTACCGACATCTACGGCAATCTCATGGCGCTGGTGCAGGAGGCCAAGCTGCTGCCGGATTCACCGGTGAAACAGACCATCGAGGAAAGCGGCGTCACCGCCTCCGGGCAGATGCAGCATGTCATCGTCGCTTTCCAGTTTTATGACCGCCTCTCGCAGCGGCTATCCCACGTCTGCCGCAGCCTCGACGACCTCACCGGCATCGTCAACGAACCCGCCCGGCTCTATAACCCGTTCGCCTGGCATGCGCTGCAACAGAAAATCCGCTCCAAGTACACGATGGAAGACGAGAAACTGATGTTCGACACGTTGCTTGAGACCGGCGATGTACAGGCCGCGCTGGACAAGTTCGTTTCCGCCAAACAACACGAGGCCGGCGATTCGTCGGATATCGAGCTGTTCTGAGCGGCGCTGAACTTGCTTGGCGTCATGAGCGATAAGTAGGGCGGAAAAGCGCAGCGCCTTCCGCCGAATGTGCAATGAAATGGCGGAAGGC
>JAUXXW010000019.1 GCA_030684775.1 Pseudomonadota bacterium
GCTGAAGGTGGTGTTCATGCCCCAGTGGGGGCGACATCATCATCAAGAGCGCTTACGACCCTAACCCTGACGAATTGCGCATTTTCGCCAAGCTCAGCTAAAGAGAAAGGAGAACACCATGCCCGATAAGATCATGGATACCGATGATGCCTGGGACAGCCGCGCATTGGGCGCGGACGAGGCCTTTGCCGTCGCTGCCGAAATGGACGAGACCGCCCTGGACGAGGCACTGGAATTGCAGCCCATTTCGATCCGCCTGCATAAGTCGCTGATTGAGGATTTCAAGCTGATCGCAGGCATGAACGGCCTTGGCTACCAGACCCTGATGCGCCAGGTGTTGAGGCGTTTTGCAGACTGCGAGAAGAAGCAGATTCTTCGCGACATGGCGGCCGAATACGCGAAGGAACAAAGCGAGGAAGCGCCCAAAGAGGATTTGCGCAAGGCAGCCTGAATTGACCTGGTAATAGGGATCTGAAAACGCCGGCCACGTGCCGGCGTTTCTCATGACGAACAAAAAAACCACGGCACGCGGCCGGGTCGGTCGGATGCACAGGGTTACGCTGTAACTGCCTCGCCCACATAGGCGTGGTGCTGGTCGGCGTCCATGCCAGCGGTGCCTGAGCGGGCAATGGCGCATATCAGTCGGTCGCAACATCCGGACGTAGAGTCCCGCCGCCGTTTTTTCGTTTGTCGGCCCGGCGCGCGAAGGTTGAGCCGGGGAGACGGAATGTGGGACGCGTCCGCGCATGTTACGGCTTGGCATATTCCGGTTTTAGGCCAACACTGGCGCATCTCCATCTCGCGCGCCGCCATGCCCTGGACGATCAGCGAATTCGCTTCCCAACTGCGTGATTTTGCCGCGCGGGCCAGGCCCGTGTGGTTGGGCGGACAAGCCGGCGCGCTCGCGCCGACGGCGGAGGAGGACACCACTCTGGCCTTATGCTCGGCCCTCGGCTTCCAGTCCGATCCGCGCGCGCAGGGGGTGCCGGAGGCGTTTTGCGAAGCTTTCGCGGCGTCGCCGTTACCCGTCGGTAGTCCCTTGCTTGCCGGCCGCGAACGCGAACTGGAGACGCTGGCGGCCTGTGTGTCGGCCTGGCGCGCGGGGGATAAGACGATGCTCGCGGTCACCGGCCCGGCCGGTTGTGGCCTGACCAGCTTCCTGCGACAGATCGAGACGCTGGCCGCCGCCGGTGAACGCGTGTGCTACCACCGCCTGGATGTTCGCCCCCGCGACAGCGCCGAGGCGCTGGCCATCGCCGCCAGCCTGTTCGACATTACGGAGCCGCCGGCCGATTTCGACGCCTTGCGCGAGCGGGCGCTGGCGTGCGAGCCGCGCATCCTGGTGCTCGACGGCGGTCATGCCCTCGCTTCGCGGATCATGGGCTCGGCGCAGGCCATGCGTGGCCTCGGCGCGCTGATGGTGGCCACCCTGGAGCGGCATCTCTGGGTCGTGGGCAGCCACGAGCAGGCCTGGCGGCGTCTGATCTACCTGCACCAGGCCGACCGCTATTTCAGCCATCACATCAAGCTCGACTATCTCGACGCGAGCGGCCTGGAGGCGACCATCACGGCGCGGCTGGAACGGTCCGGATATAGCCTCGCCCCGGGTGACACGGCCACACCGGGCGCAAACGACGCCGCGCTGCCGCGCGCGCTTGCCGACTTGCAGCGGCTCAGCCAGGGCAAGCCCGATCTGGCTTTTTTCCATCTGCTGCGGGCGGCCACGTTCACGCCGGGCGAGCGCGAATTCAGCCTCGGCGGCTGGCGGAAGCTGGACTATTCGCCGCTGCGGCAACTGGATCGCGACGATTACTTCACGCTCGCGGAGATCGCGGCGCATGGCGGGCTCAGCGCGGCGGAGCATCAGGCCATCTTCCGCGCGCGGCCCGAGGATACCCGGCTGCGGCTCGCGCATCTGGGCCGGCTCGGCCTGGTGGAATGTCCACCCGGCAACGCCGGGCAATATCGCCTGGTGCCGCTGTTCGCCGACGCGATCATCGCCCATCTGGTCAACGGCAATTACCTGTATTGAGGGGCGCGCATGGAACAGGGGCTGCTGAAACAATTTCTCGAACTCTACTCACCCTGGCTGCTGCTGCATGTGGGCCTGCTGGTCGCGGCCACCGCGTTGCTGCTGCATCTCCTGCGCCTGGGCCTGGGGCGGCTGGCGTCGCACTTTCCGCGCTACCGGCTGCAATTCGGCCAGGCCTTCCCGGCACTGCGCGTGCTGACCTGGACGCTGGTCATCGGCTATGTCGTGCTCGCCCTCATCCAGCCGCCGGAAAGCCTGTTGTTCGCGGTGCTCGGCTCCGCCGGCCTGGCCATCGGCCTGGCCGCGCAGGACGGTATTCGCAACCTGCTGGCGGGGGCGATGATGATCTTCAATCCGCCGTTCCGGGTCGGCGACATGGTCAATTTCGGCGGCCACTATGGCGAAGTGGTTCGGCTCGATCTGAGTGTGACCTGGCTGCATACCTTCGACGACAACACCATCATGGTGCCCAACGCCGAAGTGCTCCGTACCGCCGTGGTCAACTCGAACAGCGGCGAACTGGCCGAAATGGTGGTGGTGCGCCTGGATCTGCCGGTTTCGATCCCGGTCGCCCAGGCCAGGGCGGCGGCCTTCGACGCGGCGCGCGCCTGCCCTTACACCTATCTAAAGAAACCCATCATCGTCGCGGTGGAGGCTCGCCATGATCGTGATTTCCTGCTGGGCCTGACGGTCAAGGCCTACGTCGTCGACGTGCGGCTGGAACGCCTGCTGGCCAGCGACATCACCGAGCGCATCCTCGAAGCGCTGGCAGCCACCACCTGGCGGACCGCCACCGCGAAATAAGGAATTTCCGCGCAAGCCGAAGCGCGCGGGGGCGGCGCCTTGATTCATGCCGTCGGTTGCTCATGGAGCATGGCGCGTCCATCATCCCGCGAGTACATCGTTTTTCCGTCATCTTTTTCCCCATGGCGCAGGTGGAGATCGCTCGATGAAAACCGCCAAGCTGGCCGATAGTCCGACTTTCCCGGCCCACACCGCGACGACGGGCGCGCGCCTGCGCGCCTGGGGTTTTGCCCTGCTCGCCGCGCTACTGGTACTCGCCACCGAACAGTTCATTGAACATTTCGCGCGGCAGCGGGCACTGGAGGTGGAGAAAAACGGCGTGCTGAGCGAGTTGTCCACCCTGCGCGCCCGCCTGGAGGGGGTGGTCAACGCCAATCTGTTCCTGGTGCACGGCCTCGCCGCTGTTATCGCGGCACGGCCGGACATGGATCAGGCCGGTTTCAACGCCATCGCCCGCAATCTGGTGGATGAACGCCATGCCCTGCGCAATCTCGCCGCGGCGCCGGATCTGGTGATCTCCATGATGTATCCGCTGGCGGGCAACGAGGCCGCCGTGGGTCTCGACTACCGCAGCCATCCAGAGCAAAAGCAGGCGGCCCTGCGCGCGCGCGATAGCGGCCAGTCAGTGCTGGCCGGGCCGCTGCGCCTGCAACAGGGCGGCATCGGCATCATCGCGCGAGAACCGGTGTTTCTGGCCCCGGACCGGCCCGGTGGCGAGCGGCGCTTCTGGGGGCTGGTCTCGGCGGTGATCGACGCGGAGACGCTCTATCGCATTGCGGGCCTGCGCGATAGAGCCCCGGGATTGCAACTGGCCGTGCGTGGCCGTGATGGCAGCGGTCCCCGGGGGCCGGTTTTTTTCGGAGACGCCGGCGTTTTCACCAGGCAGCCGGTGACCCTCGAAGTTACCCTGCCCGGCGGTTCCTGGCAGATAGCCGCCATGCCCGCCGCGGGCTGGGGACGCCCCGGCGCCGGCGTCAATCTGATTCGCCTGTTGGGTTTGCTGGCGGCCCTGGCGGCGGCGCTCATGGCTTACCGCCTGGCGCGCGACCATCAGGCCCTGCGGGAGACTGTCGTGAGATGGCGGGAAAGCCAGGAACTGTTCGAACGTTTTATGGCCAACCTGCCGGCCGGGGCCTACGTCCGGGACACCAGCGATGGCCACATGCTGTTTCAGAATCGCTGGCTGTGCGACAACCTGCCTGGCAGCCTGTCGGACTTTGGAAGCGTCGGCTACAAAGCGACCGCGGCGGTCCATTTTTCGCCGGCTTCTTGCCCCATAGTTCGACTATGAGGCGGCGAATCCGGCAAAAACTGGCCTCGCCGGGGTCGT
>JAUXXW010000014.1 GCA_030684775.1 Pseudomonadota bacterium
TCACCTCGAGCACCGCCTCGCTCAGACGAATGGCCTCGTCCAGTTCCCGCGCCGCCACCCACTCGCGCGGCTTGCGGATGGCCAGGCCCAGGGCGGAGACCAGGTCCTCGCCCCGTTCGCCGAAGAGAACGAGCCAATCCACCTCCCCGGTGAGATGTTGGGCGAAGGGCCGGATGGCGCGGATGAAGGCCGGCAACTCGCCCACCTTCAGGGGGGTGATCGCCACCGTCTCTCCGGCAATCTCGAGGGCGACCGGCTCGGGCACGAAGGTATCCAGGGTCATGGTCATCATCCGATCTGCACGATTATGTGGAGTAGACGTTTATGCATAGTGGAGGTCCTTTCAGGTTGGGTTGGTAAAGGGATACTGGCGCGCAGCGCTGCGCATAAAAACGCAGGTCTATCCAGCCAGTCGACCGGATAAACCTGCATGGGGGCGATGCTTGTGGCGGTGCTATGTCGCGGTCTGGCGCTTAAACGTGCGCGGATTCAACGATGCGATGAGCGCATCCGTGGCCTTGAAGCGGCCCGTGCGCAGTTGCGGCGGAATGACGGCTTCGAGCGCTTCGAGCTTCACCGACGGATCAGCACGCGTGTAGATCTCCGTGGTCCGGATACTGGCGTGCCCCAGCCACAGGGATACCTTGCGAAGATCCTTGGTGGCCTGCAAGACCGTCAGCGCGCAGGTGTGGCGCAGCACATGGGGCGAGATGCGCTTCTGTGCCAACGACGGACATGTGCCTGCAGCCACCTTGGCATGCTTGCTCAAGATGTAGTCGAAACCTGAACGAGTCATGGCGTCGCCCTGTGCGTTGACGAACAGTTGTGGCACGCCAATCGGCCCACGGACATCCAGCCATGCACGCAGAGCCGCCGCAGTTTGCTTCCATAACGGCAGACAGCGCTCCTTGCGCCCTTTGCCGTGGACAACGATGCTGGCGCTCGGCTGCAACCCAAGGTCGTCCAGCCGCAGGCCAATCAGTTCGGACACCCGCAGCCCGCCCGCGAAACACAGATGCAGCATCGCGCGGTCACGAATGCCTTCACGTCTGGTGGGGATGGGAGCATCCAGGATAGCCTGCATCTCCAGTACTGTCAGGTGCTTGACCAGCCGCGTCTCGGCCTTCTTGGTCGGGATGGCCAGCACGCGCTGAATTTGCTCCAGCGCCGTCGGCAAGCGGTACTGCATGAAGTGCATGAACGATTTGATTGCTGCCAGACGGATGTTTCTGGAATTTGCGCCGTTTTTACGCGCAACCTCCAGGTGACCCAGAAACTCGACGACCAGCGAGGCATCAATCTGCTCGAAACTCAGCTTCGAGGGTTGCGTCTTCAGATGTTCCGCCGCGAACTCGAAGAGCAGCTTGAAAGCGTAGGCGTAAGACTCGCAGGTATTGCTGCTGGCATTGCGTTCATCGACCAATCGCTGCCGCAGGAACGCCGTGATGTGAGGAGCGATCGGGGTCATGATGCCTCCCGCACGAACTGCTCGCTGCACTGGGCGATGTCTTGCATGAGATCCGGGGCGGCCTGGAGGTACCAATAAGTGGCGTACACATCGACGTGCCCCAAGTAGGTCGACAGTGCCACCATATGCCGGGTGACTTGATCTCTCTCCCCTGGGCAGGCCTGCAGGGATCTCACCGCGAATGTATGACGCAGCGAATGGGGAGTGGCTCGAGGCAATCCAGGCCCCCTGGGCAAACCGATTCGGCGCGTCAGCACTTGAAATGCGCCATCGACACATCTCGGCGCGAGCGGTGTACCACGGACAGACACGAACACATGATCATCCAGTGGTGCGTAAGGGCGCCGTTGCTGCAAGTACCGCTCCAGCGCAGCTCGCGCACTCGCATGCAGGGCCACCAGGCGGCTCTTGCGGAACTTGGTGCTGCGAATCACCAGGCCGTCTGCCGTGATATCGGTATACCGCAGTCTGGTCGCCTCCGAAATCCGCAGGCCCGTGCATGCGAGCAAGCCAAACAAGGTGCCGAAGGTCGCACCCTGTATGGGGTGGTGGCCGTAGTGTGCCGTCTCTACCAGAAGACGCGCAATCTCACTGGCGCTCAAGATGTATGGAACGGGACGCCCCCAGCGCTCGGGGCCGAATACGGGCATCGGCACCTCATGTCGTGGGTCTTCGGCTCGCAAATGCTGGGCGAACCGGGTGACGATCGCCAGGCGGTGTGCGCGCTGACTCGTGGTGGTCGCCTGGCCTGCCCACTGAATGGCGGTGTCGTTGCGTATCAGATCCTCGCCCCGATCTGCACAGAAGCCAACGAAGCCGAACAAGTAGGCGCTTTGGCAACCGAATTTGAATCCGCACGCCCGACGCATATCGATATAGGCCTGGACGGCATCGTTCAGCATGACGACACCTCCGGCCAAGGCTGGGCGATTTCGCCGAGGGCGATGACATCGACCTTGGCGTAGATCAGCGTGCTGTTGATGGATTGGTGACGCAAGATAACCGAGATGTCCTGCAGGCTCGCTCCCTGACGCAACATCGAGGTGGCTACAGAATGGCGAAGAACGTGGGCTGCCCCACGAACCGGCAGATCGACCCCGGCGCGACGCATCGCCAGTTTGGCTACATCGGAGATCGCTCGTGTATCTCTGAAACGCCGAAAAGGCGCCAGTGAGCGAACAAATATGTAGTCGGAATCGGTTCGAGGTCTGCCGTGTTGCAAGTAGTCCACGATGGCATCGCCAACCTCTTGCGTCAAAGGAAGCTGCGCCTGACGCTGGTTTTTGCCGCAAACGCAGATGGTGGCCGCATACCAGTCAATGTCCGTCAGGCGCAGATTCAGGACGTCACCGGCCCGAAGCCCGAGGCGCGAAAGTAAGAGCAGGATTGCCCGATCCCGCTTGCCAACCGGGGTGTCCGGATGCGGGCTGGAGATGACACGTTCAACTTCATCCTGTTGCAGGTATCGAGGCAACGTCGACAAGCGCCAATACGCCAGGCTGGGAATTGATGCGTCCAGGTCCGCCGGGCATTTGCCCTGCGCGATCAGAAAACGAATGAACATGCGCAAGGCTGAGGTCGTGGCCTTGGCTCTGGCCAACCCGCAGCTTCGCCCCCGTTCGAGGATGAACTGGCGCAAGTACGACGCATCGATTTGTTCGAGATCGTTCTCGACCCCAGCGAGAAAGGTTCGCAGGTAGTCCCGGTAGCCCTGCAAGGTTCGCTCCGAGGTGCCACGCCGCTGTTGCATCCATTGGCAAAACTGCTCCCACAAACCGCTGGGCGCCGCATCTGAACTGCATTCGCCTGCTGATACGGCCTGCAGTCGCCGCCGATGAACGACAAAGGCTCGCGCCCCGCGCGTCAGCTTGTCTGGGTACATGCCAGTGAAACCTTGGCATCGGCATTCATGCAGATGCCCAGCAAAGCAATCCAGCGTTATCTCACCCACATCAGTGACCGGGATACCTTGTCCATCGGCCCAGAACATGAGATGCGCGGCAGAACGCAGATGTCGGGCCCCCTGGCTTCTTGAGTAACCGGATTCACTGAGATAGCGGGCGAACTCATTCAGTAGTTCGCCACCAGGCCCGTTGCTGTAGCAGGCAATCTGGGACGGCAATTTGAAGAAATGATCAAGCACAGCACTCTCCTTTGCATAGAACCCCCGACCGGGTGGCCGGGCAGTGCTGTGTTTTTATGCGCAGTACTGAATGCCTACCAACCTCCGTAACTTCAACCTGAAAGGACCTCCACTATGCATAAACGTCTACTCCACATAATTGTGCTTATGCCTAGCTAGGCATAAGCACGATGCGGCCGAACTGGCCCAGCACGGCATCAAAGGGTTTGGTCGAATCCGCCAGGAGCGAGCCCTCCAGTTCAAACTTGTTGTAGTCGTTGGAGATCAGCGCCAACTCCTTCAGCGGGTCGAAGGCCACCCGATAGAGTTCCACCAGCACCCGGGCATTGCCCGCCGCCGTGTTCACGCCCTCAAGACGCAGGAAACGCTCCGGCAGGGGCTGGGTGAAGAGGCCGATCTCGGTCACCACCCCATAGGCGTAGCTGGCCTTGAAGGGCGCGGTCAGGCTGGTGATGTCCAGGAACTGGACCGCACCGAAGTCGGTGTCCGCCGTGTAGTGCGTGCCCAGGGTCAGCGTCTCGGGCGTGGCCGCGCTGTCCTGCAGCACCAGGGTGGAGACCTTGGGGTGGGCCAGGAAATAGCGGTCGCCAATCATGGGCGCCGCCCCGCCGATCGGCTCGTCGGTTACGGTGCCGCCGCTGCCGGTGAGGGAACTGCCATAGAGGGCCAGGGCGAGATTCTCCGGGGTGAACTCCTCGATAGTGAGGTTCACCGTGGCCGACTTGGATTTCACCATCCTGTGATCCAGCGAACGCTGGCCGGATTGCGACTCGTAATGCTCCAGCACCTCGGTCTTGAGGGCGAGCTTCAGATCCGCCACGTTGCCGGGCGTGCGTACTTCGACCGGATTGCCGGCCTCGTCGCGCTTGCCCAGAAAGACGCGGCCCTGGAAGGATGCATAGGTACTCATGAGGGAGACTCCTCGGTCGAGTTGGAGGTGGAACGGAGAGGGGTTGCGGGTGGTGGCGTGCTGATTGAGGCAGCCCGTCGCCGGGCCTGATGGGACCGGTCTGGATCGCTGAGCCAGATCTGGCGCGCGACCCCAGCCTCCACCAGCCAGTTGGCCAGCGCCGTGTCGAGCTCGATGCGCTCGCGCGGGTGGTAGTCACGGCCGGCGTGGGTGTGGGGTTTCAAGAGTTCAACGAGGGGCATGGCTCATCCCTGGCTTGAGAGGTCGTGGGCCAACGTGCGATAGGTGATCTGGTAGCGTGCGGGGATGAGGACGGCCGTGGCATCGGCGTCCTCCACGTTCCACTCGCAGTCCAGTTCCCGGATTCCGAGGGCAAGACCGCCGAGATTGGCATTCGCGAACAACGTTTCATGGGCGGCCACCAGCAACCGGTCGGCCAGATCCTCGGGCACAACGCCTCCCGCCTCCCGGGCCAGGGCATCGATCCGCACCACCAACTGCCGCACGACCCGGTCGTTGGCCCGTTCTGCGATGCCGTCCGACTCGGGGAACAGGAGGAGTGCCGGGGACTGCTCACGCGGGATGCCAGTGGTCGGCGATCGGCGGAAGGTCGCGCCCTGGGCCTGGGCGACGGGCGCAAGAAGGCCCGCCACCGCCTGCAGGCAGCGTTCTCGGATGGAGTTCATGGTTTCCCTTCAGGGGGTCATAAAATCGGTACATCGCAAACAGGGAGGACATCCCCATGGCCTATGTCCCGAAGAAAAAACACCGATCGAGCCTGTCCACCCCGAACATCTTTTCCGTTCGGGTAGAGTTGTTGGACGTCAAACCAGTGGTTTGGCGAGAACTCATCCTGGATGGACGCACCCGGCTGGCTGCGCTGCATCACATTATTCAGGCGGCCATGGGCTGGACGGATGCCCACCTCCACGAGTTCGAGATTCGAGAACAGCTTTATGGCGAACTGAAACCAGAGATTCCGGACTTCGACCACGCATCGAAGCCAAGGCTCGATGAGCGGAAGTTCCGCCTGAACCAGCTTCTGACGATCGGTGACACCTTTCTTTATCGCTACGATTACGGCGACAACTGGCAGCACCAGGTGACGGTAATCGATATCGATGATGGCGGAGATCCCGCCCATGCCGACGGCCTCGTATTGATCACAGCTGGTGGACAGGCTTGTCCCCCTGAAGATGCTGGCGGCTCCTCTGGCTACCAGAATATGCTTACGACCTGGGAAGCCGCACCGTATGGTCAGGCAGCCAAGGAAATCCAGGAGTGGGCCGGTCTCGATTTCGATCCGGATCGGTTTGACCGGCACGCCGCCAATGCCGCAATTCAGCGCTTGATCTGGAACCGCTGGATCAAGATTGGCTCCTGAAACGGGTTCTATGTTCGGGACAAACTTGCCCGGTTTTCGGCACCATCACCTACTGCCATGATCGACCTGATTCGGTAAGTGACGCCTCCGATCTTCAGCGTGTCACCCCGCTTCAGGCCCACCAGCCAGGTGGCCGGATAGCGCATGGCGTAGTCGGTGGACATTCCGATGCCGTCGAGGATGGACGCGTCGGGCGCACGAAACTCCACCCAGGTCGCCACCACCGGCCCCGTGTCAGGCACCCAGATCGCTTCCTGGAGCAGCCCTGAACGGGCCGCCGCGTCATAGAGGGTTTCGACGGCTATCATGGGTTTTTGCAGGGAGAGAACAGCGTTATGAAGAAGGCCAAGACGGCGGCGGAGGCGGAAACCATGGTGCTGGAGGCCCTGCCCAATATCGGTCCGGCCGTGGCCGGATATCTGCGTGAGATCGACATCCACAAACCGACGGACCTCAAGGGACAAGACCCCTACGTCCTGTTTCAGCAGCTGTGTGGCCAGACCGGTGTCGACTACGATCCGTGCCTGCTCGACACCTTCATCGCCGCCACCCGCTTCATGGCGGGCGAACCGCCCCTGCCCTGGTACCGCTACACCAAGGAACGCCAGAAGACGTGGAAGGTGAACACGCTCAAGACATCGTGAGCTTCACCAGCAGAGCCGGGCGGTGGCACATGGGCAGCGGATTGCTCTGCGTGTGCAGGTCGGTGCCCCGGTCGAACTTGCGCGGCTCCTGCTTGGCGTAGAGCGGCTGGCCGAGGGTGTTCACCGTTTCGTTGAAGTCCGCCGGCGCGAAGTAGGTGGCGAAGGTGTCCACCGTGCCCTGCGGGAAGGCATGGCCCTCGTCGTCGGCGATGAAGCTGCGGGTGGTGGTGCCGTCCGAGGCCTCGCCGAAGTATTCCTCGAAGGTGAGGCCGGCGAAGGTGAATCCGGTGCGCATGTCGGAACGCAAGGCCAGGCCGGTCTGCCAGTCCTTGTAGGCTTCCTTCACGTTGGGGTGGCCGGTCAAAGCATCGAAGAAGCCGGGCGAGACCAGGCAGTGGATGCCGGTCATGAATTCGCCCTGCAGGTTCTTGGCGACGTAGCGCTTGATGCCCAGGCAGACCTTCTTCACGTCCAGGTCCGTGTTGGAGAACTTGAAGTCCACCACCTTGGGCGTGATCTCGAACTCGTCGTAGAGGTCGTAGAGCACCGAGCCGTCCGCGTCCAGGATAACCCCCTTCAGGGCACCCATGCGCAGATGCTCCAGGGTGATGGCGTGCTTGTTGCGCATGGTCTGCAGGTGCTCGACCATGACGTTGGAGATGGACTGCAATTCGGACTCCATGCCGAAGGCGCGAATGCCCTGCACCTCCTCCGGCAGCACCACGTCCTCGTGCGGGATGTGGGGGATGGCGAAGGAACGCAGCTTGCGCTTGCCGCGTTTGCCGACGGTGCCGGGCGAGCCCACCGGCAAGGTGGGCAGTAGGCTCAAGACGCCGTTCTTCTCCTCGACGGCGATCTGGCGGAAGCGCACCGGTTTCGCCGGGAACAGGTTCATCTGGTCCATCAGCCCGTAGTTGTTGGGCAGGATGTTGATGGCGGCGGACAGGGCCGACATGGAGAACGCGGGGTTCTCGAAGGGATTGTTCATGGGCATGGTCAGATTCCTTTCCGGACGAGGATGCCCAGTGCCTTCAACTGGGCGATGGCGGATTGCTTCTCGGCCACGGTGATGCCCGTGGGCCAGGCCAGGGCGTGGTTGGCGACGATGGCATGCCGGGCGACGATGAGCCCGTCATCCCGGTCGGCCAGGTTCGCGTCCACCGCCTGGATCAGGACACCGGCGGCGACCTCGGAGCCATCGCTGGCGGACGGATCGACCCCCTTGATCTTGGCCGATGCGGTGATCACTCCGACCACCGCGCCCAGGGCCAAGACCTGGCCGGCGGCGACGGTGACCTGGTCGCGGGAATAGAGATTGGGAGCCTCATATTTGAGGAGGTCCCCCAGGTTGAGTCCTTCGGTGAGTACCGGTTTGGTCGGCATGGATTACTCCTTTCCGGCACGGGCGCGTGCCATGGCAATGACGGGGTTGTCCTTGAGGGCTTCAGGCTGGGCAGCCATGGCCTCGGGGGACAGATGGGAGGCAATCTCGGGGCCTTCGGCACGGATGGCGAGCAGCGTGCGGCGCACCTCATGCACCGGGGTCCGGGCCGAGAGATAGTTCGCCGTGCGCTCGGGCACGCCGGCCAGTTGGCACAGTTCCGCCACTTCGACGGCGTCGGCGTAGCTCAGCGCGGCAGTGGGCGTTTCGAGGTTTGCAGAAGGAGCAGGCCGGTCAGCAACAAGGCTGGCAGGGCTTCCGGTATCAGGCGTGGGGTCAGAAACGGAGCCATTCATGGGTATCTCCTTTTGAATGGATGGCGTGGATGAAGCGAAGGACTCGGCCCGCGCCACGGCCAGGCGCTGCACGGTTCGAGGGGTGAGGAAGTCGGCCATCTCGGCCAGGGTGTCGTCGAAGGTGGCCACGGCATCGGCCAGTCCCGCCGTGACAGCGGCGTCGCCGAAATACAAGCCCGCCTCGGTGGCGCGCAGCGCATCGGCGCCGAGGCGTCCGTGGCTCGCCACCGTGTCGACGAAGAGGCCATAGAGCCGGTCCACTTCAGCCTGCAACATCGAGCGGGCCTCGTCGGTGATGGCGGCATGCGGCGAGAGATCGTTCTTGTGAGCCCCGGCGACGATCGGCGTGTACTGGAGTCCCGCCTTCGCATCCAGGCCGGACTGGTCGATGTGCATGGCGATGACGCCCACCGAGCCGATGCCCGAAGTGCGGGTGACCATCAGCCGCGAGGCCGCGCTGGCCAGGGCATAGGCGGCCGAGAAGGCGGATTCGTTGGCGATCGCCCAGACGGGTTTCACCTTGGCCACCGAAGCAATACGGTCGGCCAGGTCGAACACGCCACCCGACTCGCCGCCCGGTGAATCCACATCGAGCAGGATCCCAGCCACGCCGGGATCGAGCATCGCCGCGTCGAGACCGGCCTGGATGGCCTGGTAGCTCAGGAGACCGGAATCCGCCTCCAGTCCCAGGGTGCGGCGCACCAGGGTGCCGTGGATGGGCAGGATGGCAATGCCGGGCGTAGGCGAGGAAACCGGCCGCGATGCAGGCAGCGCCGCTTGCGGCAGCTCGCCGTCGAGCCCGAGCCTGGGTGCCAGGACCGACAGGATCACGTCCAGCTTGGGGCGATGGATCAGCAGCGGCACGCCGAACAGGCGCCCCGCCAAATGCGGATACAGCATGGGAAGGTCCTCTCAGATCAGGGGCGCCGGATCGGCCGCCAGGGGATCGGATGTGGGATCGGCAGTTGAGGCATCCGCCGGTGTTTTCTGGAAAGGTGCTGCGGCGGCGGGCTGGTCGTGCCGGGGATCGGACTCGAACACCAGGCCCAGGGCATCCGCACGCGCGTTGTCGGCCGCGATCTCGCGATCGATGTCCTCGGCGTCGTAACCGAAGGAGGAGATCGCCTCCGAGCGGGACAGCAACCCCGCACGGATGGCGGTGACCATGGCGTTGAACTCCTTCTGCGGGTCCACCCACTGCCAGCCCTGGGGAATCCATTTGCAGGCCAGGTACTCACGCCGGCGTTTGCTGTAGCCGGGTAGTTTCAACGTCCCGGATAACGCCGCCTGCGCCATCCAGGCCGACCAGATTGGCCGGCACAGTTGGTGCACGATCACCCCATGCTGGATGGCCTCGCAGCGGCGGCGGAACTCCAGGAGTCCGGCGCGGATGCTGCTGTAGTTCACCTGGGTCAGGTCGCCGGTCAGCTGCTCATAGGTCACGCCCATGGCGGCGGCCACAGCGCGGAACTGCATACGCAAGAACTCGCCGTAGGACGCGCCGACGTCGGCTGGCTGCGAGAACTTCACATCCTCACCCGGCTCCAGGATCTGCAAGGTGCCGGGTTCCAGGCCCGCCAGGGCGACCCCGTTCTGATCGGAATTGCCCTCCCCCATCAGGTTGTCCTCGGGGGACAGGCGGGTGATGAAGCCGGCAAACATGGCGGCGGTCTTCTTGCGCACCAGTTCCGCGTCGTCGTATTGGTCGAGTTCGTTCAGCTTCACCAGGGCGCGGGAGAGCCAGGGCTCGCCCCGAATCTGGCCGGGGCGCAGCGGACGGAACAGGTGAATGATCTCGGCCGCATCCACCCGCACGGTATCGATACCGCCCTGGCCGGACATCGGCGCCAGCGCCCCGTCCTCCGGGTGGCTGCGATACAGGTGATAGGCGACGCGACGGCCCAGTTTGTCGAACTCGATACCGGCGCGCACGACGTTACCGGAGGGCAGATCCGTGTTCATGGACACCGGCAGATGTTCGGGTTCCAGCAACTGGATCTGCAGGGGCACCACCAGGCCATCCTCCGCGCGGCGGGGACGCAGCCGCACCAGGCATTCGCCGCCCTCCAACATGGCTCGGCAGGCCATGGCTTGCAGCCCATAGAAATCAGTGAGCCCCGCCGCATCGGCCTCCTCGGTCCAGTCCCGCCAAAGCGACTGGATGCGCTCGCGTACCGCCGGATCCACCACCATGGACTGCGGCTTGATGCCGGTGCCGATGGCATTGGACACGAAGGCATCCAGTGCGGCGTTGGCCCAGGCGTTGCGGCGCACCAGGTCGCGGCTCTTGGTGCGAAGCTCGGTTTGTGTCACGAGCATGGCGGCGACCGCGCCCGGGTTGCCCGGCATCCAGGCCCACGCGCGACGTCCTGACCCGGCCGCCTCATGCGTCGGGGAGCGTCCTCCGAAGAATGCGCCGATCTTGCCAAACCAGCTTGCTGGTTTCTTGGTGTTCCCCCAGGCCATCAGAAGCCCTTGCTCGTGGTGACCCGGATCTGCCGGGGCGCCTGCGGCCATAAGCCGGTGTCCACCGCCTGGCGATGCAGGTCGGCCTGCACCTCGCGGATCGCGGCCTTCAGTTCCTCCACCGTGCGGTATTCCACCGTCTTGTCGGCGAAGGTGACACGCTTCTCCCCCTTGGCCAGCGCGGCCTGCAGGGTGTCGAGTTGTTCCTGGGTGTAGGCCATCAGCGGTAGACCACCACGTTGATCTCGCTGGAATCAGCGAGCGTTCCGGAGGGTGTGGTGCAGACGAGTTCGACGTCATCGGTCGTCTTGTCATCGCAGTTCACGCGGGCGGCGGCCATCTTCATGGTCTTGCCGCTGTTGCGGGCGAAGGCGAGCCAGCAGTAGTGGGCATCGGGCATGGGTACCTCGAAGACCACCCGGTACTTGCCGGGGGCGATGCGCAGGACTTTCTTCACGTTGTGCCCGGCGTGGATCACGACGTGCTCGGTGGCGTGACTTTTCTCCCAGCCAAAACTGACCCAGGCGCGGGCCAGGCCAGGATGCTCGGGCGTCACCCGGGCCTTGAGTTCCTGGCCGATGCGCGTGGCCAGGGCCGCGATGTGCTGCGCCAGCGTCGTCATCACAGGCGTACCGTGGCGGTGAGCAGCCGGCGCTCGGCGGCCAGGCGCTTGATGCGGGTGCGATCGGCCAGGTACTCGATCTGGTAGTCCGTGGAAGCGGGTACCAGGATGCGTTGTGTGGCCGGGGCGTAGAACTGCACTTCGGCCAGCGCCAATGGAGCGGCGTAGTCCGGGCGCGCACTGGCCGTGATGTTGATCTCCCACCAGGTGAAGCTGGCCGGCTGCGCCAGGCTGAATTCCCGGCGCTGCGAATTACTCCAGATCACGCCGGACTGGGCATCGAGCACGGTCCAGTTCACACCATCGTTCGAACCGCGCAGCGTCCAGTCCTTCGGACCGCTGTCGCCATAAGGGTTGCGCGCGGTGATGGCGTAGCCCACGGCGGTCTTGGAGGCGGGGAAGACACAGCGCCACCAGCCATGGGTGAGGGATGACCCAACAGACCAGTGCGTGGTGGGGGTGCCATCGGCTGCACGCCAGGGACCATCCGCCTGGCTGTAGGACGACGACGAGGAAACGCTGCATAGCGGCGAGGACTCCCCCGTCATCGCCGGAATCAGGCTGGCCCCCGGTTCAAAGACTTGTTCTGCGAGTGAGATCAGGCGCTGGTAATCGGGATCACTGGCGTGGACGATCTCCAGAATTTCGCCCGGGCCCATATCCAGGGTTTGCCGGCTGCCTGGCAATACAGCGGGAGCCGGCGTGGTGGGATTACCCAGCCGCAGTTGGGTGATCCAGTCGCGAACCGTGCCCAGACGGGTGTCGAGTGTGCTCATGCGATGCATCGATCAGGAATTGGGAGCCCGGCCCCGCCCGAAGGTGGGAACCGGGCGGGAGGGCTTAAACCAGGGCGGCTTCGAAGGCAGCGACGAAGTCGAAGCTGGTGTCGCCCACGTCGGCGCTGGCCACCGCACCGATGTTGCTGCGGGCCTGGGCCTGTTCAGGCGCGGTCAGGGCCTGAGCCGCGTCATAGCGAACGCGCTTGTTGACGGCGTCCAGTAGGGCGGCAGAGGCCGTGTCGCCGGACTGGATGGCCTGCTGGATCTCCAGCAGGGTGTCGTAGGCGGCATCCGCGCCACCCAGGATGTCGGCCTTCAGCGTGTCAAGCAGGCTGACGATCTTGGAAGACGAGTACGTGGTGCTGGTAGTGATCGCGCCGTCATCGATGCTGGTGGAGGCGTTGACTACGCTCCGCAGTTCGTTGATGGCCGCCACCAGACTGGTCTTGTCGGTGGTGGAGAGCGAGGCGAGCGAACCGATCTTGGTATAGACCGCGTTGAATTCCTGCGCGGCGCGCAGGACGAAGCTCTGGATCTGGGTTTGCAAACTCATGGTGCGATTCCTTATCGATGGTTGAAGTGTTCGGGCAGGCTGCCCACATCACCCGATCCAGCGGCTCTTGATGACGCGGCGCGCAGGCTTCGGGGTTCCAGAAGCACCGAGGCCACCGCGATGGGTGGCCTCAGTGAATTGGTCGGTTGCGGCTTCGAGTGGTGGCTCCACGTCAGGCGGTGGCAGTCCCAGCTGCCGCTCCAGTTCCCGCCAGTGGCGTTCCTCGAAGCGGTCGAGCCCTGCGGCGGCAGCGGCGGCCCGGGCGTAGACGTAGCAGTCCAGGGCCTCGTTGCGCTCGCGAGTCTTCTGCCACTCCCGCACCGGGAAGCCGTTGCGGTTACGGCGGGTGATCAATTGCTCGGCGCAGAGTTGCTGGATGAACTCGGCATCCACCTTGGGCAAGTGCACGAACCCGGTTGGGTAGCGCACCGTGACGCCGTCCTCCTCAACCTCGGCTGGCTTGCGCAGAGCGTTGTAGAACTCCAGCTTGGCGATGCCCACAGCCACCGAGTAGACCTTGATGCCCCGGCGCAGCTTCTTGCCGGCCTGAGTCACGTCCACTGCCGTCGGGGTGCCGATCAGGGCAGCGCCGCGTGGCACGCCCTTCACCGCCATCAGCCGGTGGTCCTTCGCCATCCGCACGAAGGCGTAGGCCTCTTGCGTGGCGAAGCCGGTGTCCAGGGCGAAGCGGGCCAGCGGCAGCTGCGCGCCCGATGCATGGGTCCATGTTTCGGCCAGCAGGATTGCCAACTGGCGCCAAACTCCATCCCTGGCGGTGTCGCCCATCAGCACCCGGTGCTCGACGAGCCACGCTTCCTTGCCGCGCCCGAAGGCCCAGATCGAGGCCTCGATGCGATCCTTCTGCACGTCTGCCCCACCCACCAGCAGCAGGCCACCGGTGGGAATGGAACCGATGCGGTACTCCTCGCGCCGTTCCAGGAGCCGCTGCCAGTCCGGCGCCTCGCCCTCCTCGATCCAGGTCTCGCCCAGTTCCGTGTTCTTGAAGGT
>JAUXXW010000038.1 GCA_030684775.1 Pseudomonadota bacterium
AGTGACGTAGGTTGGGCAAAGCGAAGCGTGCCCAACATCGTGGCGGTTCGTTGGGCACGCTTCGCTTTGCCCAACCTACAACGACCCAGGTTTTTCATGTCAACCCTGCGTGAACAGGCTCATGGGGGTATCGGCCTGCACGTTGGTGAGCAGTTCCTCCATATCCAGCACCAGCACGATGGAGCCGTCGCCGGACAGGGTGGCGCCGGCGATGCCGCGCGGCTTGATGTCGGACAGGGGCTTGATCACCACGTCATCGCGCCCGACGAAACCGTCCACCGCCAGGATGAAGGTGGTGTCGGCGGCGTGCATGAGCACGCCGAAAGCGGGTGAACGCTGCGATTCCCAACCGATCATCCGGGCCAGGCTGCGTATCGGCAGGACTTCGTCGCGCACCACCATGGTCGCGCGGCCGGAGACACGCTGCACTTCCTTCGGCTTCATCGGGATGATCTCGCGCACCATCGACAGCGGCACGGCGAACGACTGGTTGTTGAGGCGCACCACCAGCACTGGCAGGATGGCCAGCGTCAACGGCAGGGATATGGTGAAAGTGGAACCCTGCCCCGGCACGGAAACCACGTCGATCTTGCCGTTGAGCTTGTTGATGTTGGTCTTCACCACATCCATGCCGACGCCGCGCCCGGACACGCTGGAGACTTCATCCTTGGTGGAGAAGCCGGGCAGAAAGACCAGATGCAGACTTTGCCGGTCGTCCAGGCCATTGGCGGTTTCCGCGTCGATCACGCCCTTTTCCACCGCTTTGCGCCGGATCACGTCCGGGCGAATGCCTTTGCCGTCATCGGAAATCTCGATGTAGATGTGGTCGCCCATCTGGCTGGCGGAGAGGGTGACGATGGCCTTGGGCGGTTTGTGCGCGGCCGCGCGCTCTTCCGCGCTCTCGACGCCGTGATCCACGGCATTGCGCACCAGGTGGACCAGCGGATCGTTGAGATCCTCGATCATGGTCTTGTCCAGCTCGGTCTCCTCGCCGGATAGCACCAGTTCGACATCCTTGCCCAGTTGCCGCGCCAGATCGCGCGCCAGGCGCGGGTATTTCTGGAACAGGCGGCCGATGGGCTGCATCCGCGTCTTCATCACCGCGTTTTGAAGGTCGGACACCAGCAGATCGAGCTGGCTGACGGCGATATCGAGCGCTTTCAGGGTTGCCTGGTCGACGTTGCCGTGCATGATCTGCGACTTCAGGTTGCTGATGCGGTTCTTGGTCAGCCCAATCTCGCCGGAGAGGTTGAGTACCTGATCCAGGCGCACCGTGTCGATGCGGATGGTGGTCTCTTTCTGCAGATTCTGTGGTGGCGGCGCGCTGGCGCCGACAGCGGCGCCACGCGAGGGCGTGGGCAGATCCTGAACCGGCGCGGGACGCGGCGCCGGAGTGGGGGCCGCCGCTTCGGCCGCCGCGGGCGGTGGAATCGGCGCGCCGGTCAGCACGGCATGCAGTACATCCCAGTTGATGTCATCAACGCCCGCCGGCTCGCTGACGACGGCGGGCACGGCAACCGGGGTTGCGGTCGCGACGACGGGCGCCGCGTGCAACTGGCCATGCAGCGCCGCTTCCAGACGCGCGATCAGACCGGGGTCGGCGGCTTTAGGCTGGGTCGCCTGGGACAGGTCGCCGAACATGTCGCGCACACTGCCGGTGGCGGCCATGATGATGTCCATCAACTCCGGTGAGAGCGTGAGTTCGAGGTTGCGCAGCTTGTCGAACAGGCTTTCGGTGCGATGGCACAGCGCCACCAGGTTCTCGGCGTTGAGAAAGCCGGCACCGCCCTTGATGGTGTGGAAGCCCCGGAAGATGTCGTTGAGCAACGCCTTGTCGCCCGGCCGCTTCTCCAGTTCCACCAGCTTGTTGTCCACCTGGGACAACAGTTCCCCGGCTTCCATGAGGAAGTCCTGCAACAGCTCTTCCATTCCGGCAAAGTCACTCATTGTTCTCTCCTCATCCGGGCTGGCCGGAAGCAAATTACCGTCGTTACCGTAGGTTGGGCAAAGCAAAGCGTGCCCAACGAACCGCCACCATGTTGGGCACGCTGCGCTTTGCCCAACCTACGAAACACTCCTCATCCGGGCTGACCGGAAGCAAGTCGCCATGTTGGGCACGCTGCGCTTTGCCCAACCTACGAAACTGACCGGAAGCAACCACCCGTAGGTTGGGCAAAGCAAAGCGTGCCCAACGAACCGCCGCCATGTTGGGCACGCTACGCTTTGCCCAACCTACGAACGGCATCATCAGAATCCCAAACTTTCCAGCAAATCATCCACCTGCTCCTGGCTGGTCACCACGTCGTTGCGACCGCTGGAATTAATCACCGGGCCGTTGAGCAGGCCGGGATCGACCGACTGGCGCATACCTTCCGGGGTGGTTTCGATCAGCAGCGAGAGCAACTGGCTTTCCAGGTTCTGCGCGGCTTCGAGAATGCGTTTGATGACCTGGCCGGTGAGGTCCTGAAAATCCTGCGCCATGATGATTTCCATCAATTGCGCATTGGTGGCGTCGCACTGGGCCGGCGCCTCTTTCAGGTAAGCGCGGGTGTCGTGCACCAGGGCCTTGAATTCGTCCACCCCCAGTTTCTTGTCGAACATGCGGTCCCACTTGCCGGACAGGTCGCGCGCGCCGGTGCCCAGTTTTTCCTGGAGTGGTTGCGCGGCTTCGGCGGCATTGAGGGTGCGTTCCGCCGCCTGCGCGGTCATCGCGGCGATGTAGTTGAGGCGGTCGCGGTTGTTCGGCATGTCCTGGGCAATCTGGCCCAGCGCCTTGTCATAGCCGAGTTCACGCAGCAGGTTATGGAGGCCACGCGTCATCTGGCCCAGTTGCGAGAACACACGTTCGGGGCAGTGGCCCTCTTCGCCCTCGCCCCCCTCGCGCGATACCGCCAGGGCAATGTTGTCGAACAGGGTTTCCAGTTCCGGGGTATCGGCAACCTCAGCCTTGGCGGGCTCCGGTTCGCTCGCGTAGGCGAAGCTGTCGAACAGGGCTTCCAGTTCCGGGGAGTCATCGCTCATCGTGGTTCCTCTTGTTTGTCCGTCGGCCCGGGTCACATGCCGTATTTTTCAAAAACTTTGTTCAACTTCTCTTCCAGAGTGCCCGCGGTGAAGGGCTTGACGATGTAGCCGGAGGCGCCGCTCTGAGCGGCCGCGATGATGTTTTCCTTCTTCGCCTCGGCGGTAATCATCAATACCGGCAAGTGCTTCAGTCCGGCATCCGCGCGGATGGCCTGGAGCAGCTCGATGCCGGTCATGTTGGGCATGTTCCAGTCGGTGACGACGAACTGAAAATTGCCGCCTTTGAGTTTCTGCAAGGCGGCGACGCCGTCTTCCGCCTCGTCCACGTTGGCGTAGCCCAGTTCCTTCAACAGGTTGCGCACGATGCGGCGCATGGTGGAAAAGTCGTCCACCACCAGGATTTTCAGATTCTTGTCGGCCATGTGTGGTCCTCGTTATCGGGGTAATCGCCGGATTCTAACCAACGGACAAGGCCGTGACGCAGACGTAGGTTGGGCAAAGCGTAGCGTGCCCAACATGGCGGCGGTTCGTTGGGCACGCTACGCTTTGCCCAACCTACGGCTACGGCGCCGAATGCAGGCGCAAAAACGCAAGTTTTCATGTCAACGCTTCAGAAAGGCGACCAGGGTATCCGCCAGCACCGCTGGATCGAACTTGGCCACATAGGCATCGACACCCACGCGCTGCCCCATGGTGCGATTGGCTTCGGACGAGAGTGATGAATGCATGATCACCGGAATCCCGGCGAAGCGGTTGTCCGACTTGATATTGCGAGTCAGCACATAGCCGTCCATCTCCGGCATTTCCGCGTCCACCAGGATGAGCTGAACCTGATTTTTCATGGTGCCGTGCTCGGCGGCAACGCGCTTGGCCATGCCGACCAGTTTGTCCCAGGCCTCCAGACCGTCGTTGGCCTGAATGTATTTCACGCCGATCTTGTCCAGCACGGAAACGATCTCCTTGCGCGCCACGGCGGAATCGTCGGCGAAGAACACGGTCAGTTCATTCTGCGCGTCCATGCGTGGCAGGTTCGGCACCGGTTTCTCGCCCAGCACTTCGACCAGCACCCGCTCCACGTCGAGGATGGAAACCAGGCGGCCATCGTCCAGTTCGGTGATGGCGGTGATCATGCCGTCCTGGCCGGCCAGCATGTTTTCCGGCGGTTTCACCTTATCCCAGTCCACCCGAATGATGCGGTCCACGCTCTCCACCAGGAAGCCCTGGGTATGGCGCGAAAACTCGGTGACGATCATGGTTTCGCCGATGCCTTGCGGCGCGCCTTCCAGTTTGATGAAGCTGGCCAGGGTAATCACCGGAATGATGCTGCCGCGCAGGGAAATCACGCCTTCCACGCCGGCCGGCATGTTGGGCGTGAGGGTGATGGGCGGCGTCGGCGACACCTCGCGCACCTTGAACACGTTGATGCCGAAGGTCTCATGCGTGCCCAGAGAGAACAGCAGCAACTCCATTTTGTTGGAGCCCGCGAGCTTGGTGCGGGCGTCGATGGAATCCATCAGCTTGGTCGGTTCCAGCGGATTCATGTGTTGTATCCCGGTTATTTAATGAGTCGGCCCAGCACCTCGGCCAGGCGGTGCGGCTCGAATTTGGGCACATATTCATCCACGCCCACGGAAATACCCAACTGGCGATTGGCCTCGGAGGACAGCGAGGAGTGCATGAGCACCGGGATGCCGGCGAAACGCGGGTCCGATTTGATGTTCTTGGTCAGCACATAGCCATCCATTTCCGGCATTTCCACATCGGTCAGCACGATCTGGATGAAATCCGAAACCGGCCGCCCCGCCATCTCCGCCTGGGCGGCGATGCGACGTAGCTCCTCCCAACCCTGGCGGCCATTGATCGTGCTGATTCCATTCAAGCCCAGCACTTCCAGCGTGCGCTCGATCTGCTTGCGCGCCACCGAGGAGTCGTCCGCGAAAAACACCGTGCGGTTGGGTTTGTCGATGGGTGTGATGTTGGCGAACAAATGGGTGTCGTCAATGTGAGTGGTGTCGGCCAGGATTTTTTCGACGTCCAGCATCATCACCAGGCGACCATCCTTGAGTTCGGTCACCGCCGTCACCAACCCGCCCATCCGCGCCGTGAGCATGTTCGGCGGCACCCGCATCTCGGACCAGTCCAGGCGCAGGATGGTATCCACCTCGCCGACCAGAAAGCCCTGGGTGTGGCCGTTGTATTCGGTGACGATCATGATCGCCGGCGGCGCCTCGGTGGAAATGCCGATGTATTTCGCCAGATCCACCACCGGTACCAGCGCGCCGCGCAACGAGACCATGCCCTCCACCGCCGAGGGCATGTCCGGCGCCCGCGTGATCGCGGGAATGCGCATCACCTCGCGCACCTTGAACACGTTGATGCCGAAGGTTTCCTTGCGCCCGGTATTCATATCCGTGCCCAGGGTGAACAGCAGGATTTCCAGCTTGTTCGCCCCCGCCAGCTTGGTTCGTGCGTCGATGCGTCTCAACAATTCCGACATGGCAACCTCGTCATTTATCCGGCCGGCCCCACGGGCTAACCGGGTTTCGCTCTGGGTATCGGCAGGGGGTGAAAAAACTTTAACGTGAAACAACACGGTGATGCCGTAGGAGCGGCTTTAGCCGCGATGCGCCGGCAGGCGCAAAGGGCAAACGCTCGCCAAGACCATGCCGTTCCACCTTTGCGGGCTACCGCCCGCATCGCGGCTAAAGCCACTCCTACGGCGATCCAGCAGTTCCACCTTTGCGGGCTACCGCCCGCATCGCGGCTAAAGCCGCTCCTACGGCGATCCAGCCGTTCCACCTTTGCGGGCTACCGCCCGCATCGCGGCTAAAGCCGCTCCTACGGCGATCCAGCAGTGGTCGAGAGAGCGCCGCGTGGTGCGGTTCGTGCCTCCCCGCACCCTACGGCCCTAAACTGCGCCATGACCTTTGTATGAGAGCCCCCATGAGCGACTTCACCTACCCGGCCCGCGACACCCTGTTCAGCGCCCTGCTCGACGCCGCCGACCGATGCGGCCGCCATACGCCGGGCCAATGGGAGGACATGAAGCCGGGGGCCTATTCCTACGCCGAGCTCATCAAGATGACCCTCGCCCTCGGCCGTCTGGGCGGCAAGGTGACCGCGCCGGGCGAACACGTCGGCGTATTGATGCCCAACATGGCCGCCTCGGTGGCGCTGCTGATCGGCCTCTCCGCCTTCCACCGCATCCCCTGCATGCTCAATTACACCGCTGGCACGGAAGGTATGCGGAACGCCTGCCGCGCGGCGGGCGTGCATAGCGTCATCACCTCGCGTCTTTTCCTCGACAAGGCCGGCCTGGTCGAACAGGTGGCGGGGCTGCGCGGCGTGCGTCTGATTTATCTGGAAGACCTGCGCCGCCGCTTCACCCTGGCCGACAAGCTCTGGCTGATCGCCTGGGCCCTGCCCTTCCCGCGCCTGGCCGTGCCGCGCGGCGACCCGGAAGCGCCGGCCGTGGTGCTGTTCACCTCCGGCTCGGAAGGCAGGCCCAAGGGCGTCGTGCTGTCGCACCGCGCCCTGCTCGCCAACGTGGCGCAGATCAGGCACATCTTCCCCTTCGGGCCGGGCGACACCATTCTCAACGCCCTGCCCCTCTTCCACTCCTTCGGGCTCACCGCCGGCACCCTGATCGCCCTGGTCAGCGGCGCCCGCCTGGTGCTCTACACCAGCCCGCTGCATTTCAAGACCATCCCGGAGCTGGTGCGCGACAAACGCTGCACGGTGTTGTTCGGCACCAGCACCTTCCTGCACCACTACGCCCGCAATGCCGAAGCGGACGATTTCAAGTCCCTGAAAATCGTCGTCGCCGGCGCCGAAAAGCTGGCTGACAGCGTGCGCCGAACCTGGCGCGAGCGTTTCGCCATCGACATCATGGAAGGTTATGGCGCCACCGAAGCCGCGCCGGTGCTGGCGGTGAACACCCCGGAGCACAACCGGCCGGGCACGGTCGGGCAACTGCTGCCCGACGTCGAAGCCCGGCTCATTCCGGTGCCCGGTATCGAACGTGGGGGCGAACTGCATGTGCGCGGCCCCAACCTCATGTCCGGCTACTACCGCTTCGACACGCCCACCCTGCTGGAACCGCCCAGTTCCGAAGCCGGCACGGGCTGGCACGACACCGGCGATGTCGCCGAACTCGACGCGGACGGCTATCTGACCATCCTCGGCCGCCTGAAACGCTTCGCCAAGGTGGCTGGTGAAATGGTCTCGCTGGAAGTGGTGGAAAGCATCGCCCGAGCGGCATCAACAGAAGCCAGCCACGCCGCCACCAGCATCAACGACGCCGCGCGCGGCGAGATCATCGTCCTGTTCACCACCGACTCCAGCCTCACCCGCGACCAGCTCTCGGCCGCGGCAAAAGGCCTCGGCTACCCGGAAATCGCCGTGCCGCGCCGCATCCGGGTGATCGAAGACCTGCCCATGCTGGGCACCGGCAAGATCGATTACCCGCGCCTGAAAGAGGTGGCTGCCGCGTAGCGTGCGCCGCGCGCACGAATCCACAGCGATAACGTGCGCGCGGCGCACGCTACGGTCAGTCCGAACCCTCCACCCTATTCAAGGCATTCGGCGGAAGGCGCGATAAAGCCGCTTTTCCGCCCTACGCGGGCTCACTCACGCACCGGTGGCCATTGCCTGGCCGTATGAACCAGGGCCAGTACCCACACGGTTTCCCGCTCGACTTCATAGACCAGACGATAACTTTCATGCGGTACCAGTTCACGAGTGCCAGGAATACCCCCCGGCCGTCCCAGCCGGGGGTGTTCCGCCAGCCTGGCCGCCGCCGCGCTGAACAGTGCGTCCAGCCGGACGGCGGCGCGCGGATTATCTGCCGCGATGTGGTTCCACACGTCGGCGCGATCTTGCCGCGCCTCCGGCGTCCAGACGACATTCACGCCTGGCTCTCCACGCTGGCGCGACGTGCCGCGAACTCGGCTTCAACCTCGTCATTTGACTGTCCCTGCCCGGCGCGCATCGAGGCGCGGGCGACATCGACCTTGTGGCGCAGGAATTCGTCATATTCCCTCGCCTCGCTCTGGCGTTGGACAAACTCGCGCATCAGCTCGCGGAGTACCTGGGACGCGGGCCGGTGGGCGGCCTCGGCCTCCGCCATGAACGCCGCGCGCAGCTCGGGCTCCAGCTTCATCGTGAAAACAGATTCTTTCGCCATGGGCGGGCCTCATGAAAAAGGTCATTACAAGATATATACATCATCATTACCTTGCACCCAACAGGGAACCGCACAAGAGCGGCAACCCGGGTGGTTATGCCGAGAGAGGCGGCTTCATCGGCAAGCGTAGGGCGGAAAAAACCGGCGGGGCCGGCGCCTTCCGCCCTCACGGTGAATTTGTTCTGCCTGGTAGCGTGCGCCGTGCGCACGATTTGGCACGATTTTTCGTATTCCAAGCCATCCTTCCCCGCAGGACATCCATCGTGCGCACGGCGCACGCTACGGAAAAGCGCTCATTCGGCAGGTAAAGGCCAGAACAAATTTGCCGTGCTTCCGCCCTACGCGGGCTCGACCGAGAGGATTGGGCGAAGGCGATGCAGCGATGAATTCAGGCCGCCTTCTTGCCGTGCAGGGTCTCCCAGCCGATGCAGGCCAGCGCCACTGTGCGCGGCACCGGGCGCGCGCCGGAACCATAGGCGCTGATGGTGCGCGGGGTCATGCCCAATGCCGTGGCGGCGTCATTCAGCGTCATGCCGTTGTTTGCCATCCATTTGCGCAGGCGGGCGTTATCGGCCTTGCCCGCCTGTTCCAGCGCCAAATACAGCAACTGATCGGCGGCCATATCCACGCCGCCAGGCCAAACGACATCCCAGCCCCATTCGCCCGCCCGCGCAGCCATGAAAACGGCGGCGTCCTTCAGCGGCGCAAAAAACGGCGTGGCGGCAATCGTGGCGGACAAATCAATATCGGACGCGCCGCCGTTCGCCCACTCGACATGCAAAACATGCGGGCGGACAGTGTGCGCGGACTTGATGCGATGGGCGGGTTTGCTCATTTTGCGATCCCCGGATTCAATTGGTTAAAAATCGCCGCGAGGGCGTCGGCGTTGCCGGCGGCCCAGGCTAAAGCCTGCTTCATGGCGCGCTTGGACACGCCGCTGTTTTCTTTCACCCGCAACCCGTCAAGCCATACCTGCGCCTCGCCGTCCGGGGTTTTGATGTGAAAGTGCATCGGTGCATGTTCATCGGCATAAACCGCAATCAACAGCTTCGGTGTAATGGCGTGAACGGTCGGAATGGGCTCACGATAAGGAAACCATTTCCCAATGTCAAACCTGTTTGAAGCCGCATGAAACACATTCCACCCATCCGAACCCGCCGCCTGTCGGAGTAGCGCGTGGGGCTGAATGTGGCCGTACGCCAGGGGCGGCCGCCCCGCGTGATGAGGCCGGTAGGGGCGGGTTTCAAACCCGCCCCTACCGCGATATTGCACGGCGATGCATACAAAGCGTTGCCAATCGCGGGCAAGCCCGCTCCCACAGTGCGTAGGGTGGGCAAAGGGTTTTTGCGTTGCACACCCCTACCGGCTCCGTGTCGTTCCAACCAGTCGCGCAGCGCGTAGCCCGGATGTAGCGATAGCGGAATCCGGGGTGGGTGGGTGGATACCCCGGCCACAAGCCCCTGATTCCATTGCATTCCATCCGGGCTACGCAACTGACATCGCCCCCGGCGGCTGAACGAAGCAGCCAAGCATCTCGTTCCCACGCTCCAGCGTCGTGGGCTGCAAGGCCTTCGGGACGCTGGAGCGTCCAGGAATGGCTCCCACGCTGGAGCGTGGGAGCGAGGCCAATTGGCCGGAAGGCTCAGAACACCTTCTGCCAGCTTGCCGCCAGCCAGGCGTTGGGCGCTTCGCCCTTGGTTGTTACGTTAAGCGAGAGCGAGGCCCGGCCTTCGGCCAGTTTGCCTTCGATGCCGACACCGGCGCGCAGCCAGTCTTGCTTGTAGTCCGCGCCGGCGAGGTCGAAGCCGAACAGGCCAATTACCTGGCCGGAGGTGCGCGCGCCCTCTTTTTCAAAGCGGTGCGCCGCTTCCAGCGTGCCGACGAGGTTCAGGCCGTTGTCCAGTGGTTTCACGGCATTCACGCCCAGCCGCAGTTCGGTGGCCTTGTCCTTGCGGCTGTCGAATTGCGCCGGGAAGCCGCCGCCGGTCTCGGTGTAGGCGGCCAGCTTGGCTTCGCTGTAGGTCAGATCGACATAGGGAGAAAAGTCGGCGCCGGCGACACGGTAAGCGTTGTCCCAATCAAGGCGGGCGCGCAGACCCCAGGTGTCCACGCCGGGCTTGCCGCTGGAAGCGTCCTGGGCACCGGCGTTCAGGTAGCCGCGGAGCAGGTCGGCGTCGCCCCAATGGCCGTAGCCGCCGAGCGTTCCCCACAGATTGCCCGCGACGGGAATCAGCGCCTCGGCCAGCAGGTAGGTGCCGTCGGTCTTGGCCTGTCCGTTCAGGGTCAGGTTCTGCTGCGCCCAGGTCTGGCCGAGCGAGACATTCACCTGCGCTGGGCCGAAGTTATAGCCGAGGCCCGCCTCGGCCAGGCCCAAATCACCGGAACGCGCGCCGTGATCGTCGCGCCCCCAGTCGCCGGCCAGCCAGAAGGCTTTCTTGCCCGCCGCCACGCGCCGCGCTAGTGGCCGGCTGTGGGCGCCGTTGAGCACCGTGCCGGCGGTAGAGAGCGCCATGCCGCCGCCGGTCGCTGCCGCACCGAGGCTGGTTTGCAGGTCGGCCAGCGTCACCATGCCGCTGCCGACTGCGGCGACCCTGGCGATGAAGGCGTGGCTGTTGGTCAATTGACCGACCACCACGCTGCCGTCGCTGTTGGTGGCTAAGGCGGTGTCCGTGATGTCCGCGGCCACCGTGACGCCATTGGTGCGCAGCCAGTCTTCGACGCTCTGCATGCCGCCGCTGGTCCAGCGGAAGGCGCGGGAGGCCGCATTGCCTGTCGTGTCGGCCGTGCCCACCACCACCGATCCGTCGGCGGAAACGCCGTAGGCATACGAGTTCGTGCCGCCCAGGGTGCCGAGGTCGACCATGCCGCCGCTGGTCCAGCGGAAGGCATGGTAGGCCGCATCGCCCGCCGTGTAGGCCCCGCCCACCACCACCGCGCCGTCGGCGGAAACACCGTTGGCATTCGAGTTCGTGCCGCCCAGGGTGCCGAGGTCGGCCATGCCGCCGCTGGTCCAGCGGAAGGCGTGGCTGGCCGTCGCCGTGTCGGCCGTGCCCACCACCACCGTGCCGTCGGCGGAAACGCCGTTGGCATACGAGTTCGTGCCGCCCAGGGTGCCGAGGTCAGCCATGCCGCCGCTGGTCCAGCGGAAGGCGTGGTAGGCCGCATCGCCCGCCGTGTAGGCCAAGCCCACCACCACCGTGCCGTCGGCGGAAACACCGTCGGCCTCCGAGTGCGTGCCGTTCAGGGTGCCGAGGTCGACCATGCCGCCGCTGGTCCAGCGGAAGGCATGGTAGGCCGCATTGCCCGCCGTGTCGGCCCCGCCCACCACCACCGCACCGTCGGCGGAAACGCCGACGGCCCACGAGCGCGTGCCGCCCAGGGTGCCGAGATCGACCATGCCGCCGCTGGTCCAGCGGAAGGCGTGCCAGGCCGCACCCGTGTCGGCATAGCCCACCACCACCGATCCGTCGGCTGAAACGCCGTAGGCCTGCGAGACTGTACCGCCCAGGGTGCCAAGGTCGTCAAGGCCGTCGGCGGCCCTCGCCGTTCCGGTGGCGAGCGGTGCCAGCACCAGCGCGCCCATGAGCAGGGCGGCGAGGGGCTTCAGTCTGGACGGAGCCGGGGCGGCGGGGAGGCGGCGGAACGAGGCGGGCGCGGACATGGGTGATCTCCCTGAGAAGTTCATGGTTTTTGGATCGGCGCAGCCTAACTCGGGGGGGGGTCAAGCGCAATGACCGCTGCCGCCATGGCGACGGGGGTCGGCGCCTCCCGCCCTATTCAAGGCATTCGGCGGAAGGCGCGATAAAGCCGGTTTTCCACCCTACGCGGGCTTCCAGCAGGGATTCCAGACCGTAGCGAAGCAGCACGATCGCCAGGAAAGTCAGCACCGCCTGCGCCGGCGTAACCGGCCAGGCCTCGATGCGCGCGATAAGGGAACGCAGGTGGGAACGCAAGTTTGCCAAGCCCTATGGCGTCACAATGTCTTCGGCCCAAGCCAAAACGCGCGCCACCATTTGCGCGGCTTCGGCCCGTGTCACCAGGGCAATGTCCTCATCGTCATAACGAAACAGCACCGCATAAGGGTTCAATGTCGCCACATCGTCAGGGGGATAAGGGGTAGCGACCCCGTTCTCGATCAAGACCGCCGCCAGAGTAAGCAGGTTGTGAGTGCGCCCGAAAGGCACCTTCCGCGCGGTCATGACCGCCTTGAATGCTTTTTCGATGGCCTGCTGGGCATGAAACAACACGGTCGCGTCACGCAGATGCGCGGCGGGTATGAGGTAAACGAAGGTATCCCGATCCGCCGCAGCCAGACGCAACAGCCTTATGGCTTCCTCAAGCTCGGGCGTCATACAGCACCTTCCCCTCACGCAGCGCATCGTAGATCAGTGTGCCCGGCACCTGCCCGCGCCGTGCCACTTCCGCCTCGGAATACACCAGCACATCCACGCCCACACCGATGTGGCCGATGCTGCGGTAGAGCTTGAGCATTTCCCGCCCTTTATCCGCCACTTCATGCTCCACCACCAACAAATCGAGATCGGACCCCTCATCCGCATCGCCGCGCGCGTAAGAACCGAACAAGATGATTCGGTTCGGGTGGGCACTGACAACGATACGGTCAACTGCGGACTGGATGGTTTCGGGCTGCAACATCGGGACACTCACTTATAGGCAAGTACAACGGCGGGATAGGCGTCGCTATCGCTCTATCCATCCTACCCCGGACAGGCCGGAACCAGACAAGTAGCAAACGTAGGGCGGAAAAGCCGGCGTGGCCGGCGCCTTCCGCCAGATGCCAGATTCGAGGCATTCGGCGGAAGGCGCGATAAGGCCGCTTTTCCGCCCTACGCGGGCTGCCCATGCTGGGCACCGGCAAGATCGATTACCCGCGCCTGAAGGAAGCGGCGACCACCTCGTAGGTTGGGCAAAGCGAAGCGTGCCCAACAAGTAGCCGTTGCCTGTTGGGCACGCTTCGCTTTGCCCAACCTACCTCTCTACGTCCCACCCGGAATGGCCAGCCAGAAACTGGCTCCGCCACTCAAACGCGGCTTGACGGCGATTTTCCAGCCCTGGGTTTCCGCCAGTTGCCGGGCGATGGCCAGGCCCAGGCCGCTGCCGCCGGTGGCGCGGTTGCGCGAGGGGTCGAGGCGGAAGAAGGGGCGGAACACCGCCTCGCGCAATTCGACGGGAATCCCCGGCCCGGAATCGCGCACACCGATCAGCAAGCCGCCCGCGCCGCGCCGCCGCGCCAGTTCCAGGCGCCCCGGCCCGGCGTAGCGCAGGGCGTTTTCCAATAGATTGGTGACGATGCGCCGCAGCGCCAGGGGGGCGATGACCGCCCGGCAAGGCGGCCCCTCGGCGCGCAAGCGGGTTTGGCCGGGTGAGCGGGCTTCCGCCGCTTCCAGCAATTCCGCCAGGAGTGCGTCGATGTCGGTGCTTTCCGCCCCCTCTTTTTCCTGGGCGCGGGCGAGTTCCAGTTGCGCGCCGATGAGGCTTTCCATTTCCGCGACATCGCGCTCCATGCGGGCGATCAGCGGTGAGGCGCGCTCCTCGGCGAGCATGCCCAGGGCCATCTTGAAGCGGCCGAGCGGGCTGCGCAGGTCGTGCGAAACGCCGGCCAGCAGCGTGCTCTGGTTCTCGCGCCGCGCCGCGAGCTGGGCGGCGGTCTGGTTGAACACCCGCGCCAGGTCGGCCAGTTCCTGTTCCCCCGACTCGGGCAGTTGCGCCGGACGCTCACCCTCGCCGATCTGGCGCGCGGCCTCCGCCAGGCGGGCCACCGGCGCGCTGACCCGGCGCGCGAGCAGCCAGGCCGTGGCCAGCGTAACCAGAAGGCCGGCGACCATGCTCCAGACCAGGGCATGGCTTGGGCGTGGGGAAATCAGCTCCCGGGCGAAGCTGAAGCGCAATACGCGGTTGGCCATGCGGATGTCCGCGTGAAAACGGCCATCCATCGTTTCCGCCACGCGCGACGGGCTTGCCGAACCGAGGCGAGCGACCAGTGCCGTGCGCAGGAAGTTGAGATAGGGGTGATGCTCGATCTCGTCCCCCAGGGGCGTGCCGGCCAGATGCATGTCCAGTCCGTGGCTCATGCGCAGCTCCACCTCGAAATCGGGCCGTGTGGCGGGCGGCAACTCCACCCAGGTGCGCGCGGACAGCACCAGCAGGCCGGCCAGATCGTCGGCGGAACGCTGAGCCAGCGGCTGCATGAGATAAAAGAATATGGCCGCGCCGGAGGCGAGCTGAAACACCAGCAAACCCGCCGCCACGATCAGCGCGGTGCGGCGAAACAGGGAATGGCGCGGTTTCACTGCGCGCTTTCGCCGCGCGGCGAGAACAGGTAGCCCTCGCCCCAGATGGTGCGCAAATAGACCGGCGCTTCCGGATTCGGCTCGATCTTGCGGCGCAGGCGAGTCACCCGCACATCCACGCTGCGGTCGAAGGGCGCGCGTTCGTAGCCCTTGACCAGGGTAATCAGATGGTCGCGGGTCAGCACTTGGTTGGGATGTTCGAGAAACAGGCGCAGCAGTGTGAACTCCCCCGAGGTCAGGCTGATTTCGCGGCCATCGCGCACCAGCACATGGGTGGCGAGGTCGAGTCGAAAGGGGCCGAATGTAGCCATCCCGGACGCGCTTCCGGATTCATTCGTCGCGCTATCGGCGGCACCGCGACGCAGCACCGCGCGCACCCGGGCAAGCAGTTCGCGTGGGCCGAACGGCTTGGCCAGATAGTCGTCGGCGCCGAGTTCCAGGCCCACCACCCGGTCCACCTCCTCGCCGCGCGCGGAGACGATGATCACCGGCGGGCCGCCCTTGGAGCGCAGCCATTTCAGCAGGCTCAAGCCATCCTCGCCCGGCAGCATCAGGTCGAGCACCACCAGATCGGCGCCTCGCTCCGCCATGCCGGCACGAAAAGCGGCGCCGTCGCCCACGCCCTCTACCTGGAACCCGCTGGCACCGAGGTAATCGGTGACCAGTTCGCGCAGCGCCGTGTCGTCGTCCACCAGCAGAATGCGTTGTTTTGCTTCCTCGCCCACTCTCTCCACCTCCTCCCGCCAGGAATGCGGGGAAGCGCCATGTTACCGGCAAGCGCGTAGCCACCGAGCACCGCGAAACAACCTGAAACAACCTGTGTCGGCTGGGTAAACAGGAGGAAAAGGCCGCGCGTGATACTGCGGGCCATGAAAGCCGGAGCTAGAAAACCATGAACGTCGTAGGTTGGGCAAAGCGGAGCGTGCCCAACGAACCACCGCGATGTTGGGCACGCTTCGCTTTGCCCAACGGCGCTCATGTCAACCCCGCGCCATCGCGGGCGGGTCGCCACGCGCTGCGATGCGGTAGTCGTTCTTGCCTGAGTGCTTGGCCTCATACAAGGCCAGATCCGCGCGCTTCAGCAGCGTTTCCACATCCTCTCCATGCTGGGGATAGATGCCGACACCGGCGCTGGCGGTCACGCTCACGCTGCGGTCTTGAATGCGATAGGGTTGTGACACCGCCTGGATTATTTTTGACGCCAGCTTGGCAGCAGCATCGGCATGGCTTATTTCCCACAAGCCGATCACGAATTCGTCGCCCCCCCATGCGCGCGCGTCAGCGCGATGCCGAGATTGCCATCGTTCGCGCTCAGCAGGCGCATATGCGGGTGGTCCGCGATGATTTGCTCGACCAGCATCAGGTTGGCCGGATTGTCTTCCACATAGAGCAGGGTGCGTAGCGCCGCGTTTCCCTGGACTTGCGACGCGAATTCCGGGGGCAGCGTATTGCCGGCGGCCAGTTGTGGCATCACGTCCCTGTTCATCTCGATCCAGAACTCGCTGCCCATCCCGACCGTGCTTTCCACACCGATGCCGCCGCCCATCAGTTCGACCAGTTGCTTGGCGACCACCAGGCCGATACCCGTCCCTTCTTCGCTGCCCGCCTCTTGTCCGAGACGATTGAACGGCTGAAATAGCTGCGCCATTTTTTCCGCGGGCAAGCCCATGCCGCTGTCCTTGATGCTGATGCGGATGCGTTCCGGCGTGATCGCGGTGCACGCCACCATGACGGTGCCATGCGCGCGGTTGTATTTGATCGCATTGGAAAGCAGGTTGATCAGCACCTGCTTGATTCGGATTTGATCGGCATTGATAAACCAGGCGTTGTCGCAGGGAAGAAAGTTCATATGGATGCTGCGCTGTTGCGCCTGTGGATCGGTCATGGCCTGGCATTCGCGCATGACCTCAGTCAGCGATACCGCTTCGCGCGACAGCGATAGCCGACCGGATTCGATCACCGCGAGATCGAGGATTTCGTTGATCAGTTCCAGTAGATACCAGCCCGCTTTGATGATCTGGTTCAGCCTGCCCCCCAGAGCGTCGGTTGGCGTCGGCGAACCCGTCTCCAACAACTGGGCGAAGCCGAGGATGGCATTGAGCGGCGTGCGCAACTCATGGCTCATGCTGGACAAGAAATTCGATTTGGCGCGGTTGGCTTTTTCCGCCACCAATTTGGCGCTTTCCAGTTCGGTGTTCTTGTCCAGCAGCACCTGATCCAGGCGTTTGCGCTCGGTGACGTCGCGCGCGGCGGCGAACACGCCCTGTAGCTTGCCGTCGGCGTTGTAGAAGGTGGCCGCGTTGTAGGACACCACCGTTTTCTTGCCATTCTTGGCGCGGGCGGTCAGTTCGTAGTCACTGACCTTCGTTTCGCTCAGCACCCGCCTGATGCCGGCCGGATCGGTCGTCATCAGCGCGTCGATGTTGGATTCGATGAGCGAGCGTGTGTAGAACTGCTGGTCGCGCAAAGCTTGCTGCGCGGCATATTCCCCGGTGACATCACGGAACACCAGCACGGCGCCAATCACCTGGCCGTCGCGGTCGCGAATCGGCGCGCAACTGTCGGCGATATCGCACTCGCTACCATCGCGCGCAATCAATACGGTGTGGTTGGCCAGGCCCTGAATCGTGCCATGCGCCAAAGTATCCATGACCGGGATGGTGGCGGGGCGACGGGTTTCCTTGTTGATGATGTGGAAAATCTCGTCCACCAGGCGACCGGTGGCGGCCGCCTGTGTCCAACCGGTGAGCTGTTGCGCCAAGGGGTTCAGGAGCGTCACACGCCCTTCGGCATCGGTGGCGATCACCGCGTCACCAATCGAGTTGAGCGTCACGGCGAGCCTTTCCTCGCTGACCTGCAAGGTGACGTTGGCCTGCTGAAGTTGTTTGTTCGTTTCCTCCTGAACTTCGAGTAAATGCTGCCGCTCCGCCTCGACCTGCTTGCGCGCGGTGTTGTCGGTGCCGATCAAGAGATAACCGATGATGGCGCGTTGATCGTCGCGTAGCGCGGTGACCGACACCACGGCCGGAAAGCGGCTGCCATCCTTACGGATGTAGGTCAGCTCGTAGATGTCCTCGATGCCGCGCGAGGCTTTGAACACCAAGGCCTCGAAGCCCGGCTCGATCTGGGTACCGAGTTCGACGCTCAAGGCCTTGGCGCGCGCGATCACTTCTTGTGAATCGGAAATGTCGGCCGGGGTGATCTTGTTCAGGACATCGGCGGCCGCGTAGCCCAGCATGCACTCCGCGCCGACATTGAAAATCTGAATGACGCCCTTCTCGTCGGTGGCGATGCTCGAAAAGTTGGCGCTGTTGAGAATCGCATTCTGCAAGGCGCCGGTTTTCAGCAGGGCTTGTTGCCGTAGCGCTTCGGTGTTGCCTTTGGCCTTGCCGGCGAGTCCGTCGTTTCCAGTTTCTGTCATGGTCGATTTCCGTAAAAAGGCGGACGACGAGCCTGGGGGGCTGTTGAATCGCCACGGCTGGAATAGACATCGCGTCCATTCCGAGGCTTTCGGCGATTGTCGCCGGCTTTCCGGTGGCCCTCCGTGCGCCGGCACACATAAGCCGGTCGACGCTACGTTGTCGGGCTCCGCATTGAGGAAGGTATGGTGTCGCGGTTTTTCGAGGAAGACGGGCTGGCTTGAACTGCCATTACTGCGTACAAATCGCTGCCGATAGCACTGGCAAGGCTGTTTTGTGTTTGCTGGCACGCTGCCAGATAATCGACGCCAGGAATCCATACCCTCCACGCCAGATCCCAGCGGGCAATAAAGCGGGCGTGAAATCGCGTAAAACACAGTTAGTTATATATATCAATACGTTAGGCCAAACATGCTGCTCATGATCGACAACTACGATTCCTTTACCTACAACCTCGTGCAGTACTTCGGGGAGTTGGGCGAGGATGTCCGCGTGCACCGCAATGACGAAATCGACCTCGCCGCCATCGAGGCGATGCGGCCCGACCGCATCGTCGTCTCGCCCGGCCCCTGCACCCCCAACGAGGCGGGCGTTTCGGTGCCGGTGATCAACACCTTCGCCGGGCGCATCCCCATCCTCGGCGTCTGCCTCGGCCATCAGAGCATCGGCCAGGCTTTCGGCGGCAAGATCGTGCACGCCAAACAACTCATGCACGGCAAGACCTCGCCCATCCATCATGCCGACAAGGGCGTGTTTCGTGGCCTGCCCAATCCCTTCACCGCCACCCGCTACCATTCCCTGGTGATCGAGCGGGAAAGTCTGCCGGATTGCCTGGAAATCACCGCCTGGACCGATGACGGCGAAATCATGGGCGTGCGCCACAAGACCCTGGCGGTGGAAGGCGTGCAGTTCCACCCGGAATCCATCCTTACCGAACACGGCCACGCGTTGCTGAAAAACTTCCTGCTGGAGAACCGCTGATGAACTACGCCGCCCTGCTCAACCAACTTGTCGCGCGCCAGAATCTGGCGCGCGAAGACATGCTCGATCTGATGCGCGCCACCATGACCGGTGAACTCTCCGCCGCGCAGATCGCCGGCGCCATCGTCGCGCTGCGCTGCAAGGGCGAGACCGTCACCGAACTGGCGGCCGCCGCAAGTGTCATGCGCGAACTCTCCACCAAGGTGCCGCTGGCTGATGTCGAACATCTGGTCGATACCTGCGGCACCGGCGGCGACGGCGCCCACACCTTCAACATTTCCACCGCCGCCGCCTTTGTCGCCGCCGCGGCCGGTGCCCGAGTCGCCAAACATGGCGGCCGTTCGGTGTCGTCGAAGTCCGGTAGCGCCGACGTGCTGGAAGTGCTCGGGGTCAACGTCAACCAGCCTCCGGAAAAGGTCGCCCAGGCGGTGCGGGAAATCGGCGTCGGCTTCATGTTCGCGCCCAACCACCACAGCGCCATGAAGCACGCTGCCCCGGTGCGGCGCGAGCTCGGCGTGCGCACCCTGTTCAACCTGCTCGGCCCCTTGACCAACCCGGCCGGCGCCCCGCATCAGGTCATGGGCGTATTCGCGCGCGGCCTCACCCGCACCCTGGCCGAAGTCCTGCGCGAACTCGGCAGCCGCCATGTGCTGGTGGTGCATGCCGCCGACGGCCTCGATGAAATCTCCCTGGCCGGAGAAACCTGGATAGCGGAATTGCGCCACGGCGAAATCCACGAATACACCGTCACGCCGGAACAATTCGGCCTCGGCCGCTGCGACTCGGACCATTTCGGCGTCGCGGACGTGGCCGCCGCCAAGGAGCGCCTGCTACTCGCGCTGTCCGGTACGGCCTGCCCGGAACAGGACATCGTCGCCCTCAACGCCGGTGCCGCCCTGCTCGCCGCCGACTGCGCGGAAAGCCTGGCCGAAGGGGTCGTCCTCGCCCGCAAGGCCCTCGCCAGCGGTGCCGCGCGCGAACGTCTGGAAGCGTTGATCGCCTTCGCTTGACCACACACCCACCCTGGTAGCGCCGGCATCCCTGCCGGCGTTTTTCAATCTAGCCCGGAAGGCCGGGTTGTTGCCATCAGGGATTCGGGTGGCGGCTAATCCGCAAGCAGCACCACCCGCGTTTCGGCGCTCTGCTTGTCGATATCGAAGCGCACTTCGCAATATTCGTTGATCTCATCCACCGGGGTCGGGTCGTCCGCGCAGCTACAGCCGGCAATGATCCCGGTGTAGAAAAGCCCCGCCTTCACGCGCAGGCAATCCGTTTCCTCGACCACGCTGATGATCCGCGCACTCAGTTTGTCCGACCTGGCATGGCTGCTTTGCGACAAGCCCTGCTGCAACGGCAGCAGATCGGCATCCAGGCATTCGATTTCTTGCTTCATGACAGCCTCGAATTCGGGGCTTGGCCAGGCGCTTAGGGCTTTGCTCAATTGGATCATCGGCATTCCTTGCTGATTCCGGTCGAAGTGCGCCACTTTACTTCCCACCGAGCTTCGAGCGAGCCATGAAAAACGGGCCGCAACGGCCCGTTTTTCATTTCATCGCGACGGAGAAGACTACGGCATGGTGATGTAGCCGATCAGCACCAGCGCCAGCAGGCTGAGGCCGGCGAAGATCAGGATGGCGGCCAACACCTTGGAGCCGGTCACCACGCGCCGAGTCGGCGGATTCACCAGGTACTTGTCGAGTTCGCCACTGGCGAGCAGGCGTTCGTACTCCAGTTTGTGCTCGTGCTTGAACTCTTCCAGCGGCACCGTCCCGGTGAAGATGGTGGTGCTCATCGGGAATTTGTCCGGCCGGAAGTGGACGTTGAAGAAGTGCACCGAGAACAGGAACATGGTCGCCAGCAGCGCCTCCTCCGCATGGACGATGGTGGCGATGTTGAACACCCAGCCCGGCAGGAAGATGGCCGTTTTGGTCGGGAAGAACAGCATCAGACCGGAGAAGCCGATGATCGCGGCACCCCAGAACGGCGCCCAGTAATCGAACTTCTGCCAGTAGCTCCAACGATCGAAACTCGGGCGCGGCGAGCGGCCGATGAACCAACTGAACATGGCGCCGACATCACGCAAGTCCTGCATGTTGGGCACCAGCGAGGTGGGGCCGAACCACTGGAAGGTCTTGCGATGGCGCCAGATGTTGAGCACGGCGGTCACGAAGTGGAACAGGAACACCGACAGCCAGGTGGTCGCGGCGGTGCGGTGGATGATGGCTTCCACCTTCGGCCCGCCGAGCAGTCCGATCACCGTCTGCGCCCAGGCCGTGTGCGAGAACAGCAGGGTGGTGCCGGTCATCACCAAAATCATGGTGCTCACCGCGAACAGCAGGTGAACCAGGCGCCAGGTCGCGGTGAAGCGGCGGAAGTAGACCGTCTCGGGCCGGGTCGGGTCGGGCATGTAGCCCTTGCCCTGCTGGCGGTCCTTGTATTCGCGGTGCAGCCAGAGAATCACATGGGTCCAGAAGAACAGGAACACGCCGATGATCAGCGCCTGCATGAACTTCGCGGTGATCCAGATGCCGGGATACTTGTCGAAGTCATGCGCGTTGCCGTGCGCGTGGAAGCCGAGGAAGTTTTCCGGCGCGTCCTTGTGGCAGGTGTTGCAGGTCTTCAGACGGTTGTTCTTGTGTACCGAGGAAGTGGGATCGTTTATCCCTTTCAGATCGTGCCCGCCGTGGCAGTCGTAACACTTGGCGGTATGGGTGTAGCCGAGGCGGTTGACCTGGCCGTGGTAGGACGCGAAATAGGTTTTCTGCGCATCCGTGTGGCAATTGCCGCAGTTCTGCGTAATCGCCAGTTTCATCGCATTCCCCTTGGGCGAAGCGATGTTGTGGGTGGAGTGGCAATCGGAGCAGACGGCGGACTTGGCGTCTTTCTTCTCCATCAGCGCCTTGCCGTGCACGGAGGCCAGATACACCTCTTTCTCTTTTTCGTGGCAACGGCCGCAAACCTCGGGGTTTTTCAGGCGGTGGTCGGCGCGCTGTGAACTGCCCAGGCTGCCGATGTTGTGGGCTTGATGGCAGTCGACGCAGGTGGCGTTGACCCTGGTGCCATCCAATTTGTTGGGTTTCGCGTGAACCGAGTGCATGTAGCCGTCGATCTGCTGCATGACCACGCCCAGGCGCTTGTATTCGGGGTCCGGATTGTTCTTCTGTTCCGCCCAGGTCTTCTCGTGGCATTCGGTGCAACCGACGCGCTTGGGCAGCGGTTCGTCGTGCGGCAGTTCGGTGATGTTGTTGTGGCAACCCACACATAGCTGTTTGGCGTGGACGCTGTGGCCGAACACCTCCTTGTCAACGAAGATGTTGATTTCCGTCCCATCGGGCCGCTTGGCGGTCTTTTCATCCTCATCACCGTGGCAGCGCATGCAGCGCTTGTTGGAGATGACTTTGACGGCCGGTTCGGCGCCGGCTTGTTCCGAGGGTTCATCGGCGCCATGGGCGATTGGCGCGGCAAAAAGGCAAATTACGACGGCCAACATCCCGGCCAGCGATTTCAAGGCATTGATTGCCATTGTTCTTCTCCTGATTCGGCGCTGCCGGCACGACATGAAACCCTGGGGTTCTCCTGTCTCGGCATCACAACCTTTGGCAACGAAACCGCGACGGCTGCGAGTCACGATCCCGCTCGAAGCATTCCGCGATTGCCCGGAATGCCGGTCGGTGTGACGGCCACAAGCCCGGTGTTTCCCGGGCTATCCGTGGCCACCTCGTGGCGCGCTGCTTACAGCGACAGAATCCACTTCACGAGAGCGTCGGCATCCTTGGCCGTGACATCCTCTTCGGCGTCCATCTCGGTCTTCTTGCCCATTTTTTTCGCCCAGACGTCCTTGCTGCCCTTCTTGATGCTGTCCACGAGTTGCTTCTCGACGCCCTTCTTGCCTTTGTATTCCTGGGCGATTTCCTTGTAGCTGGGGCCTTCCTTCTTCTTCCTGGTCGCGCCCGGTTTTACGTCCATCTTGTGGCAATCGCCGCATTCGTATTTATCGGAAAGTTCCATGCTGGCAACCGCGGGTGTGGAAACAGCAACTGCCAATGCCAGGGCCATGAGGTATCGCATTTTTAGTCTCACCTTTAAAAGTTGGTCAATTCATGGTCTCTACCTCTCCTGGTAAAGACCACGCGAGCCTAATTGAAATATTCGTACCATTCAATAAATTAATTGATTGATAGAATTTAATTATATTTATAAATAATCAATTACTTATTAGCAAAACCGACACACCAAGGCCGTGGCGACCAAAGGAGAGGACGATGCGGGCCAACCCCGGAAGCGTAGCTTGGGCAAAGCGCAGCGTGCCCAACAACCCGTCGCAATGTTGGGCACGCCGGATTCGTAAGCCGCTAAAGCGGACAACGACTCCGCTGCCCAACCTACGATTACTGCGGCGCAAGACCGTGGCAACAGTGGGAGAGACGACTACGGGCCGGCCTGAGCGCCCAGTACAAAGCGCTGATAAGCGGTGGGAAGTTCGAACAGGGCGGCTTGCGCGGTTCGTGTCGTGTGGCTTTGGTAGACCCGGCTGCGGCCATCCCAGTAACGAATCGCCAGGGGCAGGCCCTGTTGATACTCCAGGCCCGCCTGGCGCACATCCACCACCAGCGTGCAGGGCTGGCGCAACTCCTCCGGCGTGCTGTTCCAGGAATCGGCCTGATTGCCGGCCAGGGCGCGGCGAAAGTCGCGCAACAGACGCGCCTCGGGTTTCAGGATCGGCGCGCTTTTGAATTCCACGCAAAGCTGATCGTTCAGACGCGCCTGGATCAAAGCATTGGCGCCGCTGGCCTGGCGTTCCTGGGAAAGCCGCCAGCCTTGCGGCCAGGCCGCTGTCTTCGCGACCGTTTTCATCGGCCGCGCGGGAATGCCGGTAAGGCGACGCTCGCCATGCGCCACCAACCAGACCATGTGGGCACGACGGTCATACAGGATGAAATCCTCCTCATCGTGGCCGTAGTCCATGCGCAGGCGTTCGCCCAGCACCAGGATGCGGCTGGTATAGGCGGTCTGATCCGGTTCCTGATCCAGGTAGCGGATCTCGGTCATGTCCGCCGCCACCGCGCTCAAGCTGAGCGCGCACAAGCCGAGCAACTTCAACAAGTTATTCATGCTTCCAACCCCGCGAGGCGTTCCAGCAGGGTGACCAGCGCGGCCGAGTCCAGTTCCCCCGCGCCCGCCGCCACCAGCGCGTTCAGCATCCGCGCGGCCAGCGCGGCACTCGGCACGGCGACATTCGCCTGCCGCGCCTCGGCGAGGACGATACCCATGTCTTTCTGATGCAGACGCGCGCGAAAGCCGGGCGTGAATTCCCGCGTCAACATGCGCTGGCCATGGATTTCGAGTATCCGGCTATAGGCGGAACCGCCCAGCAGCGCGGCCCGCACCTTGGCTGCATCGACCCCTTGTTTGCGGGCAAAGGTCAGCGCCTCCGCCACCCCCAGCAGGGTGGCGGAAACCACGATCTGGTTGCACGCCTTGGCCACCTGGCCGGCGCCGGTCTCCCCCACATGCACGATGTTCTTGCCCATCGTCTGAAACAGCGGCAAGACCCACGCGAAAGCAGCCACGGAACCGCCGACCATGATGGACAGCGTAGCCGCCTTCGCTCCCGCCTCACCGCCGGATACCGGGGCGTCCAGCCAGGCCACGCCCGCTTCCGCCAGACGCGCGGCGAAACCACGAGTGGCGGTCGGGGAAGTGGTGCCCATGTCCACCACCACGCTGTCGGCGCGCAAACCGGCCGCCGCGCCTTGTGGCCCGAACAGCACGGATTCCACCGCCGCGTCGTCGGAGACATTGAGGAACAGCACATCGACCGCGCGCGCGACGGCGAATGGCGAAGCGGCAAGCGTCGCGCCGGCTTCGACCAGTGTTTGCGCGCGTCCAGGATTGCGGGAAAAAACCCATAGCGCATGGTCAGTCTTGCGCAAATTCAGCGCCATGGGCCGCCCCATCGCGCCCAGGCCGATAAAACCGAGATTCATCATGGTGGAAAACTCGAAGCCAAGTGGACAGGCATAGTACTTACACACGTCACCTGGATAAATCCGATAAAAACACTAGGCTATGTAAAGCCAATCGCCCGGCAATCAACGAGGAGACAGATCATGGACATCAATAGCGAACCCCAGCCCGCCAACGAGCGCCGCCGTTACCCGCACCTGCGCGCCATCTACCCCGAAGCCCGTATCCATATCGACCACTTGTTCCACAACCGCCATGACTGGGCGGGCAGCCCCATCGATTATCTGGCTCATCGCGTCATCCACGAGCACTATCCACAACTGCACGGAGAAGACGTGCGCATCCTGGTTGGCGCCATTGAGCGCATGCATCAAACACTGGCGAAGCAGGAAGTTCGAGTGTGAAACGGGCCAGTCCGAGGCTTGCGGCGATGGGCGCGTAAATAGAACCGCGAAACCAGCTTGGGCCGTCATTCCCGGGTGTTTTTATCGGGAATGACGGATTCAAAACGGTTATGAGCGCTTGCTTAGGTGTCCAGCGCCGTAGCCCAGGTTTAACAGCCCCCATATTTTCCCCATACAAAACATAACGTTACCGCGTACAGGTGTTTTTCATCCCCTGTTTTCGCGTAATTCCATGGTCAGACGATCAGTTTCTTGGTTCCT
>JAUXXW010000043.1 GCA_030684775.1 Pseudomonadota bacterium
ATAGCGCCAGGCAAGGGGTTTGTGGGACGACCCCATAAATAATAAGGCACTACACCACGAATTCAGGACGGAAGCAACAAAGAATCAATGGGTTACGTGCGGAAATCAATGGGAATCGAGAGGGAGTTGTTAAACGTGGGCTAGCGTAAACCGCCAGGAATTCCTCGCGCAGGGCGGAGAACTCGGCTTGTTCCTGGGTGACGCCGAATCCGACTCGGAGCAGCCCTTGGGTGCCATGGGAGGCTTGCGGCCGGGTGAGATTGTCCGCCAGGGCCGCCAGGCCGCGTCGGCTTCTCAGCACATTGAGGGCGTAGGCCAGATCGGGCGCGGTGTCGACCAGGGTGCCATCGAGGTCGAACAGGATGGTGCGGTACATGGTGGAGGTGGAGTTGGGGTATGAAGCGGGTTTCCCTCTCCCCTGCCCTCCCCCGAGGGGGGAGGGGTTCAGGCAATCAGGATTTCCGGCAGGCCATCAGATAGTTGACGTCGGTATCCTGTTCCAGCCGGTAGACCTTGGTGAACGGGTTGTAGGTCATGCCCATGATCTGCACGGTTTCCAGACCGGCCTCGCGGGCGTGGCGGGCGAGTTCGTGCGGGCGGATGAATTTGGCCCATTCGTGGGTGCCGCGCGGCAGCATATTGAGCACGTATTCGGCGCCAAGGATGGCGAACAGGTAGCTCTTGGCGTTTCTGTTCAGCGTGGAAAGAAACACCCAGCCGCCGGGTTTCACCATTGCGGCGCAGGCAGCGAGGATGGAAGCGGGGTCCGGCACGTGTTCCAGCATTTCCATGCAGGTGACCACGTCGAATGCTTCCGGCTGTTCGGCTGCCATATCCTCGGCGGAGATCAGGCGGTAGTCGAGTTGCACGCCGCTTTCGAGCTGATGCAGTTTGGCGACCTTGAGCGCTTTCTCGGAAAGATCGATACCGGTGACCTGGGCGCCTTTGGCGGCCATGCTCTCGGCCAGGATGCCGCCACCGCAACCAATATCCAGCACGCGTTTGCCCTGGATGCCGGCCTGGTGGTCAATCCATTCCAGTCGCAGTGGGTTGATGTCGTGCAGGGGCTTGAATTCGGAGTTGGTATCCCACCAGCGGTGGGCAAGTTGGCTGAATTTATCCAGTTCAGCCTGGTCGGCGTTGGCCATGAGAACCTCGTTGAATTGCTTGTGGAGTTGCGAGTCAGCGGGCCGTGATTGTCTTTCAGGTAGGCGCTTAGCGCTACCCGGCAGATTGCAGCGCCTCGAAATGGCGGAGGAACAAGGCCTCCAGCTCGTCGATAACTTCGGGTGCGGGCTTGCCGTGAGCCAGATGCTGCATCATCAATCCGGATGTCTCGTGCAGTATTTTGGCGCGATCCAGCATCGGGTAGGTTGCCCTTAGACGTTTGATCGCCTTGACCACGCTTTCCTGAGCGGGACGAGGGATGGCGAGCGGCTCGCTGGGTACTTCCGGTGTCTCCGGCTGGACGCGGGAGAGCAGGAATTCTGCGTAGTCGAGCAAGCCCTCCTGCCGAACGGGAGAGAGTGCGCGGTAGAGGCGCAGCAGTCGACGTTCGTCGGCGGTCATTGAATCAATCCGCGCTCGGCCAGGGCGCCGACTGGTTCGCGGCGCAGCAGTCGACGTTCGTCGGCGGTCATTGAATCTTCCGAGGCAGGGCGTATTCCTTGACCAGGGGACTTGTCTCCAGGAAATCGAGGAAGGACTGGAGCAGTTTGCTGCGGAATTTTTCCTGCGGATAGACCAGCGTGAGTTGTCGACGCAGGGGGGGATCAAGCGGGATGGCGATGAGTTCGCCCAGCTTTATTTCCTTGACCACAGTGGTGCTGGAGACCACAGCCACCCCCAGGCCGGCAGCCACCGCGCCCTTGATCGCCTCGCGGCTGCCCAGTTCCATGACCACATTGACTTCGTCCAGGTTGACGCCATTCAGGCGAAGGAAATCGTCAATGCACTCGCGCGTGCCGGAGCCGGATTCGCGGCTGATGTAGGGATGGTCGGCCACCTGGCGGGGGCTGGCGGATGTCGCTTTGGCGAGATCGGAGAACGGCGCGCAGATCATCACCAGTTCATCCTCGCAGCACACCTCTGTGACCAGATTGGGATGGTGCGAGGGCGATTCGATCAGGCCCAGGTCCAGGGTGTGGTCCGCCACCTTGTTCTCGATGGTCTCGGAGTTGGCAACGGTGAGACGCGCCTGGGTTTCCGGGTGGCGCTGCTTGAACTCGCCCAGGAGGCGGGGAAGCATGTATTCGGCGATGGTGGTGGAGGCACCGATCAGCAACGGCCCACTGATCTGGCCGGTGAGTTCGGAAATGCGCGCTTCCATTTCGCCGGTCAGGTTGAGGATGCGTTCGGCGAAATCCAGCGCCAGTTCACCTGCGGGGGTGAGAGAAATTCTCCCGTGTGAGCGCTCGAACAGTCGGGTATTGAAATGTTCTTCCAGTTGCTTGACCTGGAAAGTCACGGCCGGCTGGGTCATGAACAGCAATTCCGCCGCTTTTGTGAAAGAAAGCTGTTTCGCTACGGTATGGAATACTTGCAGGCGTCTGTCGGCCATTCTTATGTACGGATAAATTTTAGTTATGTGATTCAATCATAATTTTCTTATCTAGCCCAGAAGTAATAACGACAGAGATCAAGAAAACTCGCCGTGAAGCGCCGGAATACGGCGCGCTGACGCGGTTTCCGGATAGCGGGCACCCATGTGCCGTGATATAAGTCCGGCTCCCGATGGCATACCGATACCCCTCCAAAATTCCGGCCTGATGAATCGCGGCTTTTACATCATTTTGGTGGCGCAATTTTTTTCCGCGCTCGCCGACAACGCCCTCCTGTTCGCCGCCATCGCATTGCTCATGGAGATCTCCGCGCCGGATTGGCATGTGCCACTTCTGCAGCAGTTCTTCATCATTTCCTACATCCTGCTCGCGCCCTTTGTCGGTTCCTTTGCCGACTCCATGCCCAAGGGTCGGGTCATGCTCATCTCCAACTTCATCAAATTGACCGGCTGTCTGGCGATGCTGGCCGGGATGCCGCCGTTATATGCCTACGCCATTGTCGGCCTGGGCGCGGCGGCCTATTCGCCGGCCAAGTACGGCATCCTCACCGAATACCTGCCGCCCAGCCAGTTGGTCGAGGCGAACGGCTGGATGGAGGGGGCCACCGTGGCCGCCATCGTGCTCGGCGCCGTGCTCGGCGGCCTCATGATCAGTCCGGCGCTGTCCGGGGCCGCGCTACGCGACTGGGGCGTGGATGCCTGGCTGGGCGTACCGCAATTCGCCATCTCCATCATCGTCCTCCTCTACCTCATCGCCGCCTGGTTCAACCTGCACATCCCGGTGGTGGCCATCGACCACCGCCCACCCCGGAAAAACCCCGCGTTCCTGATATACAACTTCTGGCACTTGTTCAAGCTCTTGTGGAAAGACCCTCTGGGCCAGGTTTCGCTCGCGGTCACCACCCTGTTCTGGGGTGTGGGCGCGACCCTGCGCCTGGTGGTGCTGTCCTGGGCGGCGTTCAACATGAAATTCGGCCTCACCGAGGCGACGCAACTGACTGCCGTGGTGGCGGTCGGCATTGCGATCGGTTCGGCCATCGCCGGCAAGTGGGTGAAGCTGGAAAGTTCGGTGAAAGTGCTGCCGGCCGGCATTGTGCTGGGCCTGACGGTCATCTTGATGGTATTCGTCAACGATTGGCGAGTCGCGGCCGGGCTGTTGCTGTTCATCGGCGCGCTGGCCGGCTACTTCGTGGTGCCGTTGAACGCCCTGTTGCAGCATCGCGGCCACCTGCTGATGGGGGCGGGCCATTCCATCGCCATCCAGAACTTCAACGAGAACATCGGCATTCTCGTCCTGCTCGGCGCCTACGCCTTCATGGTCGGGCATGGCGTGCACATCCACTGGATCATCGTCAGCTTCGGCCTGTTCATCAGTCTGGCCATGACCGTGATCTGGCGTCGCCATCGCGGCGACCAGGTGCATTGAAGACCTGAACTACGACGCGGCGCTATCCGCCAGATACAACGCGAAGATCCTGCCCGCCTCGGCCCACGGCTTCGCGGCATCGAGAAATACCTCGACCAGGCTTTCCCGCAAATTGTCCGGCAGGCTATCCGCGTGAGTGATCAACAAGCGTAGCGGGCCGGTGTGCCAGGACAGGTCAGCCAGGCACTCATCCAGCGCATCCCAGTTGCCGCCGTAGTAGTCGGGAAAATGCAGCTCCCGGCCCAGCGCGGCGAGCAGGCTTTCCTTGTCGCCAAGCAAACGGCCATCGAGGATGGGCATGGCTTGCGCTGGTAACGCGCTGATTCGGAAGACGCCGTTCATTCGCGTATCCGCTTGAAGGAACGGTAATGGTCGGCCGTGTACCAGTACTCCCCGCCGTGCCCGCCGGAGACGATGCGACGAGGGCCGCGGTGGCTCAGGCCCGGCGTCGGCACCGTGTATTCGCGGTAATAACCGCGTGATTGTGCGGGCAGGAGGCCTTCGCGGTTGCCGAAGATGATGCCGTCGCGGGAATAGGGAAAGGGGCCGCCTTGCTTGATCAGAGCCAGGGTAGCGCGGCCTTCGGGCGGCAGGTCGGCGACGGCGATTTCCGCGACGGCGCGGGCGCTTTTATTACCGTTGTCGCCGGACCAGAACGCCAGTGCGGCGAACGGCAGTAGGGCGAGAAGGAGGAAAAGACGAAGTCGGCTCATTTGTAGCGCCGGCATCCTTGCCGGCGTCCTTTGAAAGCCGGCAGGGATGCCGGCGCTACAGGTCAGTCATCCGCAGGCAAGGCGACGAACGCCCGCACCGCCGCCACATCGGCGTCCATCACCTCGACCCGCTGCGGCAGGCTTTCGATGTTCTCCAGCCCGGCCGGACGTTCCGGCTTGCGGCCCAGCGCCTCGACGATGGTGTCCTCGAACTTGGCCGGCAGCGCGGTTTCCAGACAGACCAGCGGCACGCCGGGTTCGCGATGCTCCAGGCCCACTTTCAGGCCGTCGGCGGTGTGGGTATCGATCACCGTGGCGTACTGCTCCCAGGCCATGCGGATGGTCGCCAGGCGGTCGGCGTGGCTGCTGGTGCCGGAGACGAAACCGAAGGTGGCGACGTCGTCGAACAGACCGGAGGGCTTCAGGTCGAAACTGTCGCCGGCATCCACCGCGCGCCAGAGTTCCGCCACCCGGGCGCCATCGCGGCCGACCAGGTCGAAGATGAAACGCTCGAAGTTGGACGCCTTGGAGATGTCCATCGACGGGCTGGAAGTGTGTAGGGTTTCCGCCGACTTGCGTGGCCGGTAGACGCCGCTGCGGAAGAATTCGTCGAGCACGTCGTTTTCGTTGGTGGCGACGATCAGGCGGCGGATCGGCAGGCCCATCATGCGGGCGATGTGGCCGGCGCAGACGTTGCCGAAATTGCCGGAGGGCACCGCGAAGTCCACCGGCTGGACGGCTTCCGTGGTCACGGCGAGATTGGTAACTGCGAAGTAAGCCTTGAAGTAATAGATGACCTGCGCCGCCACCCGCGCCCAGTTGATCGAATTCACCGCGCCGATGCGGTATTTCGCCTTGAAGGCATGGTCGTTGGACACCGCTTTGACGATGTCCTGGCATTCGTCGAACACACCATGCACGGCGATGTTGAAGATATTGGCGTCTTGCAGCGAATACATCTGCGCCTGCTGGAAGCGGGTCATGCCATGTTCGGGCGAGAGCATGAACACACGCACATTGTGCTTGCCGCACATCGCGTATTCGGCCGCCGAACCGGTATCGCCGGAAGTGGCACCGAGGATGTTAATGTCCTGCCCGGCCTGATCGAGCGCGTACTCGAACAGGTTGCCCAGCAACTGCAT
>JAUXXW010000045.1 GCA_030684775.1 Pseudomonadota bacterium
CCCGGCCCCCCTTTGGAAAAGGGGGGAGCAAACCCGCCGCCTTCGATCAAAGGGGTTTCCGCTTTGCCAACGGCGGAGGCGCCCGAACTGGCGGCAACGTCACTCCCCCCTTTATCAAAGGGGGGCTGGGGGGTACCGAAGGGTAGGGGCTTCATCAGATTTAGCAACATATCCAATCCCGCCACTTCCGGAAACACCGCCGCCACCGGCAACTTGATCCCCACAGCCTCCGTCTTCGCATGCCCGATCCACACCGCGCCATCGACCGTGGCCCGCACCACGCCCTCCCCCACCCGCCCGAGCAGCGCGCCGGGTTCGCCTTGAGCGGCAAAGGCGCTGGCGTTGTAGAGGTGGCAGGGGTGCCCGAACAGGCTGTCGCGCACGCCGGGAAAACCGTCGCCGCCGTTGAGTTTGGCCAGCACCCGGGCGGTGTCGTCACGCAGCCAGTCGATGGCGCGATCCGTCTGTTTCATCAGCGGGCGCGCCAGTCCCCGCGCCTGTGGCTCAGGCATCCAGATTCCCGCCTGATAGTCCGGCAGATGTTCCAGGGCGGCACGCACCGCCCGCGCCGCCGCCTCGGTCACTTCGTTGCGGTACAGGCTGGACTTCTTGGCCACGCGCATGGGGAAGGTTGCGCTCGACCACACCGGGCCGGCATCCATTTCCGTTTCCGCCTGGAGCACGGTGACACCCCATTCGGATTCCCCATCGAGAATCGCCCAATCCAGCGCCGACGGCCCTCGGTCGCCGACGATGCCGGGATGCACGATCAGGCAGACATGCCGGCGCCAGATGGCTTCCGGAATCGCCCGGCGCAGATAGGGCGCCAGGATGAGGTGGGGGCGGAACAACTCGACCGCCTCGATGGTGACGCTGTCGTTGATGTCGAACTCGATGGCGATTTCATGGCCGAGCGCCGTGAGTTCCACATAGAGGCGCTGGGTCAGGCTGTTGAAGGCGTGGGTGAGGAAGAGGATGCGCATGGCTAGGTTTGGCGGTCGTCGCGGTCGGACAAATCAACAAATCCCCCCTGTCCCCCCTTTGGGAAAGGGGGGGACCCTTCGATTGAGGGCGGTGGTTGTTCTGCCCCCGTCGCCCCCTTGGCGGCGTGGTGGTTGGCTCCCCCCTTTTGCGAAGGGGGGGACCCTTCGATTGAGGGCGGTGGTGGCTCTACCCTCACCTCCCCCTTGGCGGCAGGGGGTTTGCTCCCCCCTTTCTCAAAGGGGGGCGGGGGGGGGATTTGTACAACGGCCGATTGCCGCACCGCCCGCAATATCACCTCCAGCACCGCCTCAATCTCGGTCAACACCTGCCGGTCATCGAAGCGCAGCACCTTGAACCCTTGCGCATTCAACCAGGCGTCACGCTCGGCATCCCTGGCCTGATACTCCGGCTCGAAATGCTGGCCGCCATCCAGTTCGATCACCAGTCTGGCGGCTTGCGCGTAGAAATCGACGATGTAGCAACCCAGCGGGCGTTGGCGCAGGAAGCGAACGCCCAACTGGTCACGGCGGAGGTGCTGCCAGAGATGTTGCTCGGCGTCGGTTTGCCGTTTGCGCAGATCGCGGGCGTAGGCTTTCAGGCGGGGTTCGAAGTCGTTGAGGGTGAGGGTCGGCGTTGCAGAAATCCCCCCTAGCCCCCCTTTGGAAAAGGGGGGGATGGCCCCCCCTTTTTTCAAAGGGGGGCTGGGTGGGTTGGCTCCCCCCTTTTCCAAAGGGGGGCTGGGGGGGATTTGTTTCACCCTCGCCATCAACAAATCCTCGGCAACTGCTCGCCAGAAAGCCAATCCACCATGCGCCTGCCGCCGAACCGGGTTTTCATCTGGACGAAGCCGTTGGAGTCTTCCACTACCTTGCCGATGACGGCGGCTTGCCGGCCGAGGGGGTGGGCGCGCATGGCGGCGAGGAGTTTTTCCGCGTCCTCGGCGGCGCAGACGGCGATGAGTTTGCCTTCGTTGGCGATGTTGAGCGGGTCGAGGCCGAGCAATTCGCAGGCGGCTTCGACTTCCGGTTTCACGGGAATCGCGGCTTCTTCCAGGTGGACGCCGACGCCGGATTGCTGGGCGATCTCGTTGATGGTCGCGGCGAGGCCGCCACGGGTCGGGTCGCGCATCACACGGATCGCGGCGCCGCTGGCCAGCATGGCGGCGGTGAGGCCGTTCAGGGAGGCGGTATCGGACAGGATGGGCGCGTCGAAGGAGAGGTTTTCCCGCTTGCTCATGATCGCCATGCCGTGGTCGCCGACGCTGCCGGAGACCAGCAGCACGTCACCGTGCCGCGCCAGGTCGCCGGAGAGGTGGACGCCCGCAGGCAGGAAGCCGATGCCGGTGGTGGTGATGAAGACGCCGTCACCTTTGCCCTGCTCCACCACCTTGGTATCGCCCGCCACCAGTTTCACGCCCGCCTCAGCCGCCGCCCTGGCCATGGATTCGACGATGCGCGCCAGGTCGGCCAGGGGAAAACCTTCTTCCAGGATGAAGCCGGCGGTGAGGTAGAGCGGCGTGGCGCCCATTACCGCGACGTCGTTGACGGTGCCGTGCACCGAGAGGCCGCCAATATCGCCGCCGGGAAAGAACAGGGGCGAGACGACATGGCTGTCGGTGGACACCACCAGTTGGCCGGCGCCTTGCGGTAAGCAGGTGCCGTCGTTGCCCTGGGCCAGGTATTCGTTGGAGAGATGCTTGGCGAACAGTTCGGCGATCAGTTGCACCATGGCGCGACCGCCGCCGCCGTGGCTCATGTCGACGCGACCGTGCTTGATGTCCAGGGCGCGGGCGTAGCCCTTTTTCACTTGGCCGCTCATGTCGGCGATTCCTCGAAGGGTGGGTAGCGGCCGCAAGTGTAATGCGCCGTCCGGCTGGGTTCGCTAAGCATCGGGGTTACCAGGGCGCAGCAGCGCGCCGAAGAAACCGCGCCGGCTCATCGGTTGTTCCAGCTTTTCCGCAAGTCCTACCGGCGGCGCGTCTGGGGTGGCCTCGGCGGGCTTGAACACTTCCGCCAGCACCGCCTCCGCCACTTCCCGCGCCCGCGCCATGTCGGGAAATTCGAACATGGGCGAAAACAAGGAGCTGGTGAGGTAATGCCCCAACGCATCTTCATGGGCGGAGAGAAATTCATAGTCGCCGGAAGGCAGCGCCACATCCTGCTTGCTGCCGCTCGAAAGCGACTCATAGGCCGAACCCGGCCCGGGCAGGCAGATCAGGCTCATGAACCAGGGGGTGATGAGCACGCCCACCCAGTCCTCGCGCCAGCGCCGGAAGCCCACGGCTTACACCTCCAGCGCCGGATTGAGCAAGGAAACGCCGGCCATGCGGGTGGCGGCGATGTGGCGGAAGACCGACTCCAGCGTGGCGGGGCTGGGTAGCTCCCCCCTTTGCAAAAGTGGGGTGGGTGGCGCGATGGCGGGCTTGCTCCCCCCTTTGTAAAGGGGGGCTGGGGGGGATTTAGCTTCGGTGGTCATAGTGAGCCTGGGAGAAATCCCCCCTGCCCCCCTTTGATAAAGGGGGGTGAGTGGCGCGGCGGCGGGGCGATCCCGCTTTGCGCAAGTGGGCAGCGTGGCGCGACGATGCGTTGCTCCCCCCCTTTGCAAAAGGAGGGTTGGGGGGGACTTAGCGACAGTGGGCATGGCTGCCGGGTTTGTTTGCACTGCAACATATTGGCCCGGAACGAGCGGGTTTGTCTCCCACTTTTGAAAAGGGGGATTGGGCGGTTTGTGCCTGGGCGTTGGCGCCCCGCCCCTAAATCAGTTCCAGGCGCAGGCCCGCCGCCGCTTTACTCCAATCGCGCACTTCATCGTCGAGCACCGCGCGGGTGAGCGGGTTGTCCTTGAGCCAGTCAGCCGGTAGGGAAAGCCGGCAGACACCCGCTTCGCAATTCAGCGAGATGGCCGGCAACACGGCATCGCTGCGGCTCATATTGAACAGCAAGGCCAGACGCAGGCACAGGATGAGCGGCCATTCGGCGGCGCTGGGGGCGAGGCCGAGCTTGTCCAGGCCGCCTCGGCTGGCGCGCACCAGCAGGGCCATGAAGGTCTGGTCACGCCGGGAAAATCCGGGCATATCGGCGTTTTCCAGGATGTAGGCGCCATGTTTGTGGAAGCCGGAATGGGCGATGGAGATGCCGATTTCATGCAGACGCATCGCCCAGGCGAGGCGCCGCTCGGCCTCGGGCGACGGGGTCAGTGCCTGGAACAGGGCCAGCGCCTGGGTTTCCACCCGTCGCGCCTGCGCCATATCCACCTGATAGCGGCGCTGAAACTGGCTGACGGTGATGTCGCGCATGTCGCGGTCATGCACCCGGCCGATCAAATCCCACAGGATGCCTTCGCGCATGGCCCCCTGCGCCACGGCCATGCGCTCGATGCCCAGTTCCTCGAACAGCGCCAGCATGATGGCGAGACCGCCGACAATGACCGGGCGGCGATCCGGTTTCAGGCCGAGCACATCCAGTTGATCGATATTGCCCAGCTTGATTAGCCGTTCACGCAGCCATCTGAGGCCATCCAGGGTGATGGCGCCGTCGGAATGGCCGTTCTGTTGGCAGATGTCACCCAGCGCGCGCGCGCTGCCCGAGGAACCCACCGCCTCGGCCCAGGCGCCCTTGCCGAATACCGGGCCGGTGACGAGGCGAGTTTCGATGCGCGCGGCAATCTCGGCCGCCTTCATGGAGGCCTTGTCGATGACGCCGCTGGCGAAGAATCGATTGCTGAATACCACGCAACCCATGCGCAGGCTTTCCCGGTCCTGCGCTTCATAACCGGTGCCGATGATGCATTCGGTGGAGCCGCCGCCGATGTCCACCACCAGGCGCGGTTCCGGGTCGAGCGGCAGGCTGTGCGAAACACCCAGATAGATCAGGCGCGCCTCTTCGCGACCGGCGACGATTTCGATTTCAAAACCCAGCGCGGCACGCGCTTTTTCCAGGAACTCAGGCGCGTTCTTGGCTACCCGCAAGGCCGAGGTGCCCACCGCCCGCACCGCGCCTGCCGGCATGCCCTGCAAGCGTTCACTGAAACGTGCCAGACAATTCAACGCGCGCCGTTGTGAAGCGCCGTCAAGGCGCTTGTTGGCATTGAGACCGCCGGCCAAGCGCACCGATTCTTTGATGGCATCGAGGTAGAAAAGCTGCTCGCCTTCGACCCGCCCCACCTGTAAATGAAAGGAATTGGAGCCGAGGTCGATAGCGGCCAGGGTGGAATAAGTTTGCATGGGGGGATGGCGTGTGAGGGAGCCGGGTGATTATGCCGCACGGATGCGACAGAGCCGTGTAACGCCCCCCTTTCCCAAAGAGGGCTGGGGGGATTTCTGAGTAGACGTAGGTTGGGCAAAGCGCAGCGTGCCCAACATGGCGACGGGTTGTTGGGCACGCTGCGCTTTGCCCAACCTACGCTTCTTCCGCCAGAGAAGTCGGAAGGCGCCGGCCCGCCAGCGTTTCTGACCTACAGCACGCCCCCCTTTCCCCCTTTGGGAAGGGGGGAAATACATTCAAACCCGGAAGCGCCCCGCCAGTTGCTGGAGGTCGCTGGACAGCATCCGCAACTGTTCGGCGGAAGCGGCGGTCTGGTTGACGGCGGCGCTGTTTTCTTCGGCGCCCTGGGCGATGCGTTCCACTTTCTGGGCGATTTCCCGCGCGGCGACAGACTGTTCCTTGAGCGCCAGATTGATGTCGTCCACGGCATGAGTCACTTTTTCTGAGCTGGAGCGAATGCCGGTCACGGAATCCCCCGCCTTGTGCGCCAGGTTGACGCCATCGTTGACCCGCTGCACGCCGGACTCCATTTCCTGCGCTGCGCGCTGCGTGCCCTGTTGGATCTTGCCGATCATGGTGGTGATTTCCTGGGTGGAATTGGCGGTGCGCTCAGCCAGTTTGCGCACCTCGTCGGCCACCACCGCGAAACCGCGCCCCTGCTCGCCCGCCCGCGCGGCTTCGATGGCGGCATTGAGCGCGAGCAGGTTGGTCTGGTCGGCGATGTCCTTGATGACACTGACGATGCTGGAAATCTGCCCGGAATAGTCTTCCAGTTGCCGGATGGTGCCGGCGGTGGCGTTCACCGCCTCGGCAATACGGCCCATCTCGCTGGCCGCTTCGTGGATGATGCGGCCCCCCTCTTCCGATTGGCTGCCGGAAGTCAGGGTGACGCCGCGCGCCTCGCGCGCATGTTCTTCCACCTGGTCGATGGACACGGAAAGCTGTTCCACCGAGGCGGCCATGCTGGCGGCCGCTTCCGACTGCGATTCACTGGCGCGCGCGCTGTTGGACGAGGATGCCGATAGCTCTTTCGCCTCTCGATCAAGGTTGTTCACGTTGTTTCGTACCGCGCCGATCAGATCGCGCAGGTTGTTCTGCATGACCGCGAGTTTGCCCAGCATCACGCCGATTTCATCGGAACCGGATTGCGGAACCGGCTGGGTGAGATCGCCGGAGGCAATCGCCTCGACCATGGCCCCCGCCACCGAGAGGCTATGCGTGATACGGCGAATCGTGAGCACGGACATGCCCAACACACCCAAGACGCCGATCACGATCAACGCGCCATAAAACCAGAGGTGTGTCTGTACGCGTGCCTCGGCCGCTTCATACTCCTGCCGTGCCACGGTTTCCTGGTAGGTCATCAGCTTTCCCATGGCCTCGCTCGTGGCCTTGCCCTCCTCACGGCCGGCTTTCAGGAACTGCGCCATCGCATCCGGGCTGTAATTTCCGGCCGCGATTCCTGCTCTGGCTTCCATCATCTTCCCGACCCAGGCTTTGCGTTTCTCTGCGAAATCCGCCGCCAGGATTTTTTCTTCATCGGTGAGATAAGTGGCCATGTATTTGGTCCAGATGCCGTCGATCTCCTGTTTGCCTTTGTCCATCGCTTCCAGGTGCAGGGTGAACGGGTGGTCATGAATCGCATGTAGTGGGCCCATCGGGTCATGCTGGAAGGCAAGCAGGATATGGCTGGCGTTTTCCTGGATGATCGTGCCCACGCGGGACAGGTCGTGCATGGGCACCGCCCGATCTTCGAACACCGTCTTCAACGATTTTTCCGCCGCCGTCAAACCCAGGTAGCCGGTGATCACGGAAATGAAGAACAAGCTGCCCGCCAGAAGCGAAGTGAGCCACAAACGGTGGGCAATTTTGAGGTTGTTTAACATGGGCACCTTGTCGAGGGGATCGTTGGAATGCCCCACTTACGGCTCAACGGGAAAAAACTTGAGCGCCACCGACGTAGGTTGGGCAAAGCGGAGCGTGCCCAACATCGCGACGGTTCGTTGGGCACGCTCCGCTTTGCCCAACCTACGCAGCTACGCCGCTATTCGTATTGCGCCGGGCATGATCCACGAATCAACGGCCGCGTTGCAGTCTGAGCTTCTGGGTGATCTTGGCGCGGAAAAAACCGTGCAATTCATGGAATGGGATGGGTTTGCCATAAATCGGCACGTCCGGCGGCAAGGTGCCGCGCTTGCCGATGTCTTCCCGGCTCATGCTGCTGACCACGATGATGTCGGTGCCGGATAAGGCCGGGTTGCCGTGCAGAGCGCGGACCAGTTCGAAACCATCCATCCCGGGCATGATCAGATCGACGATGAGTACGTCCGGCACGCGCTGGCCGACCACCATCAAGGCATCGAAGCCATTGCCGACGATCTCGATGGATATCGGCAGCCCCCAACCGTCTATGGTCTTGCGGTAGAGCTTTTGCAGAAAGGTATCGTCCTCGGCGATCAACAGCGACAAGCCGCCTTCTCCGACCGCCGGCGCGACCTGCGCGCTACCGCGCCTGGCGAGCAGGGCCATGACGGACTCACGCTTGATGCGGCGATGCCCACCCGAGGTTTTCCAGGCATCGAGCACACCTTCTTCAACCATGTTCTGCACAGTCCCAAGCGAGACGCCCAGCATTTTGGCGGCTTGCGAGGTACTGCAATAGGGATCGTTCGTTTCGGGGGAAGAGGGGTCCATAGAGATCGCCAAAGTTGCCACATTTGTCAAAAGCGCGGCGAGTATAGCCGGTTAGCGGAATAACCGGGCAGGGCCGACAAGTGTTCAGAGGAAACAGGCGGCGCTACTGGCGAGTAGCGCTGGTGTTCTTTCCCCCGCCATCCATGCCCACTTTTCTCTCCAGCGAGTTGCCGGGTGCCCGGCAGTGACGTAGTGACGTAGGTTGGGCAAAGCGAAGCGTGCCCAACATCGCGGCGGTTCGTTGGGCAGCGGAGTCGTTGGCGCTCCAGCGCTTACGAATCCGGCACCCCCCTTGCGTTGG